>CALDEP010000374.1 GCA_937942475.1 uncultured Aureispira sp.
CTGACTGATAATCAATCTAATACGATTTAGCTACGCTGAGCCTTCGGGTTCTGCACGAAGTATTGAACTCTAAAAGTAAATGAAAATATGCGAATTACATATTATGGACACAGTTGTTTTTTAGTACAGGTAGGAAATAAGAAATTATTATTTGATCCTTTTATTACTGCAAACCCTAAAGCAAAATCGGCTAAGATTAATTTGGAGACCATAAAGCCAGATTATATCTTACTTTCTCATGGACATGGAGACCACTTGGCGGATGCTTTAGAGATTGCGATTCAGAGTGGGGCAAAAATTATTGCGGCCTATGAAGTTGCTCAATGGTTTGAAAAGCAAGGCTTGGAAGGAATTGGTATGAATACTGGAGGCAAATGTAAATTTGATTTTGGGGTTCTTAAAATGGTAAATGCGGTGCATTCTAGTTCAATGCCTGATGGGAGTTATGGTGGTAATCCAGTAGGTTTTGTCATCAGCAATGACACTAGTGGTACGTTTTATTTTGCAGGAGATACGGCTTTAACGATGGACATGAAATTGATTCCAATGATGTGTCCTCGACTTGATTTTGCCATTTTGCCAATTGGAGATTATTTTACAATGGGCTATGACGATGCAGTTTTAGCTAGTGATTTTATACAATGTAATACCATTATTGGTTGCCACTTTGATACCTTTCCGCCCATAAAATTAGATCATTCTGCTGCTAAAAAAGCCTTTTCAGAAAGCGGAAAAACATTGTTCTTGCCAGAGATTAGTATGTCTTTTAATATTAAGAAAAAAACAAATTAGTACCGCTTCAACGTTTAATTTACCTTCTAATTTTTAGTTCAGTTTACTATGAAGCAATATTCTTACAAAACGGCTCCTAAAACGCAAAAAGCAAAAGTTCAATGGTTGTATGTCGAAACAGATAGAGACACTGGTTTATTGCCAGCCGATGTTTTTGAGTATACCAACCTTGAAATTCTTTCAGTTCGTGTGTTAAACGCAATTCCTCGAGAGATTACCAAATTAAAAAAACTCAAAAAGATAAGTATTGCTTTTTGGGGTGGTGGTGCCTTGCCTGATTATATCAGTAAATTAGAAAACTTAGAAATACTGGGAATTAGAATAGCCTCAGAGGCTTTGATTTTGCCAGATACATTGGGGCACTTGAAAAATCTAAAAGAGCTGACGTTTTATCAATGTAAACTAAAGGAAATACCAGCCGTACTGCTAAAAATACCACAGTTGGTCAAATTAGAATTGGCGGCGAATGAATTATTAAATCTTGCTCTGCCTAAACAATGTTATTGGCCTAATTTGGAGGTTCTAGATTTAAGAACGAATGCTTGTGAAGCTATTCCAACTTGGGTTTATGAACATCTATCCTTGAAAGAATTGTTTTTACAAAATAATAAAATCAAAGAACTACCAACCGAAATTACTAGTTTAAAGCACTTAGAAAAGCTGGTGATTGACAACAATAAAATCGAGCATATAAAAGCTGATTTTAGTCAATTCAGACAACTAAATTTATTGAATTGGTTTGAAAATCCGATGGGTTGGCTGCTTCCTTTTGTCTTTCAATTGGAAGAGCAATTACTAGATTTTAAACGCTTTTGGCGAAGGACTAGCAAGCAATATGTTAAGGATATTTTATCTATTAAAAAAGCTTTAAAGAAAGCGAATTTATTAGAAAATAAAGTAATTGTAGAAGTAATTTGTATTTTATTATCAAAAAATGAAGCTGCTAAAAAAGGCTTGTCAAATGCCTTAGTATTAGATGGTTATTCAGTTAATAATGCTAAAGTTAGAGCCGCTGTAATTGCTGAAGTCAGTAGTCGATTAGAAACCTTTGATGCTAGTTCCTTCAAAGCGGGCAGTGAGTTGCTAGTTTTAGGAACGACGATCAAGAAAAAGGCAGATTTGAAGGCTCGATTGAAAGAAATCGACATTGCTTTGGTGGGAAAACGAACGGCAAAAACATCTCATGTTCTTTTGGGTAAGAACATCAAAAAAACAGCCGCTTTGTTGGAGGCTAATTTAGTTTTGTTGACAGAAACGGAATTGAATCATTATTTAGATGAAGTAGCGCCCGCTTATTTGTTGGAAGCAGAAGCAGAAGAACCTGGGAATGTAGCAAATTTGCGAACCATGTTATGTACTTTATCTGATGATAATGTTTTGATTGCTTTGGAGTTGTTAAAAAGTGGTGGTGTTCCTAAAGATTTGATGACGAGTTTGTTTTTTGTGCATAAGTTCAGTAAAAATGCCACAATTGTTCGAAAATCGAAAAACTTACTCACCTTAAACGCTTCCGAAAATTTATTAACAGCTCTAAAAGTTCGCTTCAATTTTAAGCGACATCAACTTGATTTTTTTAGTGCCAGGCGCTACCTTAAAGAAGTCTGTTCTAAAACAGAAATTAATGAAATTGAATTGCTGAAATATGCTTTTGATCATTATAATCAAACCTATCCATTTCCAACTTTATACACAGACGCCGTCAACGAATTACCAGAAAAAGAACAGAAAGAAGCCGCCACAGAATTTTGGAATGGGAGGGTAGACAATGGTTATTTGTTCTTGCAAGAAGGTGATGGGCGAATTATCGACCACCTCTTTGAAATGGACATTGTGGAGGTTTTAGAGGGACGCCATCATCCTGTAACAATATTGACGAGTCAATTGGGTGGTGCAAAAATGAAGCGTTTGAAAAAGTTGATTTTGGACTACAAACGAACAGAAATTCCTATACCACAAGACTTTGGTACCTTAGATAATTTAGAAGAACTAGACTTCACCAATGCGACATTCCATGATCGGGGCTGGCAAGAGTTTCACAAGCTAAAAAACCTAAAAAAACTCACCTATAAATCGGATGCTCTACAAATTCCTACTGAAATCTTTGATCTGAAATGCTTGAAAGTTTTAATCTTAGAGGGGAAGCATATGCAGCTTGATTTTCCCATTCATCAATTGCAACACTTGGAAGAAATAGAAGTGCTAGATTCAAGTCTAATTGGAGCAGCAGATTTTGTGGCAGCATTAAAAGCCTTACCTAAGTTAAAAAAGGTGAACTTACCTTCAGATTTAGAGGCTTTGTATCTTGCTTAGAATGCTTGTCGTTGAAATTTATTTTACAAGATTTCTTTACTAAAGCCCTTTATTAAACACATGAAAAAAGTACTAAGACTATTACTTTTCGAGTACAGGATTATTTTTGAATAAAAAAGCAAGGGATTATAAAAGAATTGTCGTCTAACAGAAAATAGACCCTAAAGACATTATTTTATAATCTTAAAAATGAATTGATGAAAATTTCAAGCTTGTTCTTTTTTCTTCTTTCCCTACTTATTTTTTCCTGTTCTTGCAACAAAGAAGTGGACACTACAGTTGATGTGATTAAAGATGTTGACCCTACACTTTTTGTCTCCACGGGCTTAGCTCAAGCGATTACGATTGTTCCTTGTACCCTTTCTGATGGGACAACAACAGATTGTTATGAAATTGTGACGAATGTTATTGCGACCGATCACAATATGGGACCTTGGTGCCCTTCTAATATTTCGGACGATGCTAGTGCTGGAGGTATTTGGTTAGAAGGTGGTCAAGTGTATGATGTTGATGGAGCTTTTGTTCAAAATATGGCAACGTTTTATTCTGATAACACTTGGCATATGTACGATACCAATGGCGATATTTACAAGACAACCACGCAGCAAGAATGTGCAGATGCGGCAAATCCAAATGTAGGCGTTGCCTACCAAAATTACTGTGTAGAATGTTTGCCTTCTTATATCGCAAACATGACACAGACTTACACAATACCTGTTACACCTGTTAAGTTAACGACGACTACTTCCTTTGCAATGGGGCCAGGAGGAGGAAATGCGCCAAGTAGTAGAGGGCTAGCCTTAAATGGGGTTGTCTTTGATGCTCCAGCACCAACAGATGCTATTTTAGGAGCTTATACGTTAGCTCCATTTGACGATGCAGGGGGACATATCAACTTAAATGCAGGTTATCATTATCATGCTGCAACAGGCTTATCTACCAAAATAACTCAAAGTGATGGACATGCTGCCTTAATTGGTTATGCTATGGATGGACATGCGATGTACGAACGTTTGGATGCCAATGGCGATGAGCCAACAGATTTGGATGCGTGTAGAGGGCATTATGATGATACAAGAGGCTATCATTATCACGTTGCAGCAGCAGGAACGAATAGCTTTATTGATTGTTTGTATGGTGCTTATGCAAACTAGTTTGTATTCTGTTTCTCAAGATCAAATAATCAATACTTCGTGTAGAACTCGAAGACTCAGCGTAGCTAAATCGTATTAGATTGATTATTAGTTAGATAACTTTTACGCATTCAAGGTATTAATAAGCTGATAATCGACCTGATGCAAGATGTGTTTAGCTGCGCTGCTTCTACGAGGTTTATGTTTTTTGCAAAAAAACTAAAAACTCCACGAAGTATTAAATAATTAAAACCAATGAAATATAGTATAATAATTTTAATTTGGGCGACTTGTTTTTGTAATAAACTGCAAGCACATCAGCCAGAATTGTCAACAACAATGCTTATCGAGCAACCAGAAGGGCAATGGCTGTTACAGGTCCGTTCTGCACTAACCGCTTTTCAGTATGAAATAAAGACAAATTATCCAGATCGTGTTTATAATACACCCGAAGAATTTCAGGATCTAGTATTAGAGCATTTAGAAAAGAATATAAGTGTTTATTTTAATGGAAATAAGGAGAATTCTATGGTCATTAAAAATGGCTATGTGCAATTAGGACATGAAACGAATGTTCTTTTTGAGATTACTGGAATTCCACCTGAGATTCAATCTTTATCTGCAAAAAACAGTACGTTTAGTGGGATTTCAAGAAACCAAAGTGCCTTAATTGTGGCAAAAAATGGTTTTGAGAAAGAACAATTTCTATTAAATAATAAAAATCAACACACGGTTGAATTATTAGCAGAAAACAATCAATTTAAGTTAGTAGAAAAAACGGTAGTAGACTATTTTGTATTCTCTAATGGTGTTTATTTGATCGGTATCACGATGAGCTTGATGCTTGCTCTAATGTTATTGATGTGGACGGGCAATCGAAGAAGATTGATGCTACAATAAGTAGGTCTTCTTAGCTTTTTTGAGGAGATTACTTCTAAGTTTAGTTGAAGATTTAAAGAGGTTGTTATCTTTAAATCTTCAACTTTATTTTTAGGTTTTATTCTTTGACTTCACCACGCTGGATTAATTCTTCAGCTTTAGCTTGTTGTTTTTTATTCCAAATTTCTCTAAAGAAAGTCACTTGTTCCTTGATTTTTAAATCATTTCCATGCAAATGCCGATGATAGGAAGTAATGATAATCCCAATCATATAATCATAATGTGGCACCTTCATTTTTCTAAAATAATCAGACAATCGAGACCCTTCGCTAAGCGACCATTTGTGTTCTAACCAAACGCCCAACGAGCCATGTGTTTTTCGATCCACTTCTGCGTCCGAATAAGCCATGAACGTTTTCGTAGCATCTTCATCCATTAATTTATCCAATTCTTTGAACACATCGTACAAATCTTTTGGGATATACATGCCATCTAATTCAGATTCTTGAATCCGAATTTGATACATACTGTCATTAACAGCATCGCCACGTTTTTTTTGTGTTTTAATAACAACTTTTGGCGTTTCTTTCTGTGGTGGTTCTTGTGCAAAAGAAGCCGTTCCTATACTACTGAGTAGCAAAAAAATGAGTGTGCGAATCATATTGAGGTCTTTTTTTTGTTTATAACTGATGGACTAAATAAGCAAGTTTCTTTTTAGCTTACTATCCTATTAATACGAATCTTGTACCAATGTTACAGGTTTGTGTAAAAAAAATAAAATTTAGATTAGAATAAAGATTTCTAAATTAGAATTCTGTGACTGTAGAATCTATGGAAACGCTATCTGTTGGCATTTCAAGACCTATTAATTCTACTTCTAATAAAATTGGATTATGATCAGAATTTTTAAACTTCAAATTTTTTCCTACTACTTTTTTTACGCTGACATTAGGAGAAACCAAGTAGAAATCAACTAAGGTGACCTTTGTTTTTCCATAATCAAGGACATCAATCATCGATCTATTAGTCGGAACAGTTGGGTCGAATGCCCATTGCCAACCTTGAGGCATAAAATCACTAGAAATATTAGGAGGGTAGGCACTGGAATTACTTGGAATGCCAAGCGATTTTCCTACCGCATCAGCAGCGATTCCAGGAGGCGTTTGATTCCAATCTCCGCCAACGACGATGTAGTTTCCTTTCTCATATTCTTGAAGCACCAATTGCTTAAAATAAGCCATTTCGTCGCTTTTTAATTTCCCACCATCATAAGCAGAATTGTGTGTATTGATCACAACAAGTTCCTTGCCTTCTGGATGCACCGTTGGATAACGTTGTAACGATAAGCAACGGTCTAAATGAAAAATATAATCTGGCCAGCCATAAGAACCAGGAAATTGATAACGAGTACTTTGGGCGGTTTTGTATTTAGAATAACTGCTCAAACCACTTTCCATTTTTCCCATCACATGCCAAGGCTCTGCCACTGGAATGACTACTCGCTCAACCTTGTAATTAGGCGCAAAGCTGCTGCTATAATTAGGTAATTCTCCTAAGTATCGCTCATATTGATTGATATAATAACTTCGTTTTGAATTTTGATCTACTTCTTGCAACAGGACAAAATCTGCCTTTTGTTCGCCAATGAAATCTGCAATTCCTTCTATGTTTTCTTCCACAGCAGCCTGAGAAGAGCGAACCATTTTGCCACCAGAAAAGAAAAAAGGATTTCCATTGTCATAGAAAAAATTAGAACTGGCACCCAAACCACCATAACCAACATTCCAATTTAAAAAACTTAAACGACCTGCTTTTATGGTATCAGGTTTGTTTCCTTTTGGAATGACTAGTTCGATTATTTCTTGTGGCTGATAATCGGTTGCTGTACCGTGTAGCAAACAAATAATTACGTAGATCAAAAATACTGCAACCGCAAGGAATGTCCATTTTAGGACTTTTTTGAAAATTTTCATTTTATTAAGAATCAACTTTGTACTATAAAAAGGTTACTCTATGGCTGTTGTTACCATAGAAATCGTGATCATGTGTGTCAAAGAACCATTATTTTTTGACCTGCACTCAAAATTAAGGTTTATTTTTTCTGATAAACCATTTTGATTTGCTGTTTATTGCTATATCTTTTGTTCACTTGTCTAAAATGCTTATTTTTGATGCTGCTAAAAATTAGACAGAACAAATAGCAGCGCAAAAATACGCCTTAAATTTCAGATAGACAAAGGATATATTAGAAGAATAGACGACTTGGGTTTTATTTTATAGAGAAATAAGCATTCCTCCATCAATCTATACTTCGTGTAGAAATCGTATTAGATGGATTACCAGCTAGATGACTTTTATGTATTCAAAACAATAATAAGCTGATAGTTAGGTTAATGGAAGGTGTATTTAGCTACGCTACTTCTACGAGGTTTATGTTTTTTGTAAAAAAAACTAAAAACTCCACGACCACGAAGTAGCAGCGCAGCTAAGTATTAATCAATTAGACATTATTACAAATAAGCAATATTAATTCTTTATTAAAAAATGGTGCTTTTCAACCCCATAAGTACCATCATAGCAAGTTTTAGAACGATGAATAAAATACAATCCCTGTTAGTTGCCCTAGCCTTGATCTTTTTTTTATTGGCTGGAAAAGCTGCCAATGCTCAGGTATTACAGAATATGGTTAAAAACCCTAGCTTTGAACAATACAGAAAAGTTCCAAGTGATTTGGGAGAATGGGGAATGGTAGACTATTGTTCCTCGCCAACAGAAGCTAGTCCAGACTATTTTCACAAGAGGGCAGGAGGTGAGAACGTCGATATTCCTTATAATAAAATGGGACGCAGTATAGCTCGTACAGGTCATGCCTATACAGGGATTTATGCTTATGCTAGCCGTTATATAAAGCGTGATTTTCGAGAATATGTACAGTTGGAACTCAAACAGCCTTTGTTGTCTGGAAATGTTTATTGTGTGAAAGCACATGTGTTTTTAGCTCAATCGTCCAATCGTGCCGTAGGCGCTTTGGGGATGACGGCTTCAAAAATTCAATGGAATCAAAAAAATGAATTGCCCATTGCGACTAAAAACATGACGTATATGTTGCAAGAAGATCGCTCTCCATTAGATGAACGTGCTTGGGTGGAAATCACTTGCGAGTATAAGGCACAAGGGGGAGAGCGTTACCTAGTTTTGGGGAACTTTGACGATGACAAAAAAACAAACGTTTCTGGTGCCATAGAGAACGATACGTTTAAGAATCCTCATGTGGATTTTGCTTACTATTATATAGATGATGTTTGTGTTACGAATACAAGCACTAATTTCAGTTGTGATTGTGGTTCTTTTGACTTGATTCGAACTAGGGGCGTGCAGAATATTGTATTGGATGTAAAAGTACAGAAAAAAGAATATTATCTAGGTCAAGTAATTATTATGCGAAACTTGGATTTTGAAAAAGGAAAAGTAACCATGTTGCCAGGTGCTCAAAACGCTTTGAATGATTTGGTGGGAACCTTGCGGCTGAATCCTAGTTATCATGTAGAAATATCAGGACACACTGACGATAAGGGCGATCCTCAAAAGAATCAAATCTTATCTAAAAATCGAGCAGAAGTCATTTACAATTATTTATTGTCCTCTGGAATCAAAAAAGAGCGATTGACTTTTAGAGGATATGGGCAATCTCGACCAATTGCATTAAACAAAACTACGGAAGGACGCCAAAAAAATGAACGCATTCAATTTAGGATTACAAAAAAATAGCGTACATTTGTGTTCATGAAGTAGTGATGAACTATTGAAAAATGAAATTTCGATCTTTAGGAATAAAAAATAAATAAAGTACCATTCTTGACTTGTTTATTTTGCCTCTAATTTCGTTAAAAATACTCGTCATAGCTTCACGTTCGTGGAAACAGGTATGCTATGCCTGCGTTTTTTGCCTCATTAGAAATAAAATAAACCTCGTCAACTCTAGCACTTTATTTAATTTTCATTCCTAATTATCAATTGGTAGAATTAGAACATTTTTAAAATTAAAACAACTATTTTGATCGCTCGAATGTTACTAAAATAAATGCATCTTTGTAAAGCAGAGAGAACATCTATTTAACAACCTATAAAAACAAAAAATGTCTACTCAACAATTAACTATCGTCGCTAAAATTGTAGCAAAAGAAGAAAAAAGGGAACTCGTTAAAGCTGAATTACTAAAATTAATAGCGCCTACCAGAGCAGAAGAAGGCTGTATCAATTATGACTTGCATCAAGATGAGCAAAATCTTAATTTATTCTTGTTCCATGAGAATTGGACAAGCCGTGCATTATGGGAAAAGCACATGACAAATGCCCATTTAGCCGCTTATGTGAAGGCAACAGAAGGTGCTGTGGAAGAGTTTGTTATCAATGAAATGACTAAGATAGGCTAGTCTAAATATTGTTACCAAACCACCTATTAATATAAAAAGATACAAAAATGAAAGCAATAGGATTTAAGCAGTCACTGCCAATCACAGAGAAAAATAGTTTTATCGAATTTGAAACCGAAAAACCAAAGGCTACTGGACAAGATCTTTTGATCAAAGTCTTAGCAAATTCGGTCAATCCTGTAGATTTTAAAATCCGAGAAAGTGCCGCAAAAGATAAAATCTTAGAGCAGCCAAAAGTGATTGGTTGGGATGCGGTAGGAATTGTGGAGGGAGTAGGAAAGGAGGTCTCCAAATTTAAAGTAGGGGATGAAGTTTACTATGCTGGCGACTTAACCAGAAGTGGTAGTAATGCCGAATATCAACTAGTGGATGAACGAATTGTTGGTTTCAAACCTAAACATTTGAGCATAGCAGAAGCTGCTGCCATTCCTCTAACTGGTTTGACGGCTTGGGAGTCTATCTTTGATCGAATCAAAGTAAACCCTGAAAAGGATAAAGGGAAAACGATTTTGATTTTAGCAGGGGCTGGTGGCGTAGGCTCGATTGCCATACAAATTGCCAAGAAAGTTGCTCAACTGACGGTCATTGCAACGGCTTCAAGACCAGAATCAAGTGCTTGGTGCAAGGATTTAGGCGCGGATTATGTGGTCAATCATTATGACTTAAAAGCAGAATTAGAAGCGATTGGACATGCTGAAGTGGATTATATTTTGGACTTTGTGCATCTCAATAACTATTGGGAAACCATCATAGATGTAATCAAACCACAGGGACATATTGTCTCCATTACTGGCAGCAGTGAACCTTTGAATCTCTCTTTGCTAAAAAGTAAGAGCGTGACCTTCTCTTTTGAATTTATGTACACTCGTTCCATGTATACGACCAATGATATGGCGCAGCAACACCATATTCTGAATGAAATTGGAAGTTTGTTGGATGACGGAACGCTCAAGACCACTTTGACGACAGTTTTGAAGGGCTTTACGGTGGAGAATCTAAAGAGGGCGCATTTGATGCAGGAGTCTGGGAAGACGGTTGGGAAGACGGTTATTGAGTTTTGATGAGAATTTAGAATTATAATAAGAACAAAAAAAATCCCAAAGCTTGTTTTAGCTTTGGGATTTTAATTTTATCAAGAATATAAGCCTCAGCCTACTTATAATACACAATTTCCCGTTGGACCGCATCCAATGAATTGCCATTTTTAAGGAACTCTACTTGCTGTGTCCAGTTCCCTTTTTTATCATAACGATATTCATAACGCACATAATTGTAAGCCTCCTCCTTTCCATCAGCACCAAAGACTTGTCGCAGCGTCATATCACCCTGTTTATTATATTGGTTCAAGTGCTTTTTTTCTATTGTTCCATCAGGAGTATACTCGATAGAGCTAAGGCAATTATGGTTTGCATCATAGGTCTTAATGGTGTAAGAAGTCATGGTTTCTTCTTCCGTTTCTGTATCCAAATCAATTATTTTCTCTTCCTTTTTACTTGGGTATTCGTATTTTGTATAAGCGACTAATGCTTCCCCTTTATACTTTTGGGAACTGGCTAATTTATTATCCTTTGTGTAGGTGAATTCCATTTTTTGCAAGGAATTTCCATCAGGATTTGTTGAATTAGAACTTAATTTATTTTCATTATCATCATAAGTATAGAACTCTCTTCCCAAAAGCTCTTCGCCTTCTAGATACTTTGTTGCTGCAAGTTGTTCTTTTTTATAAAGATATTCCGTGGACATGGTTTCTACGGCATCTTTGTAATTCGTCTTTTTTAGCAACTGATTGTCTTTATCTAGCTTATAAACAATCTTTCGTTTGGGACCTTCGCCCAAGCTAAGTGAATTGATTTGATAGGCTGTGGAGACCATATAACCCGCTTTGTTAAAAGAGGATTCTTGGATTTGTGAAATGCCACGAAGCTTGACTTTTCCCTCTTTCATAGAAGTGCGATAAACGGTAGTCGAAACAGATTTGATCTTTCCTTTGAGGTCTTGATTTTCTAAATCGGTTTGTGCAAAGATTGTGCTGTAATTACAGCATAAAAAGCTGAGTATAAATAGGATTTTGTTTGTTATTTTCATGTGTTGTTTGATTTTAAAAGTTTAAAGTTAGTACCAATTTAGATGATAATTTTCTGGTTTTTGGCGTATAGATGGATTTTTGTTATCATAACAAATAAAAAAAATCCCAAAACTTGCTTTAGCTTTGGGATTCTCATTAGGACATTATAAAAAGATAAGCATCATTCAGCCTGTTTATTTAAGTAGGTGGACAAAAGAAAGCGTACAATGAAAATGTTCTAGTTTTTTTGGCTATCAAGGCAGTAAAACAGGAAGATAGCGGGCTATCTGAGTTTTTTACTAACGAAGATAGACGACAAAAATAGTCATTTTTAGTGCGATTATTTTTGAAC
>CALDEP010000375.1 GCA_937942475.1 uncultured Aureispira sp.
TGACAACTAAGGTTCCTCTAGCCGTCGCATCATTCCATTTCTCAGCAGCCTCCATAAAGTTCTTAGAAGGCACCCCTTTAGAAACAAGATCAAAGTCAATTTTTTTAAGTACTCCAGCTCCATCTTTTTCCCATCCCCACTTTACAGAACCATAATATTCTCCTTTTTGTTTCCCATCTAATGCTAAAGCTGTTGTTTCAAATTCTTTCATAGAATTAGCTCCACCACCTACGGTTGGTCCATCATATAAACCTGCATTTTTTGTTTTAAAATCTACATCCTCCTCTTTTTCTTTGTAATGATGTCCTAATTCATACGTGGCATTTCGGTCAACACCTGGTTCTAAATCTGTTGGATCAGCAGTCTTATTGTTATCCTTTTCTGTATCTTCTAGTCCTTTGTTTTCAGCTAAGGAATTAGAGCCATAAATAGGATTATTTCTATTAGATAGACGATCTACATAAGAACCATTATCTGTTCCTTTCGTAACAGAGTTGGGATCAATAAAATTGTTTTTACCATTTTTTTGATCTTTAATTACTTGCGTCAAACCAATTTTAGTAGCATCTGTATTATCTCCTGGCTCAAAAGTTATATTAGCATCAAGTTTCTTGTCACCATTTATGAACTTATACTTAGCATCATCCACAGAAAAAGTCCCATAATGCGATTTCTTTTCTATTTTAGCCCGTTGTACAACACCTTTTCCTTTTTTCTGAACTAAGTCCTTGCCCTTATTTTTTTGCACGCCACCAGATGCCTTTTGTCCTTCTTTAACCGCTTCTTTTTCTAAAGATGCATTGTCATTAATTGGCATTCCATTCACCTCATTTGTTGGTTTCACACGTCCTTGCATTTGCTGAACCATATGTGCCGCTTCTTCTGGAAGGTGTTTTTCTTGCCCTGGAGCAATATAGATATTTGGGAACTCAGCGTAAGCGTAAGCGTCTAACTTAGCAGGTTTAGAAGAATTGTAATGTACTTTGACCTGATCTAAAGACATTCCTGACATTGCTTCTAGATTCGTTTTTAAGTCGTCTGGTAGTCCTGTTGTATTTTCTTTTGACTGCTCCACATTGCTCTGCCATTCTTGCATTCCTAAAGATTCTGCACTATTATCTGCCATATTCTGTAGCTGCTTTGCCTGTTGAGCTTCTGGGCTGTTGTCTACAAAATCAGTTGTTTGGTTGGTTGTATTTTCGTTCTGATTAGAAATTGCTAAACTTGTTCTATCTTCTGATCTTTGGTCTTGATCTTTCATAATTAACTAAGGAGCTGGTTGATAATAAGGTCAATATAGTAAATTTTCATCAAAAAAGCAAGATATATTCTATTCTTTATGATAACGCAGTCCTAGCAATTAGGACACCTTGGCACACAAAAAAGCACCTTCCACAAAATGCGAAAGGTGCTATATATTTTTACAAATAATGATTGTTTAAGAATTACTCTCCAAAATCATCAAATGCGATATTCTCTTCAGGAACGCCTAGAGCATCTAGAGCAGTAAAGATAGATTGTGCCATCATTGGAGGTCCACAGAAATAGTATTCAATTTCTTCTGGCTCTGGATGATGATCCAAATAATGCTTCTTTAACTCAGGCATTACAAATCCAAAGAAACAGTTTCCGTTCTCATCGTTGATGTCTTTTTTACCAATCCATTCTGGATCTTTAGGATCTCTATCAATGGCAACATGGAAGGTAAAGTTATCAAATTCTGCTTCAATTTGTCTAAAGTCATCAATATAGAATAACTCACGAGGCGCACGTCCACCATACCAATAACAAACCTTACGATCTCTTACTTTTAGAGTATGGAACAAGTGAAACAAATGAGAGCGTAATGGAGCCATACCAGCACCACCACCAATATAAACCATCTCTTTCTTAGTTGGTTTAATGTGGAACTCACCATAAGGACCAGAAATGGTTACTTTGTCTCCAGTTTTACAACCAAATACATAAGAAGAACAGATTCCAGGATTTACATCCATATATTCTTTGAATTGACGCTTACCATCTACAATATGAAATACTGGTGGAGGTGGCGCAACACGAATGTTTAACATAACGATTTGCTTCTCTTCAGCTTCCTTAGGGTGATTCGCCATAGAATAAGCACGGAAGATAGGCTCTTCGTTCACCATTGTAAATTGGCGCATTCCCAAGGTATCCCATTCCGCTTCAAACTCATCTTTTGCTTTCCCTGTGTCTGTGTTCGCATCAATGTTCATATCTTTATATTCCACTGTAATAGCAGGTACATCAATCTGAATATATCCACCAGCATCAAATGCTACTGGTTCTGGTACTTTTACCACAAACTCTTTGATAAAAGTTGCTACATTGTAATTAGAAACAACTTCACATTCCCATTTTTTGATTCCGAAAATTTCTGCAGGAACAACAACATCCATATCAGAACGAACTTTTACTTGACAAGCCAAGCGCCAGTGTTCTGCAGCTTCTTTACGAGTCAAATGATTCATTTCTGTTGCTAATGGATCTCCACCACCAGAAATAATTTGGCATTTACACATCGCACAAGTTCCACCACCACCACAAGCCGATGGCAAGAAGATACTGTCAGAAGATAAAGCAGTTAATAAGTTTGTTCCAGGTTTTGTCGTGATTTCTTTCTCACCATCATTAATAGAGAGCATTACATCTCCTTGTGGTAATAGCCTTTTTCTAGCCGCTAACAATCCTGATGCTAGAACCAAAATCAATACTGAAAATACAACTATTGATATTGGTATTATTAAGTATATACTAGATATTAATAACATATGTATGATATTTTTTACTGATAAGCCCTAGAGCCTTTTCAATAAGGAAGAAGTCATAATTAATTAAAATCGCCAGGGTTTAATCCAGCTAAACTCATAAATGCAATTCCCATTAGTCCTGTAATGATAAATGCAATACCCAGTCCTCTTAAAGCAGGAGGAACATCAGCCGTACGCAATTTTTCACGAATAGAAGCAATAGCTACAATTGCCAAGAACCATCCAACTCCAGATCCTAATCCAAAAGAAACAGATTCAGTGAATCCGTACTCTCTAGAAACCATAAACAAGGATCCACCAAGGATGGCACAGTTTACTGTAATTAATGGAAGGAAAATTCCCAATGAGTTGTATAATGCTGGAGAAACTTTTTCAATAATCATTTCTACTAATTGCACCATAGACGCAATTACAGCAATAAATAAGATCAAGCGCAAAAAGCTTAGGTTGATTCCGTCCACAAGTGCACTATCAGATAAAAGATAGGTATTGATCGCCCAGTTAATCGGCATGGTAATTCCCAATACAAAGATAACTGCTAATCCCAAACCTACAGCTGTTTTAACTGTTTTGGATACCGCTAGATAAGAACACATTCCTAAGAAATATGCTAAGATCATGTTATCAATAAAGGCTGCTTTGATGAAGATATTTAATGTCTCGCCCATTTTATCGTTAGATTTATAGTAAGATTATGTAATAGTTCGTTAATTTTTTACTTTTTAACAAAAAGATAAAAACACACATTTATATCACTTTGATAATTAAACTCATCAATCAAAATACATTAAGCATGTATTTTATTAAAACCAAAGTGATAAAGTCTTTCAACGAACTATTGATTATTTTTACAAGAATTGTTTGTTTGAACTAAGTAGATTTAAGATTTATCTACTAATTCAGGATCTACTGCACGTTGTATCCAAATAAAGATACCAATTACAAATAGAGAAGAAGCAGGTAAAACCATCAAGTTGTTAGCAACATACCAAGATGGAGATAAGATTTCCCATCCCATAAAAGTACCTTTTCCAAACAACTCACGTACTACTGCCATCGCTACCAAAATCCATCCATATCCTAATCCATTACCAATACCATCTAAAAAGGCTTGCTTAGGATTGTTCCCCATTGCAAAAGCTTCCAAACGTCCCATGACAATACAGTTGGTGATAATCAGACCAATAAATACAGAAAGTTCTACATAAGCAGTGTATGCATATGCTCCTAATACAATTTCTACAATTTGTACCAAACCTGCAATTACAAGTAATTGGACAATCATACGAATTGAGCTAGGAATAGAATTTCTTAGTAAAGAAATAATTAAACTGGAAGCAGCACATACAAAAACTAGTGCTACTGCCATCACCAAAGATTTGGAAACAGAACCCGTTACTGCTAAAGCAGAACAAATTCCCAAAACTTGGATGGTAAGTGGATTATTACTGTGTAAGGGATCTTTAAGAAGCTTCATATCTTCTTTCCCAAGTAATCCTCCTTGTTTTTTTGAATCAACTATAGTATCAGCCATTGTGCTATATATTATGTATAGTTTATAATTTTTTTATTGTTTACTTACAAAAAGAAACTTATTTTTTATCCTTCAAAGCTTCGAAGTAAGTTTCGTATTTGCTCATTCCTTTGGCAAACATACCCGTAACACCATCACAAGTAATGGTAGCACCAGAAATACCAGTCACATAATGCTCTCCTTTTTTGAAACGCTTTAGTACCGTTAGAGCAACATTATTACCTTCAAAAATCTTTTTACCAATAAATTGTTGCTTAAATTTATCACTATCCTTAATCTCTGCACCCAAACCAGGTGTTTCGTTTTTGTGATCAAAATAAACACCAGCAATTGTGTTCAGGTCATTTTCTAAGGCAATGTAGCCCCATATTTTATCCCATAATCCATTTCCACGAATAGCGACTACATAAGTACCATTACGCTCATAGACAGGATAAACACGATCCTTTTCAGCTTTCTTTTCTTCATTTGCCAATTCTAACTCAGCTAATGTTCCGTATTTTTTTGCACCGTTTATTGCTAAAGCATTAATTTTAGCCAAATCCTCTTCAGTATCTGAATAAACATCACCAGCAATATTTACGGCATACATTTTAACATCTGCATAAGCTGCTGCAACTTGCTCTTTATTTGTTAAGTCCAATGTTGAATCAGGAATACAACTCAATATAGCTGCTTTCTTAGCTTCCGCTTTATTAGCTTGAAAAATTGGATCCAAACTAGTGTATAAAAGCGATAAGACTAGAGCAGTTACGGATGTAATCATGATTACATACAAGTAAACATTCATTTCTTTTTTCTCTCCCATTTTTATTTAGCTTTAGCTCTTTTTAAACGTCTGTTAATATTTGCATCTACTACGTAAAAATCAATTGTTGGCGCGAATACATTCATTAATAAAATTGCCAACATCCATCCTTCTGCGTAAGCAGGATTCATTACACGAATAACCATTCCGAAGAAACCGATTAAGAATCCGTAGATCCATTTACCAGTATTTGTTCCACATGCCGTAACAGGATCTGTTGCCATAAATGCCAAAGCAAACATCAACCCTCCCATCAAGAAGTGGTTGTACCAAGGCACATCCATGTAAGCATTAAAGCCCCATGCATTAAATAACATACCTGTAACTGCAACCCCCAATGCCATAGAGAACATGATTCTCCAACTAGCAACACGAGTTAACAATAAGATAGCGATACCCATGATAATGGCTAACTTTGAGGTTTCACCAACACAACCAGGAATCCCACCAACAAACATTGCTGTTGTAGAGTATACCTCTGTTACTGCTTCCCATCCTCCTGTTCTAGCCAACACCAAAGGCGTTGCTCCAGTAAAGGATTCTAAGAGCGGTTGCCCACTAATAAAGGTGCTCCATCCAAAGCTTTCAAAAAATCCATTAAACATGGTATGTAAGAAGCTATAATCTACTACACCAGTATCAAGGTCGATTGCAGATACCCAAGGTCCATCTCCAGAAATCTCTGTAGGATAGGCAAAGAAGATAAAAGCACGAGCCATCAAAGCAATGTTGACCACATTCATTCCTGTACCACCAAAAGCCTCTTTAGCTAATAATACGGCAAAAATGATCGCCAATGACAACATCCACAATGGAACATCTGGAGGCATAATCAATGGAATCAATGCTCCTGTTACTAAGTATCCTTCCTCAATAGGATGGCCTTTTTGTGAAGCAAAGTAAAATTCAATACCCAAACCGACTAAGTTGGATACAATAAATAGAGGCAAAATAGACATCAAACCGATGACTAATTTCAAATGCACGGCATCCAAAACACCAGTATGTTCTCCTAATGCCAAAAAGTGTTGGTGACCAATATTGTATGAACCGATTAGATAACACACTTGTAAGGCTATTACAACATGTATCATCAAACGTTTTAGGTCCATTGGTCCCTTAATATGAGTGCTACCAGCGTGGTTTACCTCATTCGGTTTAAAAAAGAGCGTAAAGACACCGTCGTAAAGACCGTGCGCAAATTTCTTATCTTTGCTAGGCTCTATCTTTTTCCAAAAATCTACATCAAAAAGTCCCATAAGGTTACTTTATTATTAGTATATGTTTCTATGATTAATTTTATTCTTTATCTCAATTGCTTGTGATTATCCTTGTTCTCTCAACATGTCCAAACCTTGACGAAGTGTTCTTTGAACAGGATGTTTAGAAGTACATACATACTCACACAAAGCCACATCTTCCTCTCCTAATTCCAAGATGCCCAAGCCTTCCATTTTTTCAAAGTCATTTGCTTGAATCGCTCTTAACAAGTATTGTGGGTAAATATCCATGGGTAAAACACTTTCGTATTCGCCAGAAACGACAAATGCTCTGTGTTCTCCATTTTGTTGTGTATCTGCTTTGTATACTGCACTTGGTGCAAAACCACCTGGGAAGGTACGATTCTGTGTTGGATGTCCAGCTCTTGGAATTAACCAACCAAATAATTCGTAATAATCACCTTCTTCGATCGTCATGATTTGATCGTCAAAGAAACCTAGGTAACCATCTGGTGTTATTTCTTTACCTGTTAATGGATCTCCAGAAACTAAGCGAATTGCTTTTCTATTAATAGTAACAGGTTTTCCTTCTTTGTCTGTTGTTGTTTTTTGTTCTTGGAATTTAACTTCTGTAACAAATTTCTCAATACAAACCCCTTGACGCGCTCTTACATAACGAGGATTTGGCATTTCATTTCCAGTTAGAGCAACAACACGTTCTGTATCAAAAATACCTTTAGCAAACAAAGTTCCTAAAACTAAAACACCATGTACATCTAAATGCCATACTGTTTCGCCTGAATTCAAAGGATCAACGTGGTGAATGTGAATTCCTACGTTTCCTGCTGGATGCGCTCCCTTAAACCAGTGTTTTTGAACACCTGTCGCATTACTAAAAGCTTCAGAAGGCGTCGCAAGACCACGACCATCTAAACCTAAGTGCAATGCACCATCGGTTAATTTAGCCAATACGTCCAAACCTTTTTGAAATTCAGCTTCTTTTCCTTGTACCGTCAAGTTAAAACTTGGAGCCAAAGGAGCCGTGTCAAATGTCGTTACGAAAATAGCTTTAGGCATTTTTTCATGCTCTGCAACTATGTCAAAAGGACGTTGACGAATAAAAGGCCATGCTCCTGATTCTAATAAGAACGCAATTAAGTCTTCACGACTTACTGTATTCAAATCAGGAAGGTTGTACGCACGGTATTCGATATCCTTGTCCGCCAAAATAACCACCTCATTAACCGAACGCTTCTCTCCTCTTTGGATTTTTAGCATTTCGCCACTAACAGGTGCTGCATATTTAATTTCTGGACGTTTCTTATCGTAGAAAAGAACATCTCCAGCTTTTAGCGTTCCACCTTCTTCTACCACAACCTTAGGAATTGGCATCATGCCCATAAAATCCTTTGGTTTTAGTGCGTAAGTTGAAGAGTGCACATATTCAATTCCGTGCTCCAAAGATGCTGCTCCCAAAAGGTTAATATCAAAACCTTTTTTTAGATCAACAAAATGGTCTCCTTGAGAAACATAGTCAGGAGAACCTTCACCTCGGTTAAGCATACTTGGCATGTCATTAGGTAAGACGCCGTAGTTCTCTGGATTTTGACCTTGATGTTTAGCAGCGATTTTTACCAAACCTTCTGATATTGTTGCCATTACAACAATAAACATCAAAATGAAAATTATACCAAAGATAAGACCTGTTGAGAGTGTCATATAGCTTGTATATAAATTAATATAATGTAAATAAATGATTAAATTCTGACAATAAATATCAGAGGTGCTGCAAATATAAAATTTCGTTTCGTTTTCCTGTATCTATTTTAGCGTTTTGTTAACACCTTTGCCTATTTAGAACAAATCTAGATAATGGTTTAAAAACCTATTTTTGCCCACGTCTAATTACTTTCGCTCCTTTATGCTTTTCAAGCATGCCTTCTTTTTCCTCAAATACAGCCTTCGATTTGATGACAATTTTTGAATTTTTATCGAGAATAATCTTTCCCCCTTCTTCTACTATCAAAATGGTATCGTCTTCCAAAGTTAATTGAGATTTTTCTTTTAAGTGTAATGTTGCTCCCTTTTTGATTGTAAAAACAGTTGAGTTTATAAAATCCCCTTTTGCTGTTTGAACATGTGTGTTTGTGGTTCCACTTCTATCTAAAACCAATTGTGTGCAATTGGATATTTCTAAATCAGCTCGCTCATCTTTTGTAATATTTGGCAATTCAATATCACCCGTCCAACGTCTATCCTTACACAGTTTAACCTGTTCAAAACGCACTTCTACTTGCATATCTGTGCTATTCTCAATCGAAGAAAATTTTAAAGCCAAACCATTTAGAACATAAGGCGCTAATTTTTTCTTCTTCAAATCATACTTAGGGTAATTTAAGGGCATTGGATTAGAACTCATGTCTAGATAATCCCCATCCTTAAATGCAACAGGACCTACATAACCGTTTGCCTTTTTGATATCATAAACACCAAAACAGCCATAAAGATTAACAAAAGAATCAGAATATATTTCTTCTCTAAAAATAGGCGCATACCACTCCGTTTTACTAGAGTTATAATTGGGGTCAATTTTAATGACTCCATCCTTGTTTTGATCATAAGGAAAGCGATACAAGTTATTGGTTCCCGAAATTGGATTTGCTTCCAATCGTCGAAAGCTTTTCATGAGATTCCCCCAATTATTTTTAAGATCTGGTGCCTCTTCATCCATTTGATAATCATAATTTCCTCCTGCGTGCAGCACTTTTATTCCATTTGCTCGATTTGATAAGGCGGAAAAAATAACATTTCGACTTCCTTCAATCCCTTCTACATAAGCATAAATTCCTTTTGCTGTGCGGGCAACGGTATCGCCTTCTCCTAGTATTTTTCCAGCCCAGGGATGCTCGTCCAAAGGATGTAATTTTGCATGATTCTCTAACCACAAATGTTGTCCTTTAGCAAAAGGTATTTTAATGCGCATGGCATCTCCTGTTGTAAAAAAATCACGCAACACAAAAACATTGAGTGGCTCTACCTCTTTCGGGTCTTGAATATCTACGGCTAACTCTATAAAGCCTGTATACCAGCGTTCCCAAGCATTAAAACCACCAAAAATACTATTTGGAGCCATCACTCCCCAACCTGCACTAAGCAAATAAAAATGATTTCCTACTACATTATTAACGCCCATAATATGGGGTGCATTAAATAAAACATGCGCTACTTCGTGGATAAAAACCCCTGAATTGTACGTCATGGTAAACCCTTCTGCAACTCTATACCCATTGATTTTATTTTGGGGCTGCACGCCAGTTGCTGCAAAGCCGCCACCAGAACCAACCCATGCTTTCATACCTCGCTTGGGTTGTTCTTTCCAACCTTTATTATAACGATGAACAAAAACGACAAAATCAATCACCTTATCTGGCTTATGTGTTGTTGTATCAGAATTATCAAATCTAAAATTAGGTAAGTTGCGACGCTGATCAAAACGACTATAATCCATTTTAGGATTTATCTTTTGCATGGCTTCTACTGCTCGCCCATTCATATTGGTCCAAGAGTAACCGTCTGTTGGATCAATCTCCACTACAGTCGGTTTTCCTGCTGCATCTGTAAAGACCTCTCCTATCATCTTAAACGTTCCATTGGACATTAGAGAAAACTCCTTTGAAAAGTTATTTGATACCGCATCCATTTCCTTTTCAAAGTCGGATTCCTTATTAAAGATATAACTTGGACAGGCTCCTGTTTTGGGATCGACAAAATTAGGTAGTTTGTTGTTTTTACTATAATCCCAATTGGGCAAATTGTAGTTCTTATTTTCAAACGTAGGATTGGAGGCACTTTTATCTTTGTAAGTCACAAAGACTAATAAAACACGTAAGGTTCCTTTGGGGGTGAATACGCCGCCATAAGGGGCATAGGGAATCTTTGGAACTTTGGTAGATTGAGCGATTCCGATATTAGCTAGACCTAAGACTAGCAAAAAATAAATTCCCAATTTCTTTAATTGTACTTGCATTTGTCTTTTGGTTTTAAAATAGAAGCTGTTATAGACCCAATACTTTCTGTAGACGTATTGATACACATAAAAAAAGGTCAAGTTGCCGAAGCAACTTGACCAGAAAACTAAACCCTAAAACCCATGATAAGCTCAAGATATAAAAAATTTTATAGATTCGAGCTTATTGGTCTATTTTCTAAAAAATTTATGTTTTTTTTAATAGAACTACTCTTTGAAGTAGCTACAAATAGTTAAATATATTGTCGTTCCTAGGCTGTAAATAACTTATTTATCCTCCAAATTCAATCTTAGCAAGTCTGAAAAGACTACCAAGCAGGACAACCATAGCGCCTACTTCTTGAAGTATTAAATTTCAAACTAAATCTCTTACCAGGCGGATACTTCACAGAGAAACCAAATCGAACGGTTTTCCCTTCGCCCTTTGCAATATTCATGTTCCAAGAAAGAATACCTGTTTCTGCTTCTAACTTTGCTCCTGAATCTTCCAACAACTCCACCACAACATCTTTATCTGTACTAACAGGTATTTGATCTAATACATTGATGTTAATTGCTTTATCAGTGGTATTTTTAACGGTTATATCATAATAAATGGTTTCTTTTTTGTAATTGGATAGAAAGAGTTTTTTTGAAACCGTCTTTACTTTGATATGTGACGTATTTATAAAGTCATTGTGCCCTAAAGAAACATAGATCGTGTCAGATATTTCATTGGTATTCAGATAGGATTTTGCAATAAATTTATTGTTATTAAAAATATTAACAGGCGCATTAATAAGGTATAAATCTTCCCAATCCGCTAATTCAGCCAACAAATAGACATTAGGTTCTAGCTTTGGAACCGTATAAAACGAATATCGAGAGTTTAGCTGGTGGGCAATGATTTTAATAGAATAAGGCTTCTTGTCTGAGGGTATGGTGTATCGTTCCTTTATTTCAAAATCTCGACTCAATTCGGGCAATTCAATCGTTTGAAATTGTATGTCTGTCGTATTTTCGTTTGTCTTAATATAAGGTTTGTAAAGGCTTGCTCGATATTCAATTCTACTGTCATAATCTTGCCCCATTACATCCCTAATAAAACTAGCATAAGTAATAGAAATAGCATCTTTTTGGTAATCGTAAACTATGTTGGATTTATTTTGAAATTCATCCACAAAATTCCCTTCTAGGTCATTAATTTGATAATTGCTTTTATACTTTTTTTTACGATTATAAGCGACGACCTGCGTTTCTTGTTTTGCTTGTATACTTTGATTGCTGCGTCCTTGATAATCGCTCCCCAAACTCCATACATCCAACTGAGGTTGAATTGCTTTATTCAATGGATCGGCAGTAGACAAACTCAATGCAATGTCTTTCCAATCAATCCCCGTATTATTATAAGCCATCCCACGATAAATCAAATCAACCGTCTTCCCTTCTGTCGTGGCATAGACATCATATAAAGGTGCCCAGCCACAGTCTCCCACAACATAAGAAACCTTTACATCCCCCTTATTAACGCCCATTTCAGCATCTACTACAAGGTGAATTTCTGAGGTTGGAATTTGCTCGGCATTGAGTTCTCTAAGTTGGAGTTTGTATTTAAGCAGCTCATTTCCCCATTTATTAAAACGTTTAGAAAAAATTGTTTTTTGCTTATTTATTCGAAGAATTTCTTTTTGATAATAAGCGGAATACTTTCCCAAGTCTTCGATGCTCATGGTTTCGCCCTTGCCTTTGGATGCATAATTTTTTTCTAATAATTTCCAAGCGGCATCAAATGCATTGTACTCATTTCTCAGCTCGGTGAGACGGTCCCGAATAGACTCTACAGAGTCCTTTAATTCTTGAACTTTTTCAGGGGATTCTGTTTGGTCCAAGAAGTTTTTCTGTGTTGTTAAAGACAAAAGCGTTACCTTATCGGGAAGGGCGACTTGTATGGTGGTTCCATAAATTTTTGACGAAAGGTTTTTGATAATAATCGTTCCCCTTCCTTCCTTGATATTTAAGGTGCCAGAACGAGATACCTCTGCTCCTTGCATATGAACTTTTACCGCTTCGATTTTAGTACTCACTTCTACATCTTCACCATTTGTAGGTTGAGCTTGACAAAACAGCATTCCTAAACAGAAATAAACGAAAATAAATAGCATAATTTTTCTCATAAGGATAAAGCGTTTGATTATTTAAAAATAAAAAGTAGTTCAAATTAAGCCCGATTAAAATCAAAAATTAAGGACTTTCTTCATTCA
>CALDEP010000376.1 GCA_937942475.1 uncultured Aureispira sp.
AGTAGCTTAAAAATTGGAGTATATTTTTTTTGCTAACGAGTTGTAAAACGTAGCTTTAGCGGGCTAAAGCGAGGCTTTTCAAGGAAGATAGCGGACAAAAGATGCCCAATTTAATGTTAATTACTTTTGTCCAACTACTTACAATCCTCTTCAAATTTTCAAATTGGCAAATTTTCAAATTATATTAGACAGGCTCTTAGAGACCAAGCCCCCAATTTGTTGCAACTTATAAATTAAAAACACCAAAAATGTTATGTTTCAAATCTCATTTATAGAACATAGAAATGCTTCTTTTAGTCATTATGTAGTCTCCAATAATACAGGAACAAAAGCCGCCATATATCCAAACTTAGGAGCTTCTATACAGCAGTTTTATGTAAACGAGCAGCTGATTATTAATAACATAATAGGAAGCCTCGAAACACCCAAATTACTGAATAGTTCTTGCTCTGCTGTTTTATTTCCTTTTGCCAATCGAATTAATAAAGGGCAATACAATTACCAAGGAACAGCCTATCAATTGAACTGTAATGAAACGTCCAGAGGACATGCAATGCATGGCTTAGTTTATCGGCAATCGTTTGATTTCTTGGATTCGACGATTCAGGCAGAAGCCGCAAGCATACGATTTGTATACGAACAAGATGATCAAGCGGCAGGTTTTCCATTCCCATTTAAAACAATTTTAACCTATACCTTGAAGAAGGAAAGTTTGAGTCTGGAAGTAAGCGTAGAAAATACAGGAGCGCATAGTTTTCCTTTTAGCTTGGGCTGGCATCCTTATTTTTATAGTACCAATCTAGACGAAAGTACCTTGTCTATGCAAAGCCAAGAAGAAATTCAAGTAGATAAAACCATGATTCCAATAGGAATTGAGAACAAAAATTTTCCAAACCCACTGCAATTAAAAGAAGAACAATTTGATACAGGATTTATTTTAGCATCGCCTGAAATTTATTACAAAACGCCTGATTATCAACTAAAAATGCATATAGAACAAGAGATGTCCAAACCTTATGTTCAATTATACATTCCGAGTCATCGGCAGAGTATCGCCATAGAGCCAATGACTGCGGCAACAGATTGCTATAATAATAATTGGGGCACTAGAACGTTATTACCACAAAAAACTTATTCTGCTATTTGGAAAATTGAAGCAAGAACCACCTTATGAAAAACAGTTATACTACCTTAGAAATTAGCCTTCAAGAAGCTAAAGCAATCCTTTTGGATCTATATGGAATAGAAGGGGAATTGACCAAACTAGATGGATATGATGATTTTAATTTTAGAGTAAAAACAAAGCAGGAAGAGCAATACATTCTTAAAATAAGCCGTCCTAGCACAGACTTAAAGGAGTTAGATTTTCAACAAAAATTACTAGAACATATTGCTTCAAAGGAATCTGTTTTGGTTCCCAAAGTAGTCTTGAATAAAGGGCAAGAAGGGATCTCTACCTTCTTAGATCGGCAAGGAAAAGCGCGTGCGGTTCGATTGTTAACCTGGATAAAAGGGCGTTTGTGGTCGGCTGTAAATCCTCAAACAGATAGGTTAAGAGAACAGTTAGGGCGCAAAGCAGGAGGGTTGACAAAAGCTTTAGAAGATTTTGAGCATCCACAAGCACATCGAGTAATGGAGTGGGATAATGCCCAAGTTGCTTGGGTCTATGATTATTTGCATTTGTTTGAAGGGCGGGAACGAGTGTTGATGGAACATTTTCATGCTTTAATTAAGGCTCGATTACCAGCCTTGTTGCGCTTGAGAAAAAGTGTGGTACACAATGATGTTAATGATAATAATATTGTGGTCAGCAAGGATTTAAAGAATCCAGCTGTGCTTGCCTTAATTGATTATGGAGATGCGATTTGTACGCCTATTATTAATGATTTGGGCGTTGCAGGCATGTATTTGCCCCTCCATCAAGCCGATGCTTTGGCGGCAATTTTACCTTTTGTCAAAGGCTATCACGAATCCTTTGCCTTAAAAGAAGAAGAGTTAGCCCTGTTGTATAGTTCGATTGCCATGCGTTTAGTGATTAGCCTAACGAAGACAAAAATTAGCAAAGAAAAAGAACCCGAAAACGAATATCAACAAATCAGCGCTAAGACAGGATGGGTGGTTTTGGAACAATGGTATGCCTTGAATGAAGCCTTTGCAAGCTATAGTTTTAGATCGGCTTGTGGCTTTACAGCACATCCAGAAGAAAAAGACTTTAAAGCATGGGCAAAGCAAGCAGATTTTAAATTAACCGACCTTTTTCCAGGTGCCTTAAAGACAGAAGCTAAGCGAGTAGATTTGGGTTTAGAAAGTTCCTTAATTGGTCGCAAAGATGATTTTGAAAATGTTGCTTTGATGAGCTATCGTTTGTCTGAATTGGAGAAGGAAAGTCCAGAAGTCATTTTAGCGGGCGGCTATTTAGAAGCTCGTTTTTTTTATACGACCAATGCTTATCGAGTAGAAGGAAATAATGGCTACGAATATAGAAGTATTCATATTGGAACTGATTTTTGGTTGCCTGCTCAAACACCTGTACATGCACTCATGGATGGAGAAGTTTTTTCTGTTTATGATAATGGAAATGACAAAGATTATGGTCCAACGATTATTATAAAACATCATTACGACACCAATAAATATTTCTATACGCTTTATGGGCATCTTTCTAGAAGTAGTTTGACGCAAGTTAAAGTAGGGCAAAAGGTGACCAAAGGCGCTTTGATTGCTTGGTTGGGAACCGAACAAGAAAATGGATCTTGGACCCCTCATTTGCACTTTCAAGTAATACTTGATCTATTGGGCAATGTGGTTGATTTTCCAGGCGTTGCCCGCCCTTCTCAAATCGAGGTTTGGCAATCAATTTCGCCTAATGCCAATTGCTTTTTTGATTTGCCTGCCTTGGAGCCTGTTCAAAAAAAGGAGAATAAAGACTTAATTGATTATCGAAAAGTACATTTAGGAAAAGGCTTAAGCTTGCAGTATAAAGTGCCCATTAAGATGGTCCGTGGAGATGGGGCTTATTTGTTGGATCAGTACGGACAAAAATATTTGGATACCGTTAATAATGTAGCACATGTAGGACATGAACACTCTAAAGTAGTGGAAGCGGGACAAAATCAAATGGCGATTCTTAATACAAATTCTCGTTATTTGCATGATAATATCAATGCTTTTGCACAAGAATTATTGGCAACACTTCCAGAAGAATTATCGGTTTTGCATTTTGTGAATTCGGGAAGTGAAGCCAATGAACTAGCCTTGAGAATGCTCAAAACTGCGACAGGAGAAAAAGATATTCTTGTCTCTGAAGTTGGTTATCATGGGAATACCAATGCTTGCATAGAAATTAGCTCGTACAAATTTGATGGAAACGGTGGTGTAGGCGCTCCAGAACATACCCATGTTTTTCCACTCCCAGATACTTTTCGAGGAAAATACAGAGGTGCTGACACAGGGATTCGCTATGCAGAAGAAGTGGAAAAACAGATCCAGAAAGTACAGGATTTAAAGCGAAATATTGCTGGCTTTATTATAGAGCCAATTATCAGTTGTGGGGGACAAATAGAACTGCCCGATGGGTTTTTGAAAGCCGCTTATGCCGCTGTTCGTGCTGCTGGTGGCTATTGTGTCTCAGATGAAGTGCAAGTAGGTTGCGGACGAGTTGGAAAAGCATTTTGGGGTTTTCAATTGCATGATGTCATTCCTGATATTATAACCATTGGAAAACCGCTAGGAAATGGGCATCCATTAGCAGCAGTAGCTTGTACTAGAGAGCTGGCAGATAAATTTGCGAATGGCATGGAGTACTTCAATACCTTTGGAGGCAATCCTGTGTCTTGTGCTATTGGTTTGGAAGTCTTACAAACGGTAAAACGGGAAGCGTTGCAAGAAAATGCTTTAAACGTAGGCCATTATCTAAAAAAAGCCTTACAAAAATTATCAAAAAACTATCCTATAATAGGGGACGTACGAGGAGAAGGCTTGTTTTTAGGCTTTGAATTGGTGGACAAAGACTTAAATCCTTTGCCTGAAAAAACAGATTATTTAGCCAATCGAATGAAAGCGCATAAAATATTAATGAGTGTCGATGGACCTCAGCACAATGTGCTCAAAATAAAACCGCCAATGGTCTTTAATTTGGAACAAGCCAAAGCGTTGATTTGCCGTTTGGAAAAGGTGTTTGCAGAAGATTTCATGCTAGCATAGAAGATGAAAAAGGGATTAATCAACAGCTGATTAATCCCTTTTTTTTAATATATATATGGATTTAAAACTAATCTACAATCATAGTTGCTGTATCCAATTGTTGCTGTATAATATTTTCAGGCAAGTCCCGATATTCATATTGTTGGGTACGCAATTGAGGTTCAAAACCAGCTTCTGCAATTGCTTTTTGAATACCATCTGCCGTAAAACGGAAGGCAGCACCTGCGGCAGAAACCACATTTTCTTCAATCATAATAGAACCAAAATCATTGGCACCTGCATGCAAACAAGCTTGAGCAACTTGTTTCCCTACCGTCAACCAAGACGCTTGAATATTGACAATATTCGGCATCATAATTCGGCTCATCGCCACCATGCGAATGTACTCATCTCCAGTATAGGTTCCACGTTTGTTGACCAAGCGTTTTAAGATCGTGTCTTCATCCATAAAAGGCCAAGAAATAAAGGCTAAGAAACCTTTGGCATGTGCTGGTTTTCTATCTTGAACTTCACGGGTCCAAACCATGTGTTCCATGCGCTCATAATTGGTCTCAATATGCCCAAACATCATGGTAGCACTGGTGGTAATATCCAACTGGTGTGCTGCTTCCATTACGTCTAACCATTCTTTTCCCGTACATTTTCCACGAGAAATTCTTCGACGAACTCGATCATTTAATATCTCGGCTCCTGCACCTGGCAAAGAATCCAAACCAGCATCTTTTAAGGCTTGGAGAACTTCTGTATGAGATGCTTTTTCCAGTTTAGCAATATGTGCAATTTCTGGCGGTCCCAAGGCATGTAACTTCAAGGTAGGATAGAGGGCTTTGAGTTCTTTAAATAGATTAACATAAAAATCTAAGCCCAAATCTGGATGATGACCACCTTGTAATAAAAGTTGCTCGCCACCAAATTGAAACAATTCATCTATCTTTTGTTGATATTCAGGAATAGTGGTTACATAAGCTTCGCCATGTTTGGGTCTGCGATAAAAATTACAAAACTTGCAATTGGCAATACAGACATTGGTTGTATTTGAATTGCGATCAATGATCCACGTTACTTTGTTGTGAGGGACGTGGTGTTGTTTGATTTTGTTGCCAACATACATTAACTCTGCTGTTGTCGCATTTTCGAATAAAAATACGCCTTCTTCAGCCGTCAAGTATTCTAATTTTAAGGCGCGTTGAAGCAAATGATCTACCTGCATAATTGTCTTTTATTACAATACTTTGTGTAGGAAACGTATCTTTTTGATTATCAGTTGGATAGGTTTGTAGTGGTTGTTTTGTTAAAAACTGATAATCAAATAGATGCATAGATGTTTTTTTGATAGAACCCGAAAGCTCAACGTAGCTAAAAACAAAAAACACACGAAGCATTATTATTAAATATTATTCTAGAATGAATTTCTTTCGTTCAGTCCATTTATAACACCAAAAAGAAGGCATAAGTTTGACGAACTTTCATTTTTTTCTGAATCTTTTGAACAAAG
>CALDEP010000377.1 GCA_937942475.1 uncultured Aureispira sp.
CCCCTCCCCAAAAAGCACAAGCGCCTCGCCATGCTTCATAAGGATATTGTTCGTCCTTGATTTGTACAAAAAACTGTGTTTGGTCGGTATTGCTAATTAATAAGCCAACTCCTTGGTGCATTTCTGTGGTCATAATTCTTAGTCTACTTTAGCATTCGTATTCAATAAAGCCTTGATGTCCGCCATTTCTTTTTCTAGTTTTGCCAATCGTTTTTGGTCGCCTTCTAGTACTTGAACTTTAGCGTTTAATAACTCGTTTTGCTTACGTGATTCTTCAAGTTCTTTTGATAACTCCTGTACGGCTTTTACTAAAGGAACCGTAAAATCAGCATAACGCAAACCATAATAATCTTCCACCGTTTGAGGCTTGTCTACACCACTAAATTCAAAACCTAAGGACTGCGCTACTTTTTCTACATCTTGTGCTAAAAAGCCTGCTTCTCGAACCAAATCACTATCAGATGCCTGACATTCTTCCACCCCTTGATAATCTCTTAGTTTTTCGGCATCAATATAATAGGTGACAGGTTCCAATAAATTAATAAAATCCAGACCAGGAACATTCTCTTTGACATCCACTTTGAAGCGTTTGTCCGATACTTTAGACCAAGAAACTTGCCCTCCAATGCTAGTAACTTTTTCATTGCCAAAACGCATCTGATTACTTGCTGTAATATGTGAGCTGGCACCAATTGCAGTAGAGTTCCCATAAGCAAAACCTCGTGCATAAGCATTGTAGCCCAGTGCTGTGTTTTTATTTCCTGCGGTATTTCTAAGCAAAGCATCGTGACCAATGGCAACATTTTCATTGCCCGTTTTATTGTCTTTCATACTCTGGAAACCGAGTGCTGTATTGTGATCGCCCGAAGAATTATTTTCCAAACTATTGCTGCCAATAGCCGAATTATTCAAGCCCGAAACATTCTTATACATCGTTGAATAACCAATGGCGATATTGTTGGTTCCATTCAAGTTATTGTGCAAGGAATTACCACCCAAAGCAATATTATAACTCCCTGTTGTATTTCTCATCATAGAATGATGCCCACTTGCTAGGTTATAATTTCCAGAAGAATTATTTCCTAAACTATTCGTTCCTAATGCAACATTACTATTTCCAATGCTATTATTATACAAGGCATAATAACCCAAAGCAACATTATTCTCACCAGTAGTATTACTTTGCAGACAATAAGCACCAAAAGCAGTGTTGGCAGAAGCCGAGGTATTGCTCATAAGCGCATGATACCCCCCTGCGGTATTGTTCATTCCATCTCTATTAAAGCCTAAGGCAAAGGTACCCAAACTAGTATTGTAATTTCCCGTACTATTGCTATTCAAGGCATTCGCTCCTACAGCAACATTTTCTACGCCATAGGTATTTCTATAAAGCGATTGATAACCGATAGAAGTATTGCTTTTTCCACTTCTATTGCTATACATTGTTCCTGCTCCATAAGCCGTATTATAACTACCCGAAGAATTACTACGCAGACAATCGTTTCCAACAGAGGTATTGTGAATCCCTGTAGTATTGCTCCTCAGTGCCCCTTGCCCTAAGGTTAAATTGAGTTGGGCAGTAGCCGAATTGATAAAAAGGATGGAAAAAGTAATGGTTAGCAAGGTGAAAAGTATTTTTTGCATTGTTTGTATGTTATTTTGCGTTAAGTTTTGTTTAAGGGAGCGTATTGAACTCCTTCAAAAGTAGGGAGTTTTTTAAGTTTATTCTAAACTATGCTTGATAATGACTTAAAATTGTACAGGGTTTTATTAGAAACAGCTATAAATGATATTAGAAAGGAGTATGAATGAATTACTAAAAAGAAGAATGCCTATGAAAATTTATTGGACAATTATGCAATACTCTTAGAAAGGGCATAGCCCTGATACCAGTTATAAAAAAAAAAGATAAAAGGAGCATCGCTCCGACACCTTTTATCCGAAAAAAAACACCCTAATATAAAATAACAAATACCTACTCTTCTTCTTATGAATGGAGCAAAGAGATGCCTCTTATGTAATAGTATTAAAATATAAACAATAAGTACTTTTAAAGTGTGAATTACTAGGGCTAGAAAATTTAAAAGGATGGATACATTCAAGGATTATTTGATTAACTTAAAGAGTTCAGATTACTAAATTAAACAAGCTGTTGCTAGCCTTAAAATAGGACTTTTTATTAAAAAATTGAAACGGATTTCTAGGCATGGTCATCATCATTTTTTGTAAAAAAGTAGCTAGGAGGTAACAAGTACGGTTGTTGGCACATTATTAGTTTATTGAATGACTATTTAGTTAATTTAAAAAACGTCCCAATGAATTTTCACACACTAAAATCATCCCTATATATCTTTTTGACTTTAGGGGGTTTCTTATTTTTAATGTCTTATACCTTGCCAAATGGCAAAGAATTGCCTCCTGATATTCGGGTTTTGTTAGATAGGGCAGAAGATCAACGTTGTGCCGCTAATTATGCAGGAGCAATTGCCGATTTGGAAGCCGCACAAAAGTCTTATAAGTCAAAGGGAATGACTTTGGAAGCCTTAGAATTATATGACAAAATTTTGTGGCTTGCTATTGATACTGATTTTGATTCTGCTGCTTTTTTGCAACGTTATAGCAAAGCAGAAAAAGAAATTAATGCCCACTTAGAGCAATTTCCACAGTTAAAAGCCATTTTGCATTTGGCAATCCTACAAAAAACTTGGATTGACGACGATATTGATCGAGCCGAAAAAACGTACCAAGCATTGCAAGAGCATCTAAAAAAATATCCTAATTGGGATTATGAAGCTGCCGCAGCGAGTTACATGGCAAATACCTATGCCTATTGTGTTTGGGAAGCGACCAAATGTGGCGCCTTTGCCGAATTATCTATTAATTTGGTCAAAAAGAACACGACTGATTTGGCAGAAAAAGACAAGCACCTTTATCGCCTTTATCCTTATTATTTCTATTATAATTATGATAATCTAGGCTCGGTAGAATTGTATGACAAGAATAATGAGGAAGCTTGCTTGGCAGCCTACAACAATGCTTTGGATGATTTGAAGCAGCAAAAAAATCAAGATTCCCTCCATTATTCCAATATTTTGACTAAAATAGGCTCTATTTATACCTATCGAGAAGAGGAAGATAAGGCCATTGAATATTTTGAAAATGCCTTGACGTATATCCCCTCAAGAATGCATCTTTCTATTGCTGAATGCCAAGAAAATATTGGCAGTGCCTACATCACACAAGCAAAAGATGAGCAAGCTATTCTTCATTATAATAAGAGTATAAAAGAGTTGAATCTTATTCAGCCTCAAAGCGATTATGTGCAAGAGTTGTATGTGGATATTTATCGCTCTATGGCAACCTCTTATACCAAATTGTTACAATACAATAAATCGAAATTATACCTCCAAAAAATAGCAGAATTTCCTGCAAAAGCTGATTTAAAACCATCTTGGACCTGGGCAACTTGGGGCTTTTTATATGAATATACCAAAGAATATAAAAAGGCCATTGAAGCACATGAACGATCCATTGTAGCTTATCGAAAAGAAGGCATTCCTTTGGGTTCTGCTTATTGGAATTTAGGGTCAATTGCCAATGATATGAAAGATTATAAATTAGCAACCAACTATTTTCATCAATCTATTGTAGAGCATTTGCCAAATTGGTCGGTAGCAGATTTTACCCAACATCCCCAATTGGAAGATATTCCTTATAAGAATAATATGATTGATAATTTGGCGGATAAACTACACAGTTATTATCAATATGTAAATACAAATAACCTATGGGACAAGCATGGAGAAAGCCTGCAAGAATTGGCTGATTTGACAGTAGCTTGTTTTGAAGAGGTTCGAAATTCTTTTGATCGAGAAAGTTCTAAACGCTCTTTGTTAGAAACCGCTTATTTTACCTACGAACAGGCAATTGCTACCTATCTAAAACTCTATGAACAAAGTGGTGATAAAAGTTATTTGGTAAAAGCCTTTGAATTTGCAGAGCAAAGTAAATCTGTTTTGTTGGAAGATGCTTTGAACGAAAAAAATGCCATCTCTTTTGGTGGAATTCCAGATAGTTTGATTCAACAAGAAAAGCTGTTTTCGCAGCAAATATCAATGCATCAGCAAGCGCTGTATTTAGCCAAAAAGTCGGAGGATAAAGCGGCAGTACAACTTAGCAAAAAAAGCTTGTTTGGAGTACGCCAAAAGCAAGATGCTTTAGCACAACACTTGGAGAAAGAATATCCGAAGTATTATCAATTGAAATACTCAAAAAAACAAATTGACTTAAATGGCATTCAAGAAACATTGCCTGAGGGAACCTGTATTATTGAATACTTTGAAGGGCGCAAAAACATTATAGGTTTTAGTATTACTAAAAATACCTTGGAGTATATTATCATCCCAAGAGAGGAGGAGTACACCAAAAAATTAGAGCGTTTTCGGAAAATGATGGCAAATGGTTCCTTTGCCATGAAGAATCCCACCGCTGCCTATTCGAATTATATTGAAGCCGCCTATCCTTTTTATAAGGAGTATGTTGGTCGTTTGATTCCCGAAAACACAAAGCGCCTTATTGTTGTACCTGATGGTTTGTTGAATTTAATTGCGTTTGAGGCTTTGTTGACAGAACAACCTGTTTTTGATAACAAGCAAACGACTCCATTTAACAAATTGCCTTACTTATTGAATCAGCATATTGTGTCTTACAATTATTCTGCAAGCATGTGGATGCAGCAATTTAAAACCAATTCTAGTGCTACTAATTATGATTTATTGGCTATGGCAGCCGTGTATCATCCCAATGCTGTAAAAGACTCGGATTCTACCCTAAATAATAGAATGTACCAACTTCGAAAAGGCTTGGGACCCATTCCAGGAACGGTAGAAGAGGTGAATTTATTACAAGCGTATTTTGGCGGTGCTTTTTATAGTGGAAAGGCTGCCAATGAGCGAAAATTCAAAGAAGAAGCCCCTAAATATGGTATTTTGCATCTTGCCATGCATGGAATTGTAGATGCTGAAAATCCTGAGTTTTCTAGCATGGTATTTACAGAAGATGGAAGTGGTTTAGAAGATAATTTTTTGCATTCGAACGAAATCAAGCAACTTAATTTACAAGCAAATTTAGTTGTGCTTTCTGCTTGTGAAACAGGATTTGGTAAATATCAACATGGAGAAGGTGTGGTCAGTTTGGGCAGAAGTTTTATGTATGCAGGAGCTCCAAGTGTGGTGATGACACTTTGGAAAATTAACGATTATTCTAGCATTCTAATTACCAAGTTATTTTATGAGAACCTTCAAAAAGGATTGTCTAAAGATGAAGCCTTGCAAAACGCAAAACAAACGTACGTTGAAGATGCGCTAGGGGGATTAAGTCATCCTGCTTTTTGGGCTGCTTTTGTTCAATTGGGCGACTACAAGCCAATTCAGGTAGCCAATAAATCTTCTATATTTTGGTTTGTAGGAGGAGGGCTTGTTTTGCTGTCTTTATTAGGGGCTTTGTATTTTATTAAGAAGAAAAAAGAAGTCGTTTAAAAATTAAAAGCTCTCAGAATTCATCTGAGAGCTTTTAACAACACCACTATTATAAACGTAGTTGGTGTATTTCTATAACCTTATCTATTCTCTAATAATAACGGTAACGTCTTACTTGAGCAGCATATTTTGCCAAACGTAAAACTTGACGAGTATAACCATACTCATTATCATACCAAACATAAACCGTAATGGTTTTTCCATCCTTTCCAACTTTGGTAGAAGGCGCATCAAAAATAGATGCCGCAGCAGATCCAATTACATCCGAAGAAACAAATTCTTTAGAAATAGAGTACTTGATTTGCTCCACCAAATTTCCATGCAAAGAAGCTTGGCGCATCATTTCATTGATTTCAGAAACCGTTGTTTCTTTAGCCACATTTAGCGTCATAACAGCCAAAGAACCATCTGGTGTAGGAACACGAATGGCAGAACCTGTTAATTTACCATCTAATGCTGGAATTACTTTACTAACGGCATCCGCTGCACCAGTAGAAGTAATCACCATATTTATAGCCGCAGCAGAACCACGTCTTTCTTTAGAGTTATAATTGTCCAACAAGTTTTGAGCATTGGTATAAGCATGAATCGTTTCCAAGTGACCATTGTTAACCCCTAGATTGTCATGCAATACTTTTAAAACAGGTGCAATTGCATTGGTGGTACAAGATGCGGCACAGAAGATCGTATCTTCTTGGAAATTTAGATCTTTTTGGTTGATACCATGAACGATATTCTTAATGCCTTTACCTGGCGCAGTAAACAAGACTTGCTTAATACCTGGGCGTAAATGACGGCTTAGACCTTCTTTGTCTCTCCATGCTCCTGTATTGTCAATTAGAATCGCATCTTTGATACTATATTCTGTATAGTCAATATCTTCTGGGCTGTTAGCAAAGATAATTTGTACTCGACAGCTGTTGACAATCAATTGATTGTTTTCTTGGTCTACACTAATCGTTCCACGGAATTTTCCATGAATTGAATCTTTACGCAACAAAGAAGCACGTTTTAGTAACTCTTCGTATGGATTTTCTTTGTTTTTTTGACGCAAAACAATCGCTTTCAAGCGCAATTGCTCGCCACGTCCCATCATTTGAATCAAACAACGAGCAGCCAAACGACCAATACGACCAAAGCCGTACAAGACAACATCTCTTGGTGTAATTACCTTAGCTGCTTTAGCGTCAGCACCAATAAAGTTGACTAATTCTTCAGCTACAAAGTGGTCAATATTGTCCCAACTTTCTTCTGAGCTTAGCCATTGAGTAGCTAGTTTACCCAAGTCTATACGAGAAGGCGCTAAATCAAGTTTTGCAATTGCTTTCGCAATTTTTACGCTCATTTGAATAGTAATCGGCTGCTTAGAATAATTCTTTGCAAAAAGGTGATCATTCATTACTTCCGTTGGTCGAGCATCGTAAATATCACGACGGAAAAGAATGACCTCAATAGAGCGGTCGAACCGTAAGTCTCCTACGATTTTTAATAATTGTAAAGCTGCTTTTTCATCTTCACGCCAGGTACTTAGGTGCGATTCAAACTGTGTTTCTAACGTTTTTACGTCCATGGTTAAAACTATTGAAAGTGGTCTTTTAATGGTAAATAGTAAAGGTTCTTTTTGTGAACCTACTACTCATTGTTTTTGTTACAATTGAATAAAAGTGTTGCAAATTTCGTCATTTTTTATGAATTATTCGAATGTTTATCAACGGTTTTTTCTTCTTTATAAGAATAAGAGCACTTTGAAGGAATATTTTCAAATAGAGATCGTTCGTTTAATAGTATATTTTGGCATTAAAATAGAACGTTCTTTGACCAATCGTGTGGTAATACTTAAAAGTAAGCTTCGATCTAAAATTTAGTATCTAAAATCTAAAAATTAGTTAAGAGCTACCTGTAATTAAAAGCTCCACACGATTTGCAAAAGAACCAAATAGAATAAGCATAAATAGTACTAAGTTGTTAAAAATAACGTATTTTGATTTTTTATAACAAGCTACTTTTTTCCTAAAAACCAACCAATCAATCAATGAAGTTCTATTACAGTATTTTCTTTTTTCTCTTTTCTTGTTCTATACTTCAAGCACAAACAGATGGTTTTGCAGAATTTGAGATGAATCAGCTGGGCATCAAAAAATATCAAACGACTAGTCCGTTAAGTTCGACAGATCATTTATTTGTAGAAATCTCGAACGGACAAAAATACTTGTTGCACACGATACGTGCAGGACAGACGCTCTATTCGATTAAGAAATTTTATGCGATAGATTTGTCAGATATTTATTATAGTAATCCCAACATAAGCAATACAAATGATTTAAAAATAGGAGAGACCTTGAGAATTCCTGTTTTGAGTAAGGCCATTAAACGTTTTCAAGAGACCGACTTTGATCCTAATGCCTACATTCCTATTTACTATATGGTACGTCCTTCCGAGACGATGTATCGCATTTCTAAGGTTTACTTCCGTTTGCCTTCCGAAATATTGATGGCTAGAAATCAATTGCTTTCCGAAAGTTTGAGTAAAGGTCAAATCTTGCACATTGGCTGGATTGATAAAAATGGAATTCCTGATTCACTCAAAAATTTTACAGGATTGCCAGGGATATTAGGAGAGGAGAGTCAAAAAAATAAATATCGTTATGAAGCCGTATTCGACGGGAAAAACGAAAAAACGCTACAAGGAACAGCTTGTTGGGACAAGGCAATGGATTTGTCGGCTAAGAACAAATTGTATGTAATGTGTTCTTATGTTCCCAAAAATGGTATTGTGCGAATTGAAAACCCGATGACAGGGCGACAATTATATGCCAAAGTAGTGGCTGCCAAACCAGAAAATTCTTTTACGCAAGGATCCATTGTTGTCCTTACACCAACGGTTGCGCAAGCTTTGGGTGGTTTGGATGCTCGCTTTTATGTTAAGATTCATTATTGTAAATAGAGAAAATTCAATTAGTGATTCTAAGGAACTAAATTTTCTTGTAACCATTTCAATGCGTCTTCTCTGTTGTTAAATACTTTTGTTATAGTATTATCTTCATCGTTAGCAAAACGTGCAGAAATTTTTAGCAGAATACCAAGGACAAATTTGGTTGCATATGATCCTGCAATTAATGCAGAATATACCATTAAATTATCAGTGTTTAAATGCTCGTGATAGTAGTTAAGTATTTCTTTTTTAGTGTATTTGGATGGCAGATTAGATAGTAAGCCTTTTGGAAGTGTATTTTTATGTAAGAAGTCATTCATAATAGCAAGGTTCTCTTTAGCTCCCTCTAATGTGTTTTCTCCTTTGAAATCAGGATTAGGTTTTGTTTCTAAGATATTTTCTCCCCTAAAAAAAAATATAGATTCTGTAGTTTTATGCTCCATGTTATGTTGATTTTTTATTTTTAGATTTGCTATGTCTCAATACTTCGTGCATAAATCGTATCTATTTGATTATCAGTAAAATAACTTTCTGACTCTCGTTGAACTAAAATGCTGGTAATCAAATAGGTGCATAGATGTTTTTTTGCTTTTTCGATAGAAAAACAAAAAATGCACGAAGTATTAATGTCTAGAATTAAAATAAGTTTTTTACTATGCATATAGGAACAATTTATCTTTCTAGTAGATCACAGATTAACCTCTCTTCGATTAGAAACCTACAGCAATTTCAAGTAGGCTCTTTTATCAATAGTTGCTGCGGTTAAAATTCCAGAAACCATCCCAGAAACGACTCCAACTGTTGCAACATCAACTCCTGACAGGTAGAAATTCTTAATTGGGGTTCTTGTTCTTAAATGTGGATTGGAGAATCGCTCCGTAGAAGCATTAAGACCATAAATAGCACCCTTGCTTGCTCTGCAATAATGTTTTGCAGTAAGTGGCGTTGAAAGCTCACAAAAATCTACCTGCTCCATGATGTCTGGGATGCGTTTTTGTAGGGCATCCAACAGGCGTTTTTCGATAGAAGCTTTAAGTTCTTCATAAGCTGCTTCTCTATTTCCAAAAGTAGACTCATCCCACTTGATAAAGGCGTCCCAATCGACGAACGTGACACATTCTCCTGTTTCCTTTTGACCTCTTTCATGCTCTGGATCTTTCATCGAAGGAAAAGAAACGTAGAGTAAGTGAGGCGCTTCATCAAGGTTTGTAATGTCCCATAATTGTTGGTCATTATTATCAATAGTATACAGCCACATATTAGACGAACCAGCGCCTTTGGATGCGATGTCTCCCTTGAAAGCTATATTTAAGCAGAGGTAAGAAGGAGAATCGCCAATAGAACGAAGCGAATTACCCCATTCTGAATGCTTGAAATTATCAGGAACCAATTTATTGACCGTTGTTTTGGCACCCGCAGCAGAAATAATGATGGGCGCTTTAAACTCTTTGCCATCTTCCATGCGCACGCCATAAGCTTTGCCATCTTTTACTAAGACTTCGTCTACACTGGCACGAACGGCAACTTTTCCGCCTTTGTCAACTACATTGGCGAGCATATATTCTGCGAATTTTTTTGCGCCTCCTTTTGGATAGAAGGCACCATTCCAAAAATGGGTATGTGTGAGGCAATGAATGCCGAAACTAGATTCTTTAGGAACACTGCCATAATACCCCCAGTGGCTTGTCAAGGTTCTTTTTAGTTTTTCGGACATGCCAAATTCATTAATGGCATCTTCTGTACTAACTTTCCACCAGTTTCTAAAGATGAGTCCATACCAAATCTTACTCAAAGGCCATTCTAACCATCTAGGCAAGGTTTGAAATAAAAAGAATGCTTTGGCTGCCATCTCGACTTTCTTGACGGTCTTCCAATATTTATCTAATATTTTTTCTTCTCCAGGGAATTTTGATTTGAGGTGGGCTAGAAATTTTTGATTGCCTTCTGCCATTTGAAAATCATAGTCATCTGGGAAATAAAAGCCATCATAAGGATCTCCCAAGGTAACCATTTCAGCCTTGCCATTGGTGAGCCATTTCATCATTTTTGCAGGAACTTCCCCTTCTCTCATTTCGCCCATGACATGGACGCCAACATCCCATTTATATCCTTTTCTTGCAAACATGTGTGTAAAACCACCTGGTATATAATGTTGCTCAAGCACCAATACTTTCCGGCCTAGTTTTGACAAGGCTGCTGCTGCACTCATGCCGCCCATACCTGAGCCAATGACGATTACATCCCAAGCCTCGGAACTAATATCTTGGGAATAATTTTCGTAAACTCGATTACCGTTATGCTTTGGAATGACAGACATGTTTTTTTGTTTTTTTTGCTTG
>CALDEP010000378.1 GCA_937942475.1 uncultured Aureispira sp.
TACCCCCACCAAATATTCAGAAGGGCAAGAACAAGGCATATCACCTTTCCGATCAACATCATTATCTGTATTGGTGGTTGCAGCAACACTCAAAATACCAGCCGTACCCAAAGAGTCGTACAAGGCACACCAAATAGGATGGTCTTCTGCCCAAGCAAAATCAATTCCCCAAGAGGAATTCGTACTGACAACAAAAGCCCCTTTTTGCCCATTGGATTGATTGTAGGCTCGACGCATATCCAAGGCATAAGAATAGCCCTCAATAACATTCGATATTTTAGTGATCTCAACAGCCGTCTGCGCACTTAATAACATTAGTTTTATGTCCCAATTGATGCCAGTGGTTCCCAAATTATTGTTGCCCTTTGCCCCAATAATCCCTAGAATAGAGCTGCCGTGATTATTTGTGTTTCCATAATCATGACGATCGGTATTAAAAACCAATTGCCAACCTGTATAATCGTCTACAAAACCATTTCCATCATCGTCAATTTGATTGTTTGGAATTTCTGCATGATTGTGCCAAATGTTATCTTTTAAATCTTCGTGTGGAACATAAAAAGAGCGATCAATAACGGCACAAACAATAGAGTCGCCATGAGCCGTTAAGCCGCCAGTAGTGTACTGCCAAGCTTGTTCGGCTTTAATGGTATCCAATGCCCATTGTGTGTCGTACAAGGCATCGTTTGGCGTATTTCTCCATGTAATCACTTCGTCTTTTTGGATAAATTGTACTGTAGCATGTTGCTGCAATCTCTGGAAGATAGATGAAGTCTTGTTACTAGATAATAAATGAATATTTAAGTGATTAGAAAGCCTTTTTTTGTATTGGACTGCTGTTCCAAAATCTGCCAAAAGTGTTTCAATGCTTTCTTTAGGTTGTAATAACACAATCCATTCTTCTTGGGTAGAGGAGCTAGATGCTTGTGCAAAAATAAAAGTGGGGAACGTACAAAGCAGGAGTAAAAAGATGATTCTATACATAAGATGGAATGAAATTTAGAAGCTAAGAGTACGTTTAAATGTTTTAATTTATGTTACGCATAAACCTAATTAGGTTGAAAATAACTTAACCATAGTTTAGTAAAAGGTTCTAATGTTAAATGTTTGATTTTTAATGCTGAATGGTATAATTGCATTAAAAATTAAACATTAGAAAATATACTCAAATAAGCAAGGCTAGGTTTAAGTCCTGATTAAAAAGGTTGCTGCATAACATCAGGTTTCAAATATATCCACAAAGTTAATGCCTTTTTTCTGAAGCCTTACTTTCTTAACGTTTATCTTCTAAAGGAACATTAAAAATAAAGCCAACCCCAAAAACATTCTCAATATTTAGGGTCGAATCCTCCTTTAAATATTTTCTAATTTTAGTAATAAAAACATCCAAACTTCGCCCTAAAAAGTAATCATTTTCGCCCCAAAGCGCCACTAGCATATCTTCCCGTTTGATGAGATTATTTTTGTGGGCACAGAGGTATTGAAGGATGTTGCTTTCCTTTTCTGTGATGCGCCTTGTTTTGCCATTTAGCATTAGAGATTGATTGTGTGGATCAAATTGGTAGTTTCCGAGTGTAATAATTGCGGTTTTGGCTTCGGACGTATTGGGTGGAATTCTACGAATGAGTGCCTTGATTTTCCAAAGTAATTCTTCCTCGTCAAAGGGTTTGGTAATGTAATCGTCTGCACCCAAATTATAGCCTTTTAGCTTGTCTGCTTTTAAGGATTTTGCGGTGATAAATACAATGGGAATTAGAGGATCTTTTTTCCTGATTTCCTTTGCCAAAGAAAAGCCGTCTAGTTCAGGCATCATGACGTCTAACAAACACAAATCGTAGTGTTGTTGTTGGAAGGCTTTTAGGGCTTTTGCGCCATCTTTGCAGCGCTTTACTTCAAAGTTTTCAGTCTCCAAATAATCCATTAGAAGGATGCCTAAATTAAGGTCATCTTCTGCTAATAATATTTTAAACATGTTTTTGGTAGTTAGAAAGGTTTATGTTTAGGATAAAAGTGTTTTTTTTATAAAATATTGCATCTACTTAACACTTTTTATTAGATATTAGATCACTTCGTTTTTAGACGCTAGATACTAGACCCTATTAAGCTGTAATAGGGTCTAATATCTAAGAGCGAAGCGGTCTAGTATCTAAAAGCGAAGCGATCTAAACTTACTCTTGAATAGATTCTTACTCTAAATTATTAAGAAAAGACTTTTTCCCTGCTCCTAGAGGTAAAGTGATCGTAAATGTTGTTCCTACTCCCTTTTTGCTCTGCAATTCAATGCTTCCTTGATGCAATTCAACAATGCTTTTGAGGTAGCTTAATCCAAGTCCAAAGCCCTTCACATTATGTAAATTACCTGTTGGAACTCTGAAAAATTTATCGAAGACCTTTTTATGATATTTAGGAGCAATTCCAATGCCTTTGTCCGAAACTTTGATGCATAAGTTTTGACCCATATTTAGGGTGTGGATAGAGAGTTGAATGGGTTCTATAGAGTATTTGATGGCATTGTCCATTAAGCTACAAAGCATATTGGTAATGTGTATTTTATCTGCCAGAATCATAGGATTAGTAGCGTCTAGCTGAAGGTCTAAATGCCCTTTTTTATCTTCAATTTGTAAGCGAATAGATTTTGAGACGACCTTTGTTAATTCATGAAAATCTAAGTTGACTTTTTCCAAGGGGATTTCTCCTCGTTCGAGTGCTGTCATGCCCAACATTTGCTCTACTTGAAGGCTTAATTTTTTATTTTCGGCTAAGATGATTTCAGTATAATGCTTTAGTTTTTCTTTTTTTTCAAAATTTGCATCCTTTCCTAGCATTTTACTAGCCAAAGCAATATTGGTCAAAGGCGTTTTAAATTCATGGGTCATGTTGTTTAAAAAGTCAGCGGTATGCTCTGAGATTCTTTTTTCTTTAAGTAAGGATAAAGTCGTTCGCCAAAACAAGATTAATACCACTAAAATTAGAAGAACGGAGGTGATAAATAAAAGCCCCATTTCAGCCAAAATAAATTGCTTTTTGTCTGGAAAAATCAACTTCAATTCTAATTTATTATTAGAAGCAAATTGATCTAAATTTTTGTTATAAATATAGTTGAAAGAATTTGGCGAGTTGTTCGTTTTTAGGCGACTTGGCTTGGAAATGACAAAGGAATAATCAACCTCAAAGTTATAAAATGCCATATAATGAGAAAAAAGAGAATCAATTTTCCGAGCTTCAAGGTCTCCCAATATAGTAATTACATCAGAAGGACTCGACTCGGCATAGGCCTCTATTTTTAGGCAAGTTTCCTCATCTGCATACAAGGCAGCCGTTGTTTTAGCTAAGACGATATTTGCCTTATCATTAAATAGCTCTTCCTTGATTTTTGCGGTCTGAAAAATCCAATTGATTTGAATAATTAAGACCACAAATAAAGCGATAGAAGAAAAGGCGATAAAGGAATAAGTTCTGTTCATAAACACTAAATTATCTTGAAAATTCATGTTACGCAAAAAATAATTATGCTGATAAAATATCAGAATTCATCTATGAACTTGTTCTTAATGTTGAATGCTGAATTTTTAATGTTAAATGCATAGCACAACAAACATTAAAAATTGAGCATTAAGCATTAAAATAGCCCTTAAATAAGTAACGATGAGTTTAATACTGAACTAAAAAAGGTTATTCGCATGCTCATGAGAGAGTTCTTGCGTAACATCAGTTAAAAATAGCTATTTTTCAGTAAACATGGAGCTGTTAACAAGTCAATAACAAGTCAATAACGACTGACTAACAGGTCTTTCAATAATTCGAGGCTATATTTGAAGTGTTAATTATTATCACCTACAAAAAAATACAAGATGAAACAGTATAGCCTTATTTTTAGCTTTATGCTATTTTCTAGCCTTAGTTTTTCTCAAAACTTCACAGAAACATTTCTTAAAGTTGACCTTACAGAAGCTTATAAAGGACCTTCTGCTGAAATGATTCGTCAAAAATTCAGATATGAGGTCTATCCATCTAATATACCTGCAAAACCAGTGTCTAGAAAAGAACTGAGTGCCGCTAAGTCGATGTTAGATTTGATGAAGGAATACCCGACTACTTGGGTTTCTAATTACATTTCAACTGAAATTTTGGTGGTATCAAATGGAAAAGAAAAAAGAGCAGCAGGCAGTGATGGAACTTTAAACAAAGCGCAAAGAGCCTTGTTGAAAATAGCTGATTTTAATACAAAAGTAACCATCAATGTAAAGTATAAACAAGAAAATTCAGCGACTCGAAAAATTGAAGTCAGCAATTTGAATTATGCTATTGCTGTTATTCCAGATACGGAAGCTGTATATCCTGGTGGGGCAGAGGCTTTAGAGGATTATTTGAAAAAGAATGCAATAGATCCTATTTCAGATGCTGATTTAAGAAAATTGGAACGAGGAACCGTTCAGTTTATGATTAATGAAAAAGGGCAGGTAGAAGACGTGGAATTAGTAGAGAAAATTGGCAATCCAAAAGTAGATCAATTATTACTACAAGTAATTCGCAAAATGCCTGAATGGAAGCCTGCAAAAGACGAAAATGGAAGGGCTGTTAAACAAGAATTCAAATTTGTAGTGGGTGGTATGAATGGCGGTTGTTAATGTTATCAATGTTATTCTTAAAAATTGACATAACTGTGGCAAGCCTTGCTCTATTTGACTTGTTGATTAAATGAAATATTTAATGATTGTGTTATATTGCATTTTATTTAATAAAAAACTCAATTATGGAAATGAAATGGATTGCAATAGCAGTAGCAGCCTTAGCAGCAGTAGTTTTAAGCTATGTATGGCATAATATTATCTTTAAAGACATGACGAATACAAAAGAAAACAAGGTGTCACAACCTGTTTTTATACTTGTATCTTATGTTTTGAATTTTGTGATCGCCTATGGTTTGTATGGGTATGTAATTGGTTTGCACCGATTTATTGCTTCTCTTAGAGAATCTGCTGGAGAGGTTAATAATAATGCTTTCCTTCATGGTGTTTTCCACGGGGCGCAGAACGCTTTATTTTATGGGGCTATTTCTGCCTTAATCATTACAGCATTGTTGGAGGGGAAAGGACTAAAATGGACCTTACTTACAGTAGCATACTGGGTAATCTCTATCTCACTTATGGGAGGGATTGTTGGTGCAATGGGCTAAGGTTCTAGTAACTTTAGAAGATTAGGTCTACTTCGTAGCTCCTAGCGATCGCCTTGCTTAAAATAAGGCGGTCTCTAGGAGCTATAAAGTAGGCTTTTTTAGTTTTTGGTAACACGTAAACTACCTCCCAATGGCATCACTTGGTCATTCAATAAAGAAGAAATTTCTTAGACCTTATAGCCACTTTTGGTGGCTTCAAGAATACATTGAGCAATAGAATTTTGGGTTAATTTACTATCAATCCATCCAATAAATAAAATGTACTCTGCTAATTTACGTTTGTTGGTCATGGATAGCGCATCTAGTTTTAATTGTTGGAAGAGCAGTACAATATCACTTTCTTGATGATTGGGTTGTTGTTTGAGGGCAACACATTTTTTAATGGCTTCTAGGAATAATTTGCCTAGTTTGAAGTGGCTATGTTTGCGCTGCAACAAACGCAAAGCAGAACGAACCATACTTTCTAACAACAACCAATTGCCCAATTCAAAATGAGGAATCAAGCCCAGTAGGCGTGTTTCCATTTGCAAGTCTTCTCGATAGTTCCCTAAATTGAGTTGTAGAATATCATTGTATGACTCTAAGGCAGCCGAAAAGTCCTCTATAATCAAAGCCGAGCGCATCAAATTATCATGCACATAAACATCTAAATCTAGTGTTTTGTACCCTTTTTTACTGGTTACCTCATACTGATCTTTTAATTCTTGACGAACCAGCTTTAGGTTTTCAAGATTGCCACGCATGCTGTATACTTTACATTTGACAATGTGTACCAATAAGCGTTCTTTTGCAATAAATTCAGCATCAAAAGAATAGGTATCTAAGACTTTAGTGACTTTGAGCATGTGTTCGTCAAAGACATCATTGTACTTGATTTTGTTGGCACAAGAATCTAGCAAATTTGATAAAGAGATGATGTATTGTTTTGGAATGGCATCTATAAAATGTGGGTTTTCTTCAAAAATGGCGACGTCACCGCTACTGGCTTCAAAGCTTTTTTCATCATCATATTCCATATAACCTTCCATGCTTTTTTGCAAGAAATAGTATCGTTTGGCTCTAAATGTCTGGGGTCCCTCAGCAGGTAGTTCGATGTCTGATGTGATTTCGTGGTCGGGACCTTTTTTGCGTAAGTGCAAGGTGAGTTCTAGGCTTTTATTAAAAAAAACGGACTCATTCTCAACACAAGAAATATATTCTTGATCTTTGCTTACTTCTTTGTCCAAGTAATTCTGAATGCCATCCACGTGGTGACTAATTCTTAATACATTGCGTTTCCACTCATTAAGCAACAACAAGAGACTAAACTTTTCGTGCTTTGTGGCTATTTTTTTTGCCTTTTTGATAATGCGGCTACATTCAACATAAAGCTCTTTACTATAAAGGACACTAATATCACTCAAATAATTGTACAAAATGATGTCTATAGAACTTTGAGAATGATAGTTGCGAAGTGCTTTTTGAATTTGATTAAAAAGGTATTTTTTTATCTCCGAAAAATTATTAATAAAATCATATCCTTTAAATTGTTTGAGGAGTGCTTGTTCATTGTATTCGTTTTGCTCATTAATAGCGTCAAATAATAAGATATACTTATTAGAATCTTTTTTTTGTTGTAACAGCCCAAATCGTTTAAAATAACGTTTTTCGCTAGGCGTCATTTTACGAATCAGCTTGAATAGTGCGTTTGATGGAGTCTTCATAATTCAGTATTAATCTAAAAGGCAATCAAAAATAGGACAAGAACCTTTTAAAGATAGAATGAGTAACAATGTGTATTCTTTTGGAGGATATAGGCTTTAAAGTTAGTATTATAACTCTATCTTATAAATAATATTCTGTGGATTTTTTAACAATTTAGTAGAAAAAATCTAAAGCGCTCAAAAAACGAGGCTATTTTATGTTGGTATGAGCTGAAAATTAAAGATCGTTTTAAGGCAAAAAAAAGATGCTTATCGAATAAGACTATTCAATAAGCACCTCTAAAAAGCCTAAGCCTACTTGTTTTACTCTAAATCTAAGCGAGCAAACCAAATTTGTTTTCCTGCTTTATCTTCCCCAATAAAGGTTAAGTGAGAACCAGGAACGTATAATTGTGGAAATTCAGGATTTGTAAAATACTGTTGTTTTCCTTTTTCATCTTGCCCTAATGGCGTGAAGTCTGAAATATTTCCTTTATTCAAATCAACCTTAGCGACAGTTGGATAGTACAATAATTTCTTCTTAACAGCAGTGGCATTATAACCAATCAAATCAATTGAAAATCCTCGACGGAAACCTTTGATTTCGCCATACACCCAATAAATAGTTTTATCATCTTTTCCTAAGTACAAATCAGTTGGGGTAAGGATACTTCGAGAATACTTGTTCATCTTATCTCTACGAATGCCATATTGTGATTTTAAATCACCCGTGTTATCAAAATGAAACATAAGAAGATCGCCATATACTTTTTCGCGGGTATAAACGGTTTCACCTTCTTTGTTTAGCACGGTATTGCCATTTTCGTCTTTTAAAGGCACTTTTTTCCAAGAGTATTTTTGACCACTAATCAACAATTCATCCTCTGGAGTCATCATGATTTGACGTTTGTCAAACCGTTTTCCAATATAAGAAGGCGCTCTTTTTTGAGAAGGAGGCGTGACTAGTTTGTCTTTGAAAACATCCAAACCTGTTGCTTTGATGTATTCCAATTCTAAGTCTTTATTCAATTTCATGACCTGAAACACTTTCCATTTTGTCTCACTAGTAGATTCTCTAAACGTAGCAGGAGAGTTGGTTGGTTTTAGGGTATTAATGTATTTATCGTCTTTAGAAGGACCATAAGCAATGATAGAACCGTTGTCAAATTTAATCAAATCTTCAATCCACCAAGCACTAGAAGGTGTTTTTATATCCAATCTTTTTTTGATAACACCATCCGCACCAACAATGATTAAGGTATGTGCAGCAGGATTGTCATGGGTCATTTTTCCTGTAAGAATAGCTTTCATAGGAGAAAAAACAATGGCTAAATCTCCACGAGAAAGGTCACCAATAGGATCGTCAACGTTCGATTCTTCTAAGCCTGGCTCATCAATAATTCTAGCATAATTAACACACATAGCATAATCAAACTTGATTTCCTCGCCATAGTTAACCTCCAAATCCTTAGACACGGTCATTAATTGGAAGTGTCTAGTATGCTGGTTCTTAATTTTAGACTTTTTCTCTGCTTTGTTTCCAACCAACAAAACAACATTTCCTTTTTGATAATCTTCTGCACGATGGTAAAGATAAATTCGATTATCGTCTGCACCACTTAGTTTCTCTACGTCAGTAGTTTCTACAATAGGATAGTAGCCACCAAAAGCAGCAGCGTATTTCCAGGTAGTTATTTTTTTTCTAGCAATTAATTTTCCACCCCAAGTAGGGTCAATCGAAATGCCTTCTACCGTATATTCTTCTCCTTGATAATTAAACCAAGCAAATTTTTCTTTCCATTCAGCCTTTATTTGATCGACCAAAGAGAACATATCAACTTCGTCATTAATCAGGTTAAAATCTTTGTCATACGTGTAGTTTTTGAAATAAACTCTCATCGGCTGTTTTTCCACATAGTGTAGCGTAGTTGAGCCATCTTCATTGTAAGTAATATTTCCGATATAATCTCCTTTGGAGAATTTGGGTGGGGTAGAGGTACTTTCTTTAGATAATTGCAGTACTTGGGCTGTCAAAGCAGAAGTAGCAAACAAAAATCCTAGAATTAAAGCGTTTGTAAAAATCTTCATTTTCTATTATTTAGAGATTATGTAATTAAATTACAATTGATAACTTGCCAAAAGATATACCAGTTGTAATAAGTCTGTAAATTAAACTTTTAAAGGGGATAATTGTTTAATTAATCAACAGACAAATTGTATCTTTGACACGAGATAGGACAGATACTGGTTTTTCGTTCTAATCATGAATCATTAGACGAATCTTTGAAAATATTAAAATAGAATACTTATGGAACATTTTTTAACCGTTTTTGGGTTGATTTTTAGCATTTTTTTTGTTTCTTTTTTATTAATTAACATTCGCCAAATCGTTGTTGGAAAAGATTTTAGAGGCACTTGTGCACAAAATAACCCTTTGTTGAAATCAAAGGTTGGAGACTGTACCGTTTGTGGTAAAAAAGGAGATGAGGTTTGTCAAAACCCAGAGATGCCACCAGCTTAATATTCTAGGGATAATATTTAAACCCTAGTAGATGTTTTTCAAATAAACAGCATCACAGAAATTAATTGGACAATAGAACACAACGTTTCTATTGTCCAATAATTTTATTCTTGATAAGCTGCCTGCCTATAATGGATAAGCAGTATCTTCTTTTATTTCTTCCATAACAAAAGAGCTTTGTATGTTAGAAATTCCATCAACAATTGATAATTTCTCTACAACAAATTGTTGATATTCATTCATGTCATTTACAGCTACTTCCAATAAAAAATCGTAATTGCCCGATACATGGTGGCAACGTATAATTTCAGGAAATTTTGCTACTTCTGCTCTGAAATTAAGAATCAATTCCTTAGAGTGTTTGAACAAAGATATTTGGCAATAAGCCATTAAGGATTTTCCAATTTTTGTTCTATCCAAAATCGCAACATAGCCCTTGATAACTCCCTGCTGTTCTAATTTTTTTATTCTCTCAAAAGTTGGCGAAATAGTTAATTTTATTTGACTAGCGATTTCCTTTGTATTTTGTTTTGCATTCTTTTGCAATAGCCTGAGAATCTTTTTATCTGTTTCATCCATAGCAGCATTTTTTTCGTTTTAAATTCAATTTAAGAAACGGAAACAGAAAAATACAAGTGGAATATTTAATTCTAAAGGATAGTTTTCTGCCTTAATGCAATTGTAAGGAAAAAAAGAAGGTATGCCGTATTTTTGCAGGAATAAAACATTATTCACATTAAAACGGAAACCATGAACGGTAGCATATCAATTTGTGATAAAAATAGGTTAGAACAGTTAAAAAAAGAAGTAGAAAGCGCTCGAGATTCTTTTTTGGGTTATCCTGTGTCTAAAGATTTTGATTATTCTGAACTATACGATTTTTTGAAGTTTCCAATTAATAATCTAGGAGATCCTTTTGAGGATAGTACCTACAAGGTTCAAACGCATGAGATGGAACGAGAAATTGTCACGTTTTTTGCGAAATTATTTAGAGCTAATCCAACGGATTATTGGGGATATGTTACCAATGGAGGCTCAGAAAGTAATTTATACGGGCTTTATTTGGCTAGAGAAATGTATCCTAAAGCAATGGTTTATTATTCGGAATCAACTCATTATAGCGTTCGTAAAAATATCCATTTGTTAAATATACCTAGTATTGTTATTCGATCTAATGAGAATGGTGAAATTGATTATGAAGACTTTGAAAATACCGTTCGATTCAATCGTCACAAACCCGCCATTGTATTAACTACATTCGGAACAACAATGAAAGAAGCCAAAGATGATGTTTCTAAAATCAAAGGAATCTTAAAAAAATTGGCAATTCACAATCATTATATTCATTGTGATGCAGCATTGTCGGGTGCTTATGGACCCTTTCTAAGACCTTATGTTCCATTTGACTTTGCGGATGGTGCCGATAGTATTTCGATTAGTGGACATAAATTTATCGGTTCTCCGATTCCTTCAGGAGTGTTGATTACAAAACGATCTTATAGAGACAAAATATCCAAAGGAATTTCTTATATCGGTTCGCTGGATACCACAATAACGGGTTCTCGAAATGGGCACAGTCCACTATTCTTGTGGTATGCGATCAAAAAATTAGGATTAGAAGGGCTAAGAAAAAGATACGAGCATAGTGTAGAAATCGCTCAATATTGCAAGGCTAGGCTGAATGAAGCAGGGGTAGCTGCATGGACAAACCCAGGGGCAATTACAGTTGTTTTTCCAAAAACATCAAGTAAAATTAAATCTAAGTGGCAACTAGCTACCGAGGAAGATGTGACACATATTATTTGCATGCCGAATGTAACAAAAGTACAAATTGATGCATTTATGGATGATGTAGTGAATTGTGTTGAGGACGAAGAAGAGGAAGTGGAATTTAGCTTTTAGAAGCTTTAAATTATGGTTCTTTTGCAAATCGTGTGGAGTTTAAAACTTACGACCCATACTGTCTAATAGAAAAGTGGTTTAAATATTATCACACGATTTACTGCGAGAGAAGTTTGTCAAAGAACGTAAATTATAAATCAATTAGGAGATTTGAAAATAAGTTTGTGGAGATCCTATTTTCAAATTTCCTAATTGACAATTAGTTTGTTTTACAAGAAAGTAAGCGTCAGTATTAAGTACAAGCTTGCATCAGCATGGCACAAATAATGGCGCCATAAGTTCCCAAAGCATAACCCAAAACAGCCATCAAAACACCAACAGGTGCTAAAGACGGGCTAAAAGCAGAAGCAACAATTGGAGCCGAAGCAGCACCACCAATATTCGCTTGACTTCCTACGGCAACAAAGAAGAAAGGCGCTTTGATGAGTTTAGCCGTTATTAATAAAATAGTAACGTGTACTAACATCCAAGTAATTCCAATGGCAAACAAGCCGATATTTGCCCAAACTTCCCCCAAGTTCATTTTCATTCCAATGGTTGCCACTAAAATATAAATAAAGACAGAACCAAGTCGAGAAGCACCAACGCCTTCTAATTTTCTTGCTTTGGTAAAGGAAAGTGCCAAGCCAACGGTTGTTGAAATAACAATCAACCAAAAGAAACCAGACATTAAGGAGTTAAGGCGTAAGTTTTTAAGTGTCGTGCTGTATTGCTCCATAAACGGAACAATTGCATCTGCCCCCCAATGTGCCAAGCCAACACCACCAAATGCCAATCCTACTAATAGGAAATGAGAGGTTGTAGTAGGCATTTCCTCTACACTAGAGCGGTAATCGCTCATACTTTGTTTGAGTTCTTCAATAGCGGAGGCATCTGCGCCTAATTTAGCGTCAATCTTATCCGAAATATTAGCGCCATAAAGCAAGAAACCCATCCAAATATTAGCAACAACAACATCTACAATAATCATCGTTGCAAATAAATTATCACTCACCTCAAAGATTTCTTTCATAGCTGCTTGATTAGCTCCTCCACCAATCCAACTTCCTGCAATGGTCGATAAACCACGCCACAATTGATCTGGAGTAACATTTACCAAATCAGGGAAAGCGTAAGAGGTGACTAATAGCGCAATTGGACCGCCTAAGATAATACCTATAGAAGCTGCAAAAAACATGATTAATGCCTTTGGACCTAATTTTCTAACGCCTTTAAAGTCAATACTCAAACAGAGTAAGATCAAACTGGCAGGCAAAAGATACCGAGAGGCAACAAAGTATAATTGAGATTTTTGAATAAAGGGTTTGTATTCGCTAGATTCAACGCCAGCCTTTTCTAAAAAATCTTTGATTCCTTCAAAAGATAAGGCCTGTAGATTGACTCCATTTAAGTCTACCCCTCGTTCACCCAAAAAGGCGATTAAAGCATCTCCTTTGAAAAATTCGGGTGCAATAAGCCCCAAAGGATAATTGAGCAATGCAGGCAAGAAATAACAAAGTAAGAGAGAAGGTATAATGGTATAGAATTTTTTCCAACCAGGTGCATCTGAGCTAGAGGTATGGAATATTCCTGCCAATAGCAGCATTAATAAGCCAAAAACAACAGCGTCGTTTGTGAAAAATGGTTCCATCAGTATTGTTTAATCAGTTTCTGAAAAGCGGTTAGGTAAGTAT
>CALDEP010000379.1 GCA_937942475.1 uncultured Aureispira sp.
CTATAACAACAATTGTTACTTCTAGCGGTATAACTAATTTTCCTACTACACGAACTTACAGCTTTGTAGCCTTCGACACGATCTACATACAAGATCGCCCGAATCCAGAGATCCTAAACCTAGACAGCACCTACTGTCCAAACACAGGAGCGATAGCCATACAACCAAGTCCAGACTTCGAGTATAGAGCTAGAACGTATTTTGAGTTTAGAGGAGACGATGCTTTTGGATATAATCTATTAGATACCTTACAACAGGACAGTATATTTGATCCCATTTATCACTATAACAAACATGTTCCGAACAACGATCGACATCTAAATGTTGAATTGATCTATGTAGTAGATCGTTTTGGTTGTGTGGACAGGGATACCGCTTACACTCGAATCATTGCGCCCGTACAGCCGATTTTCTATCCACAGCCTGCTTATTGTACAAGCGATTTTCCTACACCTTTAAATCCTACTTTTGCCCCCAATAGTTTTACTCCATTCTCTGTTATTGCAACTTTTTTGCCTGCACCAGGATTGGACACGGTCACTCGATTGTTTGACCCAAGTATACCTGGATCAGGAAATCATCCAGTTACCTTACAGATGATTGACAACTTTGGTTGTCGAAGTGAGTTTACAGATACCCTTTTTGTTAGGGTGCCGCCACAAATTCGCTTAGAGGCAGATAATCCTAGTAGAATAGGTTTCTGTTCAAATGAAACCAATGTTCCTTTAAGTACAATTTTACTATCAGGGAATCAAGCAGACACCGTTATTTACTTTGGTGCTGGGGTTACAGGCAGCACCTTAAATCCTAGTTCTATTTTTCCTAATAGTAGTGGAGGGACTTCTCCAATTTCTGTAATATATACCGATAGCTTTGGCTGTGAAGGAAGAGATAATGTGACATTAGACATTCGTGCGATTCCTGTTCTAAGATTAGACAGCTCTTTAATTAATGAACGTTATTGTGGCAATGATCTAATTTTTCCTATTGATGGATTTGTTAAAGATACTTCAGGTTTATTCCAAGTAGAATCAGGTAACATAACAGGTAGTGGCGTTATTCTAATCAATGGCACTCATTATTATGACCCTACAATTATTACAGTAGATAGTTCTTATAGTGATACGGTTCAATATCTTTATACAGATAACTTTGGTTGTACGAATACGGTTAGAGAGATTGTACTAATTGATTCTATCCCTGAAGTCACTCTTACGGGACTGAATCTTAAATATTGTATTGACGACCCTATTGATCAATTAGTTGGTCTTCCAGATAGTAATGTCTTATTTAATAATATAATTTATGGTGGTCCTGGCGTAAACCCGAATACAGGCATTTTAACTCCCCTACAAGCAGGAACAGGAAGAAAAATAGTCTCTTATACCTTTCAGGATAGAAACGCTTGTCAGAACACGGCTTTTGATACAACAATTGTCTATCGATTACCAACGCCCTTATTTGGAGGTTACCTTACACAATACTGTACAGCAGCGGCAAATGATACCTTAGAAAGTTTCAACCTTCCTCTAATTGGTTCTTCTTCCTTCTCTTTTTGGGGGACGATTATTTCCGATACCACGCTAGGAGTCATTTCTCCAGATCAAGATAGCTCAGGCTTAAAAACTATTTATTATACGTTTACGGACTCTGTTGGTTGTTCCAATACAGACAGTGTCAACATCTTTATTCACCCATCACCGAATATTGTGGTGGATGGATTAGATTCTGCCTATTGTTTTAATGCACCGGAAGATAACATTTCTGTCTTTCCATCAGGAACTTTATTTGGGAATAGCTCTCCTGGGTTTACCAGTAGTGGGAATAGCATATTCTTTGATCCCGATCAAGATACTGCTGGGGTAAAAGTCTTTACTTATATCTATACAGATCCAAGTACAACTTGTGCAGATACAGTCGATGCTAGTACCTTAGTGTATAAACCACAAACCCCAAGTTACACGGGCTTAGATAATTTTTATTGTGAAACAAGGGATACTTTCCTAATAGCAGGAATCCCTTCGGGCGGTATCTTTAATGGGCAAGGTATTATCAATACAATTAGTAGTTTTAGCCCAGCTAAAGCAGGAGGAGGAGTGCATGTGATTTCTTATACCGTAAACGATACTTTGCTCTACAATATGGACACTTTGGTCTGTCAAGTAGATACGATTAAGAATGTAACCGTTCGTCCTCTCCCAGTTCCTACCATAGTAAGTCCTGGTAATAATTTCAGGTTTTGTAGTACAGATACCAGTACTATATTATTACCTGGAACACCAAACACTTGGACTAGCTTCCAAAGCAGTACAGGAGGCGTACAGTACAGCATTCAAACCTCTTCAGATACAATAAGTTTTATCCCTTTAATCGTTCGTTTTTATCCAGATACTACTTATTATTTTGATCCGAGTTTGGTGGTAGAAGGAACGCATTTTGTTACTTATACAGCAACAGATAGTATAACAAAATGTCAAGATAGTATTCAGTATACTTATATTGTAGATGATTATACTAGTCCTTTCTTTGCTTTAGATTCTGTTTATTGCGAATCTGCGGATTCTGTTATTTTATTTGGTGTACCAGGAGGAGGTATTTTCTTGAGAAACAACGATACCTTAAATAATGCTCCACCTTACTTTGTACCCAATCCAAACTATGCAAGTGGTGGTTACTTACCCAACCCAACCACAGATACGATTATTTATACGGTACAAGATGGCGCTTGTTATGGTTCTGATACGCAATTCGTTTTGCTTAATCCTGTTCCCCAAGTTTCGTTTACAGGAGATTCGATCCACAAAACTTATTGCTTGGGTATGAACAGTATTTCCTTAACAGCTATACCTTATAGTACAGGCGGGATATTTACAGGGAATGGCGTTCTGTTTGGAACTTCTGAATTCATTCCAGATATTGCAGGTCCTGGACATCATCCAATCTATTACGATTATGTAGATTCGGTTACAGGTTGTAGCAATCAATTCATTGATACCTTTTCCGTTTTTGGAATGCCAGAAATTGATTTTGCGGCTATTGGAGGTTGTCAATTAGATAGCATTGCTTTTTGGCCAAACAATACAATTTTAGGTTTAAACAATATTTTTAATAATCAAATCATAGATTCGATCACTGACATTATATGGGAATTTGCTCCTGGTATAACTGCATCAGGCACCCATCAAAACAATGTCATTGATACCATTACTCATATTTATAGTAGTCCTGGTGTTTATGAAACTAGGCTTATAGTTAGCAACCAAGTACACTGTATTGATACACAGACTGTCCGATTAGTTATTTCGCCTAGAATCTCTAATTTCCCTTATGATGAATCCTTTGAAGTTTCCAGTGCAGATTGGTATGCAGAAAGTAGGGATTCAAGTCATTCTTTACTTTGGGAATGGGGAATTGACAGTACGGCTCAAGGAATTGCAAGTAATCGAAACAATCGATTTTGGTCAACACAACTAAATGCAACTTATTCGGAAAGTGAAGATGCATGGGTATATAGTCCTTGTTTTGCTATTGATAGTCTTACCCGTCCAATGGTTAAGTTTAACTATTGGTGTGATACTAGAACCGCTGCTGATGGTGCTGTTTTAGAATATCAAAAAGAAGATGGTTCTTGGACACCACTGGGGGAATTGAATAGAGGTATAAACTGGTTTAATTCTTCTATTATCACAGGACAACCAGGAGATCAGAATTTAGCGCCTATTGGGTGGTCTGGAAAGACGAATGAATGGAGAGATGCTAGATATAAATTAGATGAATTGGGGGCTCGTGACAATGTACGATTACGTTTTGCCTTCGGTTCTCCTTCTGTCAATTTGGGCGGAAGCTTTTATGATGGTTTTGGATTTGATAATTTTTGGGTAGGGAGCAGAACTAGAAACGTTTTGTTAGAGACGACTTCTAATATCAACGAACCAATAATGGAGGTTATTAACAACCATGTTTATGATTTGGTTCATCACACTCCTATCAATCAAGATTTGATCTTGTTGCAATACCATTGTGCAGAACCACTCGCTAGTGACAGATTCCATTTAGACAATGAAGTTGTTGCTAATGCTAGAACTTATTTTTATGGTATTTCAGAAGCAGGTAGAGCTTATATCAATGGTGAAACAAGTGGCGTACCAAGATCTAGGTATCTACAAGACATTGATTTTGAACAAGAAATGTTGGCTAGTCCTAAATTCGATATTCAAATTGATACGTTCCATCATAATAGTGCAGGAATTTTCACGATAGAAGCAACTGTAGTAGCTAAAGCTAATTTGCCGATTTCTACTCGTTATAGAATCAATACTGTGATTACGGAAGATTCATTAAGTTATCCAAATGGTAACAGCAGTATGGTTCATGCGGTGGTTCGTCAAGATGACCAAGCGACGAATTTATACACTCGTTCTTGGGCAATTGGAGACACGCAAAGAGTAACTATGTATTGGGATCATGGTTCTAGTGCGATTGCTTATCAACCAGGAAACTTCCAAGCCGTTGTTTTCATTCAAGAAGAGTTGACTAGGGAAGTATTCCAAGCCAATTCATCTAGAGATGTTAGCGGTTACTTGGTTGGCGTAGATCAGATTGCTGCGGAATCAGAATTGAATGAAATTAATAGTATGAATTTGTATCCAAATCCAGCAAAAGATTACTTCAATGTTACTTTTGACGCTCCTTTAAAGCATGATTATGAATGGAAGCTAGTCAGTATTAATGGGGTTGAACATCAAGCAGGAACGGTGCATACTGGAGATCAAGCTATTCAAATTAATAATTACGATTTCCCTACGGGTGTTTATGTTTTCATGGTTTATAATGGAAATGTCTTCTCTCAGCGAAAAGTTATTATTAATCAAGAATAAAACATAAGTTAAATTATTTAAGAGGCGCTAATGAATTGTGATTGCAATTTGTTAGTGCCTTTTTTTTGTCTTATCAAATACATAACTTTAGGTCAAAGTATAGCTCAAACCATCAAAAATTATTATTTTGCAAGACTTATAGATTATAAGCTGATGTTACGTATAAGATTAGTTTGGTTACTGAACACCAAAAGATAGTTTAACAACTCTATTTGAATGATAAATATTTAATTTTGAATGCT
>CALDEP010000380.1 GCA_937942475.1 uncultured Aureispira sp.
GTACTTGGCGAGCGTAGCATTCGCCAAGTACAGTATTCGAGTAGTAAAAGCCATCCAACCGTAATATAAGCCCTTGACTTTGGTTCTTTGGTCAAGCAAAGAACAAGAAAAAAGCAGTTTTTTTCCTTAAATTTAGGATTAACATTGCTTGAAAATCAATACTCATTTTTTATAAAAAGCTATCGTTGAGAATTATAGAAACCTACAAAATTCTATAACACAGCCAAACATCTATGCATCTATTTGATTACCAGCTTTGATTGACAAAATTAGATCCTGCTGGTAATCAAATTAATACGATTTAGCTACGCTGAGCCTTCGGGTTTTCAACGGAGTAATGATGTTATTGATTAATCCTTTTTTTTCAAAATTTATAACTTCTCAAAAACATAACGCTGCACATAATCATTAGGAATAGCGTAATAGTCAACTGTTGACCAACCTGCTTGGTAACTCTCCAAAATCATTGTATCAGGACTGATACGAATAATTTTGAAACGCCCATATTGAGGAGGACCACATCTTGCTGCTACAGGACTAGGATCAGAACAGTAAAGGTTTCCAATGTCTAATAAATAATCGGTACAATTGACCTTGTACATTGCATGATAACACTCATGGGGTACATTGGGGGTGTGATCTAATAGATGAAAACCTGTAGCATCCACCCAATCCAATCGAATATTGTCCTCATAAGTAAATTTGAGTGTATCAGGAAGGTGGGCATAAATCATAGCACAGGTGGTCGCATTCCCTTCGTTGTCCAATACTTCTGAAAGCGTCCAAGTTCCTTGCAATCTTACTTGACAAACTTTGTTAACTGGAGTTGGTTTTTCATTGAGATTGGTTAATTCTGGACGGCTTGCTGTGATCTCTGTTTGACTAAAGTCAGGATCATTATCTGAGTTTGTTGTATTCGTTGTATTACTATTACTTGGTGAAAGGACTTCGCTGTGTTGGCAACTGATTGCCATTAATACCAAGAAGCAAATGCTGATAAATTGAATTCTTATTTTCATACAATTGACGGTTTTTATATTGTTAATTAAAGTACAATACAAAGGTATGTCAATTAGGAAAGCAAGGCGATGCAAAAAATAGGCTAAGCCTTGCAAAAAATGGAAACTAGGATTTTTATAAGCTAAGTTGTTTGAAGTCAAGTTATTGTTGTCGTGTAAAACTGCCAAAATCAGTTTGATTTTTTCCTAGGAACAAAATTCTATCGAAATTCCATTCTAAAAGTACTAGGCGTCATGCCGAGGTGTTTCTTAAAGAAGTTGGAGAAATGGGCAGGTTCTAAGAATTCCAGTTGATATGCAATTTCTTTGACCGTTTTTTCGCTGTGAATAATCAGGCGTTTGGCTTCTAATAAAACACGGTTGATCAAAAATTTCTTAGCCGTCATGCCTGTTCGCTCTTTTACGATATTATTGAGTCGATTAAGAGAAATGTTCATGGCTTGGGTATAATAGTCGGCACTTTTTTCAATTTGATATTTTTGTTCTGCCAGCTCTAAGAATTGATTAAACTGCTCATTGTTTGGACTTTTTTCAGCCCGTTTACTTAGGTTTTGATGTTTTTTGAGGATGGAGACATATAAATTAAGGACAGATAAAATTGTAAAAATAGAATCATCTGAATTATCGTTATTGTACGATTTTAAGAACAAGTAACTACTCTTTAATAAATTTGCTTCTTCAGTACTTATGGCTACACCTGCTTTAAAATGTTGGTTGTATTGAATGAAATTGAAAAAATTATTCAAATAAGGATTAGAAGCAATTAAGGTTGGTTTAATTTTAATGACATAGCCTTGAGAATCTTTGGAGTGTTTGACTTGATGCAATTGGTGTGGTCCAACTAGTTGAATGCTAGGTGGAACAATATCAAAATCTTTAAAATCAATGAGATGCGTGCCGCTTCCTGCAAAAAAGAAGAAGAGTTCGTAAAAAACATGGCGATGAGGTTCCAAATCTCGATCTTCCTCACTGGTTCTAATTTGTACGATTTGATAATGTTTGAAGTCCAATCTTATTTTATTTTGGGGTGATATTGCTTACAATCCTTTCGTTAACAAGCGAAAATGAAAAATGATTTTTCAAACAAGTTTTCCAAATAAATTAGATTAGTAAGCAAAAGAATGTTTTTATATTGTTTTTTTTTGTAAGTTTATTCTAGATTCTGAATCACACTTTACAATTGTTAAGGCTAAAAAAGTACTTTTCTATAAAATTAGTACAAAATACTAGTATATATAATACAAAAAAACACAAAAAAGCTGTAAAAAGTGGTTTGAAGAAAAAAGTTTTTTTTAATGTTTTTAACATTACTGGTAACATTTGAACCCTTCAAGTCATACACTTTTGTAGAAATAGGACTTTGTTTTGGAGTCTTAATAGTTTGTTTCTAGATTTAACTTTAGGTACTTACCCTACTTAAAGCAAAAACTCTACAATTAATACAATATACAACCCAAAAAAAATAAACATTACCTTCTTATGAAAACAATACAATACTTAATAGGTGGTATCGCTCTTTTTTCCTTAGCAAGCTGCATGAATACAGAAAGCTCTAGCGCAGATATGGTTGTTGACCCTTATAAAATAACGGCATTAACTATTCGTGGAAACGGAGGAGATGATGTTGCTGTTGATAATGGTAATAATGGATCTATTTCAGGAGAAGATATTAATGCAGAAGCCGGGACGTTAACAGCAGGAGAGTGGAATGATCTGAATAATTGGAAATTTTGGCAATCCTTGATGCAAAAGAAAAACTTTTCGGAGTATCAACAAGAATGGCGATTTTTTCCTTCACAACGGTATTCTGTTCGAGTAACCGATGCGATAGGACAGCCTGTAATGGATTGTAAAGTAGAATTATTGGGAAAAGATAAAAGGACAGTTTGGGAAGCAAAAACCAATAATTCTGGTATCGCAGAATTGTGGGCACAACCTTTCTCAGAAGAAAAAGAGTTAAACAATACCATTGTAGTAAGTTATAATGGAAAAGAACATAAATTAAAATCTCCTCAAACCTTCATAGAAGGATCAAATAATTTAACATTGAATGAAACGGCTACTATGCCAGATAATCGTGCAGACGTGATGTTTGTAGTAGATGCAACAGGTTCAATGGAAGACGAAATTGCTTATTTGAAAAAAGAGTTGGAAGATGTTGTCAATCAAGTTAAAGCCAATCAACCAGCCTTAACACTTCAAATTGGCTCTGTATTTTATAGAGACGAAGGAGACAAATATGTAACTCGTTCTAGTGCTTTATCAGCTAGTACAGATGCTACGATTAACTTCATTAATGGTCAATCAGCAGATGGTGGAGGAGATTATCCAGAAGCAGTGGATGCAGCATTAGAGGAAGCAATTAGCAATCAAAATTGGTCAGCATCGGCTAGAACTCGTATTGTTTTCTTGATGTTGGATGCACCGCCACATTATGATACTAAGAGCTTAACACGCATTCAAAAAAGTATTACTGAGGCAGCAGAAAAAGGCGTTAAGTTGATTCCTATTGCTTCTAGTGGAATCGATAAAAAGACAGAATTCTTAATGCGTTTCTTCTCTTTGACTACCAATGGTTCTTATGTCTTTATGACAGATCATAGTGGTGTTGGAAATGGTCATGTAGAGCCAACGATAGGAGAGTATAGAGTAGAGTATTTGAATGAGTTGTTGACTCGTATTATCACACAATCAACGCAACCAGCTACAGAATTAGTAGAGTAAAAAAATAAAACGCATAAAAAATAATAGTACAAGGTAAGCTTAACACCAGGAGTGTTGAGCTTATTTTTTTGAAAACTATTAAGCCTCTTATTTAGAGCCTTTTTCTCTTTTTGTATAAAAACTAGCTATTGGACAGAAAGCTAATTTTTGAAAGCATTAGAATCTTTGTATCTTTGTTTTTATAAGGATTTATTGAACAAACTCAGTTCGTATTTATTAATAATTACGAATAAACAATAATAGTATAGTAATGGTTAAAATTGGAGATGTAGAATTAGGAGATTTTCCACTTTTGTTGGCACCAATGGAAGATGTTAGTGATCCTCCTTTTCGTGCTTTGTGCAAAAAACAAGGTTGTGATATGATGTACTCTGAATTTATTTCTGTGGAGGGCTTAATTCGCGATGCAACAAAAAGTATAGAGAAGCTAGATATTTTTGATTATGAACGTCCGATTGGCATTCAGATATTTGGATCTAACATGGATTCTATGATTCGTGCCACAGAAATTGTAGAAGAAGCAAATCCAGAGGTGATTGACATTAATTTTGGCTGTCCTGTGAAAAAAGTAGTGTGCAAAATGGCTGGCGCTGGAATTCTTCAAGATATTCCTAGAATGGTTAAATTGACAGAAGCGGTTGTGAGAGCAACAAATAAACCTGTGACCGTTAAAACTCGTTTGGGGTGGGATGATAATTCTGTCTTTATTGAAGAAGTGGCAGAGCGTTTGCAAGATGTAGGAATACAGGCTTTGTCAATTCATGGTCGGACTCGCAAGCAGATGTACAAAGGAGAAGCAGATTGGACAAGAATAGGAAATATTAAAAAGAACCCAAGAATTAAAATTCCGATTTTTGGAAATGGAGATATTAATAGTCCAGAAAAAGCAGCTTTGTATAGAGATACTTATGGAGTGGACGGCATTATGATTGGACGGGCGGCTATCGGTTACCCTTGGATTTTTAGAGAAATTAAGCACTATTTCAAAACAGGACAACATTTGCCTCCTCCAACAATTAAAGAACGGGTAGATGCTGCTAGAGAGCATTTGGAGAAATCAGTGATTTGGAAAGGAGAAAAATTAGGAATTCTAGAAATGCGTAGGCATTACACGAATTATTTTAAAGGTTTACAAGGGGTAAAAGCTTATCGTGCGCAATTGGTTCAAGCCAATAATGCTGCGATGGTGCTTGATTTATTAGATGAGGTAGAGCATGTGTATTCTTAAATAATATACACTCGAAAGCCCAAGAATACGACTTATTTATGAAACAAAATTTATGTATCTTACTGTTGTTTATACCCTTTGTTACAGTATTGGGGCAATCTCTGAATCCTAATTTTGAGTTTAAAAACCCCCAACTTCAAAAGGATGTTTATCGTGCAGATTACGGTACAAAGGGCCTGTTATTGACCTTTGATTATTTGTATAATAAGTCGAGTAGCCATTTAACCACTATTGTTCCACGAGTGACCTTAGAAAAAAATGGAATGCAAGTGTATTTGGATGAAACCAAGCTGCTTGTTTTGTCTAATAATACTTGGGCAAAAGCACAAGTTTTTGTTCCTTATCGTGCGGTTAATTTGTTAAACGGCTTGCATGAAGGGGTGCAATTGAATTTTAGTTTAGAAGGTTTATTGGATTATGGAGGTACATTGACTTATCAACAACCACTTCGTTATTTGGTGGAACTGGACTTAAAAGCTGGTGCTGTTAAGGAGCAATTGATGCACTATGACGAAGGTCCTAATGCGAAAGAGTGGCTTCCAGATGTTTATTATTTGTTTACAACCAACGAAGGGACAGAACCAGTTTATCGTTCTGCTGTTTATCCAAACGCTTATACTTTATCCCCTAAGAAGTTCGCTTTTCATTTATTAAAAGGAGAGCAATTGAAATGGTCTTTTTATGATCGAGATGGCGAGAATGACCTACACTTAGGAACCTACACCAAGATCAATCCCACTGGAGAGTACTCGGATGCTGTTTATGGGCAAATGTTTGAGAATATTAAAAATCTTGAATTTGATTATGCACAACGTGCACAAGCTCGACAGTCCATTTCTATTTATAGTGATGCTAATTATGTCTGCATGCAGAAAAAAGGTGTTGCAGTTACCATTGAGTATGATCTGGCGAAAGCTTATCAAAATAAAAAGGCAAGTATTCACCTAAATTGTTATGATAAAAATGGAATACAGTTGGATGTCCCTGTTTTGTATCCTGTAGAAGGAACGCCAGTAGTAGAGACCGCTGTAGATTTAAAAGTAAAGGGCAAACTAAAGTATTTTATCCCTTTTTATGTATGGAAAGAGGCTTGTAAAAATATAGAATTTTATTTTGAGTTAGAAGATAAAGAACAAATACAGGCGGCACGACATACCTTGTATGAGCCAATTGAGTTTGAAGATTGGGTCATTGATGCAGGATTGGAGGTAGAGCATGATTTTCTTTATCAAGGAGCTAAAGGGGTTCGACTTCAGGTAAAGTATGAATTAACGAGTATTTATGATAATGCGCCTTTATATGTTAAGTTTTATCATGCAAATGGAGATTCCTTACCTTTTCCAATTCATCATATTATAGGACCTGATTTGTCTACAATAGTTACCAAAGAACACGTTACTGAAAATCCTAGAATCAGTGATCGAATATCTTATTTTGTTCCTTATGCTAGTTTGACGGACGAAATTATTGCTGTTCAAGTAGATTTGGTACCAGATGTGGCCATGAGTATTTTGCAGGCATATACCAAGCAACTTTCAAATCGTTCGAAGGGAAAGGATATTTCATTGGAATTGGCTAGTGCGGGAGGACGTTTTCGCCTAGATAATTATGGTCAAGTTATAGAGTTGAAACTAGAAATTCCAGACTTTTTTACGAATAAGACACGCTTGAAATTAGAGGTTCAAAAAAATGGAAAAGCATTTAAAGATTTTTTGATGGATGGAATGCTGAAGAATGAAAGTAGTGATTTTGTTTTAAAGCAAGATAGTGGTCGTATTTATATTGTATTTCCACATAGGAATATTACTGCTGGAACTCGTTTATCTATGAATGCTACTGTAACAGATTTGAAAGGAAAAGTTGTTCTAAGTGACGTTATTAAATGGGAATGGCAAGCACCCAATGCCTTATTTAATACAACTGTCGAAGTGGCTTTGACGACCTGCAAATTTGATCGAAAAATTCTTCAAGATACCTTATTGGATAAAAACTTTCCTTGGAATTATGTTGTAGAAGCAGGTGGTTCTGTTCTCATAGATAAGCCGCTTTCAAAGCGCTTGGATTCTAAGCAGTTGAAAGAGCAGTTTAAACAAAAAGTGTTGGTCAATCGAGAAGATAATATTACGGTAAAGTTAGTCAACACTAAAACTAAAAAAACGCTTGTGCTTTGGTATGGCGATTTGGGGAAATGGGAGCAGAGCAATTTTAAGTCAGAATTAACGAATAAACATCCCGTTAAAGTCTTGAAGGTAGCGACGGCAGTAGATAAAAATTATAAAGAAAATTAAAACAAATGGAACATTTTAGTATGCTTCCAAAACATAGATTTTTTAAAAATGCCAACAATTTGTTGGCATTTTTTTTTGCCTTTTGTTAAGCTATCTTTCAATTATTATTAAGAAAAAAAAGAGAAAATTTGCTTTTACAATACTTATGAACTATTATTGTGACTACGAGGTCACATGACTATGTGGTCATAGCTTTAAAATTGAACTAATATGCCAAAACCAACCTTTGAAAAATTACCAAATCATAAACGAGAAGCTTTCACGAAAGGCTTTTTGCAAGAGTTTGCTGCCAATAATTACGATAAAGCATCTGTATCTGTAGTAGTCAAGAAGTTGAATATAGCCAAAGGATCTGTTTATCAGTACTTTGAAAATAAACTGGATTTGTATCTGTATTTGAAATCTCTTTGCGAAATGACAAAAATGCAATATGTATTGGGCATTAAGCGAGAAGACTACGCTACTTTTTGGGATTATTATAGGACACAATATGAGGCAGGGATTCAATTTGATTTAGAACATCCTTTGGAAAGTAAATTTTTGTATCGAATCGGGGAGAAGGAAAATTCTGAAGCTCTGAGAGGGTTTATGAAAGAATGGAAACAGCAAGCCATTCAAGCCTATATCGGCATTATTCAAGGAGAAGTAGATAAAGGACTGTTTAGAAAGGATATATCCGCAGAGGCGATGACTTATTTTTTGGTTTCTGTTAGTTTGGGCATTGGCGATGTTTTGCGAGATCGATATCATATTGATTTTGATGAGAATATCAAAGATGGGAAGCCTCTTTTTGCTTTGGATAAAACCGTTTTGATGGAAGCAGTTGACGAGCAAATAGTGTTGTTAAAAGGAGCCTTAGATTTTAAAAAATAATGAAAGATGATTACAGTAAAAAACCTTAGTTATAGTTATAATAAATCAAATTCTTTTGCTTTAGAAAAGCTTAATTTTTCAATAGAACGTGGCGAAATTTTTGGCTTTTTGGGACCTTCTGGATCAGGTAAAAGTACGACACAGAAAATTTTGTACAAAATCTTGACAGGCTATGAAGGAGAAGTATTAATTGATGGGCAATCTTTGGATGGCTTAGGCAAAGATTATTACACTCGAATTGGTGTTGGTTTTGAATTGCCCAATCATTATATGAAACTAACGGCAAGAGAAAACTTAACTTTGTTTGGTTCTTTTTATCCCAAAGAAAAGCTACAAAATTTAGAAACCTTATTTGCTGTTGTTGGAATGGAAGCGCACATTGACAAAAGGGTAGAGGACTATTCCAAAGGAATGAAAATGCGCCTCAACTTTATTCGTTCGATTATGCACAATCCTGATATTATCTTTTTTGATGAACCAACCTCAGGCTTAGATCCAATCAATGCACACAAGGTGAAAGAGGAAATTAAAGCCTTGAAAGCCAAAGGGAAAACAATTTTTATTACCACACATGACATGGCAACAGCCGATGAGTTATGTGACCGTGTTTCATTTATAGTAGACGGAAAAATTGTCTTGACAGACACACCCACTAAACTAAAACATACCTACGGAAAAGAATGCATTCAAGTGACGATGAATAGCCTACAAAAGACAGAATTTTCTGTGAAAGATATTGGTTATAATCAAGCCTTTTTGGATTTAATTAAACAAGATGACTTGATGAAAATTGAAACTTTGGAAGCGACTTTAGAAGAAGTATTTATTAAAGTAACGGGGACGAATCTAAAAATCTAAGCACATGGAAAATTTAAAACACTTGGGGCAACAATTGAAGTGGCAGTTTGTCATTTTGCATCGAAATAACCTGATTAATATTAGTGTAGGAATTACGGCTATGTATGGGCTTATTTTCTACCTATTTAAGGACTTTGCCTACATGGAAAAAGCTTTGACCTTATTGGTTTACAATGATCCAAGTCTCATTGGTTTATTATTTTTTGGTTTGGCTGTAATTTTAGAGAAAAATCAAGAAGTACTGCCTGCCTTTTTAGTCACTCCCATGAGTATACACCATTATTTGTTGTCTAGAACAATTGCTCTAAGCATCATTGGTTGGCTTTGCGCTTTAGGAATGACCATTGCCGCTCTGGGGCTTTCTTTTAATTGGCTGCATTTTTCGTTTGGAGTGATTGGAGTTTGCTTTATTTTTAGTTTAGCAGGTGTTTTCTTAATAAGTTATACCAGCGAATTTTTAAACTATATGTTGTTGTCCATTCCGATTATGATGTTATTAAGTTTGCCTTTGTTAAATTATTATAACCTAACCGATGTAGCTTGGTTCAAGATGGTACCAACACAAGGCGCAACAGACTTGCTCATCAGTTCTTATGAAGTACCTTTGGCTATTGGAGATTTACTTTGGGCCTATGCCTCTACGATACTTTGGATTGGCGTATTGTACTGGGGAGCTTTTAAGGTTTTCTCTAAATCAGTTCGATCTTAATGAGCTGTTTTTCTTGAGAAAACGAATAATTTTAATTTAGAGGTCATCGTTTTTTAGAAAAATTTATGAAGTTGATTGTCAGATTAGAGGCGTTTTTTTTTGTGATAATTTAGCAAATGAAGAATTTGAAAAACGATTCAAATAATAAGTATGAAACAATTTATAATAACAGCCAGCAACGATTTTAAGCTCATTTTTAGAGATCCTTCTTTACGGACGTTTCTTTTTATGCCCGTCTTAATCTTACTAGTAGTTTGCTTTTTATGTCCTTATTTAAAAGAGACCTATCCAGAAGTCGCCCCCTATATTATATACATTGTCATCATGTCTTGTACGCAAGCCTCTACCATGTATGGATTTATTTATAGCATTGTATTTTTGGACGAGCGAGACACAGAAGTCTCCAAGATGTATGGCATTTTACCCATTTCCAAAAGCGGTTTTTTGTTAAATCGTTTGTTGGCACCTTATTTATTGTCAACCATAACGACTTTTATTATTTTAATGCTTCAACCCTTGTACTCCTTGACAGCTTTAGGAACCTTTGTTTTTGCTGCTTTATTTGGTTTATTGGCACCTATTTTAGCCTTAGCAGTGGGTGCTTTGGCGAACAATAAGATTGAAGGAATGACTTGGTTCAAAGGCTTGAATTTAGTGGTTAGTTTACCTTTAGCAGCTTTCTTTTTGCCAGATTATAAATATGCTTTTTCTTTTATACCCACTTTTTGGGCGTACACAGGAATGCATCATTTTATAATGAACGAAGGATATTTACTGTTTCTAGCAGTTGGTTTTGTATTTACTTTGTTAACTTTAGGCTTCCTCGTTCGATTTTTTATTAAACGTCATTTTGTCTAATTATTACAATAGTAACCATAAAAACACCAGTAAATGAAATTATTAAAAGCCATTGACGAATTGGAGTCTTATATTAACAAGGAAAACCTTTCAAAGGTAGAAATCTCAAACTCTACGATTGGATGGCAAATAGTCCATGCTCTGAAAGTTATTTATGGCGTGACTCGAACCATTGCAAAATCAGATCCTAAAGAGTACAAGTGGAAGTTCAATTTAACAAGAACGGCTATTTTGACAACAGGAAAAATTCCTAGAGGAAAAGCCAAAGCGCCTAAAGCTGTGCGTCCTCTAGAGGAAGATATGACCGCAGAAGCGTTCACCAACTTGTTTCAAAAGGCAAGAAAATCAATAGACGATACCTTAAATTCTGAACCAAAGGCTCATTTTGAACATCCTTATTTTGGCTTGTTAAAACGAGATACAGCCCTTCGATTTTTAGAAGTGCATACAGAGCATCATTTGAAAATTATTAGAGATATTGCTAAATAACAACAACCTACTGCGCCTTCCAATAACGAGTACGATAACGACTTTTAGGCTGATAAAAAGTACTAGAAGAAGCAAGTCGATAGACAAGACCAACATTTAATCCCATCATAATTCCATGCGTATTACTGCGTGCT
>CALDEP010000381.1 GCA_937942475.1 uncultured Aureispira sp.
TTTTGAATGCTTAATTTTTAATGCCTTATTTTCATCGAAAAGGCATTAAACATTCAAAATTAAGCATTCAGCATTAAAACCGTATTTTTTAAGTAAAAGTAAGTTTAATATTTCTTAAAATGTTCTTGCGTAAATCAGTTAATAAGTCGAAAAGGCAGTCAGAAAATTTTGTTTGATTTTGTCTTTGATAATGGTCGAACTATCGTTGGTAAATGAAACACCATTAAACAAAGTTACATAATCCAAGCGCAAGCGAATCGGAGTATTGGCACCATCTACCACACTTATATTATAGGGCAGTTCTATAGGAAAGTAATCAAAAAAGTCAAATTTCAAGGTATCATTAGAATTGGGTTGGACGACTACTATTTGAGCCGTTAAATAGCCCATAGAGTCAGAGTGAAATAGGTAGGGGTTTGCAGAGTTTGACAAAGGGTGATCCTGCTCGGTGACGAATATTGGATCCGTCTTTCGAATTGCATCTGGAATGCCCATATGAAAACGAATGCGATCAAAATCGCCCAATTCTGCCCAACCTGTAATGTTAGCAGCATAGGACTCTAGTGTGCTATTGAAAAAGTTGTCTTCTGCATAAATTGGCGTGCTATTGCTATTATAAAAAGGTGCAAATTCAGGCGATTTTATTTCTTCTCCATTACTTGCTTTGACCAAATGTACTTCCCCTGCTAAAATTTTCATAGTACTTAGGAAGAATGGTTCATTGTTCGCATCATAAAGCAAGTCTCCAAATTTTAAGGTGTCGTCTGAGAGTGTATTTGCATAATGCTGCATTTGCAATTCTAATTCATAGTACTCACAAGCATCGTTTGGATCCTGATCGGCTTCTGGATTAAAGTTATCTGCTCTAGGATTCATGCATCCATCTACTTTTACAGTACAGGCAGAGAAACCAAGCATTATTAATACTAAGCAACAAAAAAATAGTTTCATAAATTCTTTTTTTAGCTATTACAGAAATCAATAAAATCAACCATGATTTCTAAGGTTTCGACAGGGGCTTCAAACATTCCCATGTGACCAATGTTTTCTAAAATATGCACACTAGCAATGTTCGGCAAACTCAATTGTTTTAGACTGTGCTCTGTTGAAATGGCATGATCTAAGCTCCCTATTATAAATAACGTAGGACAAGCTAAATTGGTTAATACATTGGCTCGGTCATCTCGATCAATCATAGCATAAGAAGCCGCAATGACGGCATCAGAATGGTGTGTACTCGTTTTGTGAATCAACTCCTCTACAAAAGGTTTGTTGTTATCAACAAAATCCGAAGGAAATAAATTGCGAACAAAATGCCCTGCAAAAGGAGCGATTCCATGCCGTTCGATAAAGCGAATTGTTTTAAGTCGATTGTCTATTTTTGCTTGAGAATCTTTGTATGGATGAGAATGAAAGAGTCCTAAGCCAAGGAGTATTTCTGGTCTTTTTTCCGCTAGGGCAAGGCTAACATAACCGCCCATCGAATGACCAATTAAAATACAAGAACGTACCTTTTCGGCATCCAAAACAGCAAGCACAGCATCTGCCATCGCAGCGATGCCTTTGTTTTTTAAAAGGTCAGAATCTCCAAAGCCAGATAAATCAATCGTCAAAATGGTGTATTTTTTCGACAAAAGAGGCACGAAGTCTGCCCACATCGTACTATCTTCGCAGAAACCATGAAGGAAAACAAGTATTTGTCCTTGTCCAACTTTCTGGTAAGCAACTTTGGAGTTGTTGTAAAAAATATGCATATATGTAGTCTGAGTTTTAGTGGCGGTATGGGGATTATTATAATAAAAATCCCACGAAGTATTCCCACAAAAAACGACAATATTATTGCTTTTGCGAAAAACTGACAAAAAATTAAAACAATAAGACATGGGATTGCAAAAAATAGCAGCCGTACTTTTTTTATGCCTTTGGTCTTTGGTGACAATGGCACAAGTTACTTTTCCTCGAAATGGCGTTTATGACGAGCAAGAAGGACACTATGCCTTTACGAATGCAACCATTTATGTAACACCAGAGAAGAAGTTAGAAAAAGCGACCTTATTAATTAAAAAAGGAAAAATAGTTGCCGTTGGAATAGGTCTGAAAATACCAGCCGATGCCGTGACGGTTGATTTGAAAGGAAAATACATCTATCCTTCTTTTATCGAGTTGTCTAGCAATTATGGAATGCCGAAACCTGTTGGAACAAAACCCAAATCTAGCGCGCCTCAGATGCTCTCTAATAAAGAGGGTGCCTATAGTTGGAACGAAGGTTTGAAACCAGAACAAGATGCTACAGGACTTTTTACCGTAGATGGAAAAAGTGCTAAAGTGCTGCGTGAATTAGGCTTTGGAACTGCCTTGACCCATCAAATGGATGGTCTAGCAAGAGGGACAGCTGCCTTGGTTTTGTTGGGAGAGGAGTCTGAACATGACATGATTTTGAAAGGACAGGCAAGTGCGCATTGGTCGTTTTCAAAGGGAACTTCTAAACAAAATTACCCAAGTTCTAGAATGGGGGCGATTGCTTTGTTGCGTCAAACCTATTATGATGGAAGGTGGTATGCCGAACAAGAAAAAGGCGAAAGCTATAATATTTCTTTAGAAAAATGGAATAAAATTCAAGACGTGCCACAGTTTTTTGAGTTGAGCAATCGCTTGGATTTATTGCGTGCAGATAAATTGGGCGATGAATTTGGTGTTCAATATATCTTTAGAGGTGGAGGAGATGAGTTTTTGCGTTTGGATGCGATCAAAAAAACAAATGCAGCGCTTGTTATTCCAATGCATTTTCCAAAAGCCTATGATGTTAGCGATCCTTATGATGCAGAAGAAGTGAGTTTGACGCAAATGAAGTATTGGGAATTGGCGCCCACCAATCCTGCTCGTTTGGCAGCCGCTGAAATTCCATTTGCCATAACGTCTAGATTAAACAAGGATAAAAAAGACTTTTGGAAACAGGTAAGAAAAGCTTATCAGCATGGCTTATCAGAAAAAGATTTACTAAAAGCCTTAACGACAACACCTGCAAAATTGATTAAGGCAGAGCAATTGGTAGGAACTTTAGAGAAAGATAAGTTGGCTAATTTTATTATTACCTCTGATAATATTTTGAATGAAAAGGTGGTGCTTTACCAAAATTGGGTCAAAGGAAAAGCTTATGTAATCAAGGACTTAAATGGAGTTGACATAAGAGGGAAATATAGTTTGTCTATTGATAATAAGACCTTTTCGCTAGAAGTAAAAGGAACGGAAACCGCTCCAGAACTGTACTGGACAAATCCAAAAGACACTAGCAAAAAAAATAAGTTAAAACATACTTTAACGAATAATACCATTTCATTTGCCTTTGTCCCTGAGAAAGATACGACGAAGAAAGATTCAAAAACCTACCGTCTTTCTGGAAAAGTGGCAGCGCAGAAATGGGCTGGACAAGCCACCACCTTTGATGGAACTTGGGTCAGTTGGACGGCAACACGGATTGGAGATACGGAAGCAGATACCTCCAAATTGCCAAAACTAATAAAGTTGGACGAACTCGGAGAAGTGCTTTATCCTTGGTCGCCTTATGGTTATACCAAAGCAAATCTACCCAAAAAGGAAACCATTTTGATTCAAAATGTAACGATCTGGACTGGTGAAGAAAAAGGAAATTTAGAGGAAACAGATGTCTTGGTAGAAGATGGTAAAATTGCCAAAATTGGTAAGAACCTAAGTAAGTCAGGGGCTAAAGTTATAGATGGAACAGGAAAGCATTTAACGGCAGGAATTATTGATGAGCATTCTCATATTTCTATTAGTTATGGGGTGAATGAAGGCACACAAGCCAGCTCGGCAGAAGTGCGTATTGGAGATGTGATTAACTCAGAAGATGTCAATATGTATCGCCAGTTGGCAGGAGGGGTGACAGGGGCTCAATTGTTGCATGGTTCTGCGAATCCAATTGGTGGACAGTCTGCCATTATCAAATTCCGTTGGGGAAGTTTGCCAGAGGCGATTAAATTTCAAGGAGCAGATGGTTTTATTAAATTTGCTTTGGGTGAGAATGTAAAACAATCCAATTGGGGACCAAATGCTAGAGTGCGTTTTCCTCAAACTCGTATGGGAGTGGAGCAGGTTTATGAAGATCATTTTACAAGAGCGGCTGAATATGGTGCTGCAATTGCAGCAGGCAAAACGGTTCGCAAGGACTTAGAATTGGATGCTATTCTAGAGATTATCAATAAAAAGCGCTTCGTTTCTTGTCATTCTTATGTGCAAAGTGAAATCACGATGTTGATGCGCATTGCAGAGAAACATAAATTTACCTTAAATACCTTTACGCATATTTTGGAAGGCTATAAAATTGCCGACAAAATGAAGGCGCACGGAGCAGGAGCTTCTACCTTCTCAGATTGGTGGGCGTACAAATATGAGGTGATTGATGCCATTCCTTATAATGCTAAAATCTTAGATGATATGGGCATTATTGTCGCCATCAACTCGGATGATGCAGAAATGGGACGACGCCTAAATCAAGAGGCCGCAAAAGGGGTGAAATACGGTGGTATGTCAGAAACATCGGCTTGGAATATGGTGACACACAATCCTGCAAAACTATTGCATTTGGATGATAAAGTAGGTTCTATTAAGGTAGGGAAATCGGCAGATATTGTTTTGTGGTCGCATCATCCTTTGTCTATTTATGCGAAAGCAGAGAAGACGTTTGTAGATGGCGTTTGTTTGTTTGATAAAAAAGAAGACGAAGCAAAGCGCATTGCGATTAAATTAGAACGCAATCGATTGATTCAAAAAATGCTAAATGCAAAGGAAAAAGGAGCGAAAACGCAACCTGCTATTTTTATACAGAAACAACATTATCATTGTGGAAATACAGATTGTAATAAATTTGTAGATTTTAATGTGGATGTAAATGGAATTGATTAATATTTAAGTGTAATAAAATGAAATATTATAGTCTTTTAATCAGCATCTTATGGCTTGGGCTTGGAATGAAAAATTCTATAGCGCAAAATATAACAGGAAGCTTAGTTCATGATGGTTTGACGCGTAATTATACGATCTATATTCCTGCGAATTATAATGCAGCGAATGCCCATCCTATTGTGTTTAATTTACACGGCTACACGTCTAGTGGAACAGCGCAAGCAAGCCTGACGAATATGAATGCGATTGCAGATACAGCAGGTTTTATTGTTGCTTATCCAGAAGGAACTTTGGATAATTCATTACAGCCTTATTGGAATGCTGGATACGGAACGGGCGTAGATGACATTGGCTTTATAGATGCTTTAATAGACGTAATTGCGGCAAGTTATACCATAGATTTGCAACGCGTTTATTCAACAGGTTTGTCCAATGGAGGCATTATGAGCAATACCTTGGCTTGTGCTTTGAATGACCGAATTGCTGCCATTGCAGGCGTTGGAGGAACGATGAGTATCGTACAGAATAACGCTTGTTCGCCTAGTAATAAAATACCTGTGATGCACATTCATGGAACGTCGGATATTGTCGTTCCTTATGCTGGTAATGGCGTTTTGTTGGGTGTTAATGCCTTAATTACACACTGGAGAACACACAATGGCTTGACATCTGCTTCTAGCTCGACGGCTTTTTCAAATACTAGTTTATTGGATGGTTCAACAGCAGATTTGATTGCTTATGAAACAGGGTCTAATTATCCAGTACATTTAATTCGAGTAAACAATGGCGGACACAGTTGGCCAGGTTCGGGCGTGATTGTAAGTGGCAGCACGAATATGGATTTTGATGCAAGTTTGGAAATTTGGAAATTTTTCAGTCAATACCGTTTGCTAACGTCTACAGATAAAATTGAAGGGACAGGATACGCTAATTGGATTAATTTGGAAGGCGCTAATCCTATTCAAAATGAATTACAATGGAGTACCAATATAGAAGAAAATTATAGTGTAAGGGTTTATAACCTATTAGGAATGCCTTTGTTAAATCAGAGCTTTGAAGGTTCGAAAACAGCGACCATGAAGGTGAATCATTTACCAGCAGGGGCCTATTTAGCCGTTTATACTACTAATAATAAGGTGCAAACCTTAAAATTTATAAAAGCATAAAACAGACAAAATGAAACTTATTTTTAGTCTATTAATAGTATGGAGTTTTAGCACCTTAAATGTGCTGGCTCAGAAGAATGCTCCTAAATCCTTTTTATACACCAATGTAACGATTCACATTGGGAATGGAAAAGTGATTGAAAATGGAAAAATTGGCGTGGCTAATGGAAAAATTAATTTAGTAGAAGCCATGGATGCCAAATCCAATGCTAAATATGAGGCGACCATAGATGGGAAAGGGCAACATGTTTATCCTGGCTTTATTGCGCCCAATACCCGTTTGGGCTTAGAAGAAATTCAAGCCGTTCGCTCCACAGCAGATTATAGAGAGGTAGGGAATTTTAACCCAAACATTCGCTCTATCATCGCTTATAATACCGATTCTAAAGTAGTCCCAACCGTTCGTTCTAATGGGGTTTTGTTAGCACAAATTGTTCCTGAAGGTGGTCGTATCTCTGGGCAATCTTCGATTGTGTATACACAAGGAGACAACTGGGAAGATGCAACGCTTGCCTTTGATAATTGCGTGCATTTGCGTTGGCCAAACCGAGTGCGTTATACGGGGTGGTGGGCACAAAGAGGGCGTACTGAAATGAACAAAGAGTACAACAATGGAATGGAAGCTACTCGGGTTTATTTTGATGCTGCAAAAGCTTATGCTCAAAAAACAAGCGTTGAGAAAAAGAACTTGAAGTTCGAAACAATGAAAGCCTTGTTTAAGAAAAATAAAAAATTGGTGGTGCATGCCGAGGATGCCAAGTCAATGATGGATGCCATTAATCTTTTAGAGCCTTATGGTGTGGATATCGTCATTCAAGGAGGAACAGAATCTTGGAAAATTGCCGACTTTTTGAAAGAAAAGAACATTCCTGTTATTTTGAATGATGTACAGCAGTTGCCTAGAAGAGATGATTCAGATGTAGATCAACCTTTTAAAACACCAGCTGTATTGCAAGCCAAAGGGATTAAATTTGCCTTCTCTTTGAATCGTCAAGGAAGTTGGAACGTTCGTAACTTGATGTTTCAAGCAGGACAAGCAGTTGGACATGGATTAGACAAAGAAGCTGCGATCAGTGCTTTGACCTTAAATGTTGCCGAAATATTAGGCATTGCAGACCGTGTCGGAAGTTTGGAACTTGGAAAAGACGCTACGTTCATTGTTTCTAAAGGAGATGCTTTAGATATGCGTACTTCTGTGATAACGGCTGCTTTTATGGCTGGTCAGGCGGTTGACTTGGGTGATAAGCAAAAAGAATTGTACGATAAGTATATGGAGAAATATGACTTGAAGAAGGATTAGTTTTATCCTGTTCAATCATTTTGATCTGCCAGTTCAATCTACCCTGATTGAGCTGGCATTTTTTATATAGAGTCCTTCAATTCTTCCAAGAATCCTCGAATACTTTGCAATTTCTGAATCGTCTCCGATTTCTTTTCCTGCAAAGGCTCCTTTTTAAGTTCTTTCTTAGCACCAGCTACCGTAAAGCCTCTTTCCTTTATCAGATGGTGTATTTGTATTAATAATGCTTTTTGTGGAGCGGTATAAACCAACTGCCCTGCTGTGTTTGGAGTGGGGGTTAGTTTAAAACTTTTATTCCAAGCCAGAAGTGTTTTTTCGCTGACACTCAGCCCAATTGCCAATTGATGTAGTGTTGACATTATTTACTGTTATTTAGTCTTTTTAAGTTATGGAGACTTTAAAGTATGACCACAGAACCTATCAAAAAACGATGTTATTAATAAAAAAAACCTTCCAAGCGAATGCTCAGAAGGTTGTACCAATATTTTATATAAAACCTTTATTCCTTAATCAATTGACATCGCTTGGTTTTCAGCGGTTGCGCCAGTCACAAATGCCTTATACTCTTTAGGACTCAAACCGTCCAAACAGAAAGGTAATGGATTAACTTTGTCGCCCTTGTGGACAACTTCATAATGAACGTGAGGAGAAGTAGAGGTACCAGTACTACCTACTAAACCAATGATTTCACCTCTTTTTACTTTTTGACCAACTTTACACTCTACTTTTGACATGTGTCCATAAAGTGTTTGGTAACCATAACCGTGATCGATCACAACATTTCTACCGTAACCTGTTTTCTTATATTCTACACGAACAACTTTACCATCACCTGTAGCATAAATTGGAGTCCCTTTACGAGCGCCAAAATCTATACCTGTGTGCATTTTGCGTGTTTTGAAAACTGGATGCGTACGATATCCAAAACCAGAAAGGTGTTGTATTTTTTTCTTTAGATTGCGAATTGGACGAATAGAAGGAATAGATGCTAACATCTTTTCTTTGTCCTGCGCTTGTTTGATGATTTCATCTTGTGACTCAGCAGATACAGCTAAGCGATGTCTTAATTTTTCTAACTTTTTGCTAGTAGCAATTAATAATTCGCTATCAGAAAGATTACGCAAGTCAGCATATTTGTCGCTTCCTCCACGTCCACCATTCCAAACACCTTTATCTGTAGGCTCCATTTCAAGAACTTGACGGTAAATAGCGTCATCTCTATCGTGAATGTTGCCTAAAGCACCGCTCATCATATCTATTTGATAGTTCATCGCTTCGTACTTTTGTTTCATGTCTGCTAATTCTTTAGCTTGACTAGAAGTACTAGTATTGGGTGATAAAGCGAAAATAAGCGCTGTGTAACCTGCGATACAGCCTGAGATACCTAAGATTCTAAGCAGTTGATGCTTAAAGGGTACACTAGACTTTTCGTAACGTAAAGTATGCTTATTATAGATATACTTTTCTTTTCCCATGAGGATATTATATAGTTATTATAAGGACTAATAATTGTAATTCCGAGAACATTTTGTGGAAATCACAGGGCGAATTTACGTAGAAATTAGGCAACTTTCCAAATTTTTGGACAAATTGTTTCGTTTTGCACTCTTTCTGTATCTTTTGTAAATTTAAAATTTATCCTATATGTTGTCGCTATAAAGAGGTGTTTATAGAATAAAAAATAATCTAAAAAAGAAAATTCAATTTTTAATTTGGTAAAAGAGGAGGCTTTGAACATATATTTCACGAGTTAAAGTGTTGTTAATGATCGCCTAGCTAAAATAAATAAGACAAAATGAAATTATTTAAGAATGAATAGAGTTATTTAACCTTAGTACTATTATATTTGTGCTATTCAAAATTAAGGTGGAAGGTTTTAACTGAAAAAGCTTCTATTCAATATCTTATTTCTAACATTTTTAAATCATGATGACGGTAAACGAAATTCGCCAAAAGTTTTTGGACTTTTTTGAGAGTAAAGAACACAAGATTGTGTCTTCAGCCCCAATTGTAAATCAAAACGATCCTACCTTGATGTTTATGAACTCAGGTATGGCACAGTTTAAAGATTATTTCCTTGGAAACGAAACTCCTTCGGCGGCCCGTATTGCAGATACTCAAAAATGTTTGAGAGTATCTGGCAAACACAATGATTTGGAGGACGTAGGACGTGACAGTTACCACCAAACCATGTTTGAAATGTTGGGAAACTGGTCTTTTGGAGACTATTTCAAGGAAGAAGCAATTGCTTGGGCTTGGGAATTGTTGACAGAGGTTTATAAAATGGATAAAGATCGTCTCTACATTACTATTTTTGAAGGAGACGAAGAAGATGGTGTTTCGGCAGATGAAGAAGCATTTAATTTGTGGCTCAAATGGGTGCCAAAGGATCGAATCATTCGTGCAGGCAAAAAAGATAACTTCTGGGAAATGGGCGCTCAAGGTCCTTGTGGTCCTTGTTCTGAAATTCATATTGATATTCGTTCAGACGAAGAACGCAAAAAAGTAGATGGCAAAAGCTTGGTCAACGAAGACCATCCTTTGGTGATCGAAATTTGGAACTTGGTCTTTATGCAGTTCAATCGCATGGCAGATGGTTCTTTAGTGCCATTAGTAAATAAATGTATTGATACAGGAATGGGTTTGGAGCGTCTTTGTATGGCATTGCAAGGTAAGCAATCCAATTATGATACCGATGTCTTTAGTCCTTTGGTCAACTTAATTGAAAAGGAGTCGGGCAAAAAATATACAGGTTCTTACGAAAAAGATGCATCAGAAGACATTGCAATGCGTGTGATTGCAGATCATGTTCGTGCTGTTGCTTTGGTCATTGCAGATGGTTGTCAGCCTGATAATACTGGTGCTGGTTATGTTGTCCGTCGAGTATTGCGCCGTGCGGTTCGTTATTATTATAGCTTTTTGGATATTAAGGAGCCTTTTATTTATAAATTAATACCAACCTTATCGAAATCCTTTGCAGAAGTATTTCCTGAAGTGAAAGCGCAGGAAAAAATGTTGATGAATACGATCAAGGGAGAAGAAGTTTCTTTTTTGAGAGCATTGGAGCGTGGTTTGAAACTGTTTGCTGGCTTGGAGGTGAAGAATAAGGAGGTGAATGGGCAGGATGCTTTTGTCTTGTTTGATACCTTTGGTTTTCCTTTTGATTTAACCCAATTATTAGCAGAAGAAAAAGGTTGGACCGTTGACGAAAAAGGGTTTGATGTGGCTTTGGCAGAACAAAGAAAACGTTCTCAACAAGATGCTCAAAAAGACGTTAGTGATTGGCAAGAAATCTTGGAAGATCCTAGTGTTGAATTTGTAGGCTATACCGAGCATAAAACAACCGCAAAAGTGGTTAAATACCGAAAAGTGGTCGCAAAAGGAAAGGAGCAATACCAAATCGTTCTGAATAAAACGCCTTTCTATGCAGAAGCGGGTGGACAAGTTGGAGATACTGGATTGTTATCGTTTGGAGACGAGAAAATTTCGGTTATTAATACCCAAAAAGAAAACAATCTAATTGTACATTGGGTAAAGAATTTGCCTAAGCATATAGAAGGAGATGTTGTTGCTGAAATCAATCGTGCAAAACGTATTTTGACGGAAAAGAATCACTCTGTCGCTCATTTAGCACATGCTGCTTTGCGTCAAGTTTTGGGAACACACGTGCAGCAAAAAGGATCTTTTGTTTCGGCTGATAAGATGCGTTTTGACTTTTCGCACAGTACCAAAATGACAGATGAAGAAATTCGTGAAGTGGAGGATATTGTTAATACCAAAATCAGAGAAAATATTTCTTTGAGAGAGCAACAAAATGTGCCGATTGACGAAGCTCGTGCATCTGGCGCAATCATGTTGTTTGGTGAAAAGTATGGCGAATCTGTTCGTATCATTACGTTTGGAGAAGATTTTTCTAAGGAATTGTGTGGTGGTTGTCATGTTGGTGCAACAGGCGAAATTGGTTTGTTCAAACTAGTAGGAGAGACGTCTATCGCTTCTGGAATTCGTCGTATTGAAGCTTTGACGGGCGCAGCAGCAATTGCTTATGTTCAAAAAGAATTGCAATTGTTGGCAGATGTTCGTGGCGCATTGAAAAATCCAAAGGATTTGAATAAAGCCTTGCAAGATTTGTTGGATTCTAATAAGAAACTAAACAAGGATTTAGAGAAAATGGCTGTCTTGGAAGCGCAAATTGCAAAAGATCAACTGAAACAATCGGTTGTGAAAATTGGTGACTTGCATTTCTTAGGAACAACTAGTAACATTACGTCTAAAGATGGGATCAAACAATTGAGCAATGGATTGAGTCAAGAGTTTGATAATCTAGTTTTGGTACTAGGTGGCACCAACAAGGGAAAAGCTTTGTTGACGGTTGCAATGGATAAGAAGGTGGTTGATAATTACGGCTTGAATGCTGGAAATATTATCAAAGCAGTTTCTAAAGAAATCCAAGGTGGCGGCGGTGGACAAGCTGTCTTTGCTACTGCGGGTGGAAAAAATCCAGATGGTTTGGAAAAAGCAATTGCTTTGGCAAAACAACTCGTAGAAGATGCTGCTCAAGTAAAGTAAAAGCATTTGTATAAATATAAAATTGAAGCACCCTTCCTGATTTGGAAGGGTGCTTTTTTTTGTCAAGCATCTATTTTTTTATTCATAATGTTGATAATGAGTGAATTTTGCTGTATATTATAGAACCTCCTCAAGTCCTTTCACTAAAAATGTCCTAAAAACTACAGTAATTGTAATTCCTCTGTTTATCCTTAATACCCAAGAATACTTTGCTGCTTAAAATCTCCATCGATGAAGAAGGTTTGCTCAACAGGTTTGTTTCTGATAATGGTTTTGTGTGTTCGCAATTATTCGGCTGCTTTGTATGGGCAGGATGGATATGCTTTGAGTATTGCTAAAGAAGAAACATCCAAAGAAAATTTAAGCTTTTCAACTAAAAAAATAATAACCGCCGATTTTTTTAGTATTAATTTTTTGGACTTAAATAAGATGCAACGCTTCTCTTATATCAATCCCAATTCTTCAGAGTTAAGGAAAAATCTATACAGCCAAAATATTGCTCTAGTGTTGTTTGCTACAGCAACAAGAGGCAATTCGCAGCCTATTTCATTTGAAGAAACCAACTTAAATCCTTATGTGAATAACTATACTCCGAATAGTTCTACCCGTTGGTATGTGGGCGATAGATTGTTTGCGGTAGACAACAGTGCGTTTTTCGGTATTGAATTTGATTCTAGTTTTGCATACAAGAGTGGCGTTGTTCGAATAGGGGATAGCTCTGAGAAAGCATTTGTGATTTTAGTTGGTCTCAATTCATCCCCAAAAAGTGTGGATTAAGGATTTAATTGACGGTTATTTTACAATTTTGAAGAAAAAATAAAAAATCAATCCACTATTATTAACTCAGTCTACTATTTTAACGTTTATCTTTGTAGTGCATGTGTAGGAGAAAAAAGTTATTAGCTAATAAAATACAGAATCTGCTTAATCTAATTATTAGATATTAGATCGTTTTGTTCTTAGATTCTAGATCTTAGCCCCTATTAAGGAGTATTATAGGGTCTAAGATCTAAAAGCGAAGCGATCTGAGATAGGAGTTTACTCAAGTTTCAGGGTATAAATTATTAGACAACGCTTTTTTTATACACGCAACTTTATAGTGTATTTCTGAAGATTATTAAAAGACCAGATGGAAACCCCGACCATTAATAAAAATAAAAGAGGATGAAGGTAATTATATTTACATTGTGGTGTAGCTGTATGCTGTTTTTCGTGTCCGCACAAGCACAGCACAAAATTAAAAAAGGTTACGATTTTGAAGATGGTGTGTATACCAGTCATTTAGATTTTAAGAATAATAAGCCTAGTTTTCCTTTATATCGAATTCCTTCTTTTGATTATCAATTGGATGGAGAAAAGAATTTGTTGTTTCTTTCTGAAGTGGCAATGGGCAAATTATCAGAATCCGAGATCAAATCTTTGGATAATATTTGGGGCTTGTGCATCAAAGGCAAACCTTATATGAAGGTCAACCCTCAAGGGAAAGATGGGGCAATTTATTTTGTCAGCTATCATGTCTTGGGACGAGTTTGCTATCTTTATTACCCTTCCATTGAAGACAAAGAAGTTGAAATGATGATTTATAACCCTTATTCTGGAAATCGAGTAGGTGGTCGAAAAATTATCAATAGAGAGCGTGTTTTAGTCAAAAAAATTATGCTTTTTGAAACAGGTGAAATCCAAAATTACAGCGCAGATAATTTTAAGAAATGGATTGAAGACGATGAGCGTTTGATGAAAACATTAAGCGAGATGACAGAGGACGAAGTTCAAAGTAAATTATTTAAGACCATCAAAATCTACAACGATCGCCATCCTATTTTTGAAGAGTCTTAATCAAAATTCTTAATAGTAGGTTAAAATAAGGTTTTCAACGTCTTATTTTATAATGAAGCGATACAAGAAATCCCAAATCTTGCGTTCTAGCTTGTAAATTCCCTAGACATTTCTGTATTTTTACCCCAATAGAATAAGTTTATCGATAATCGGTAAACTTATTCTCTTATAGTATGCCTAAGTTTCTCTCAAAACTGTATTTTTGTTTCTTTGTAAGAAGAAATTCAAAATTTTTTCAATAAAAAAAGGATAAAAAGCATGAAATATTGGTGGACATTATTCCTTTTTATTGTACTGGGAACACTTGTTTATGGGCAGAATTCAGAGAAATTGATGCTCAAAACGGGATATAACAATAAATTAATACTAGGAGTTGATAACTATGTCTCGATATTAGGAATGCAAGCGCATCCTATTTCAGAGGATCAAGTAAGTGCTTTCTTATGTACTTCTTATCAATATCTAAATAAGAAAGAACCCATTCCTTTAGAAATGACAAAGGAATACGGACAATTTAAAGTGCACCCTGATAGTTTAGGATGGGTAGAGTTTCGAGTAAAGATAAATGGAGCAATAGAAAAAATTACGGTAGGGATAGTACCCCTAAAAGCAATTTGCAAAGTTGGCTACAAAGTAAATGGTACTTTATCGAGCCCTAAATTTAAGGCACAGGGAGGCGTAATTGCTTATTTAGATCTTGAAAATTATGATGCAAAGTGTGTGGTAACAGAATTTGAAGTCCTTAGAGTTGGAGCCGATGGATCGGCTTTGAGAGTGAAGAACAAAGGAGGAAGATTTGAAGCAGCCGCACAAGGAATTATAAAAAAAGCAGTAGCGGGTGATTTGTATATCTTTAGAAACATACAGTATTATTGCCCAGGAACAGCAGCGCAAGAAGCAAGCGCTATTTTTATTGAAATTGAATAAAATCAATACTTCGTGTAGGAATCGTATTGAATTGATTATCAGCAATGTATACTTTTAACTATCAGAGTATTAATAAGCTGATAATTAATTTAATACAAGATGTGTTTTTATGTTTTTTATCAAAAAACTAAAAACTCCACGAAGTATTAATAAAATAGAATACTTTCGACAAGGAATTATCAACAAAAAATAGAGTAGAATAAAAACATTATGATTAGCATTTTTAAGAAAGAAGTTAATTTATTTTTGAGTTCACTAATCGGCTACATTGCGATTGGTGTCTTTTTGTTGGCAACAGGCTTGTTTTTGTGGGTCTTTCCAGATTACAGCGTCATCAATTATGGTTTTTCAGACTTAGGATCTTTCTTTAGAATGGCTCCTTATGTTTTCCTGTTTTTGATTCCAGCGATTACGATGCGAACCTTTGCGGAAGAAACGCAAACGGGGACGATGGAATTATTGGCGACCAAACCCATTAGCGATTGGGAAATTATTTTAGGAAAATACCTAGCCTGTGTGTTTTTAGTCTTGTTGGCTATTTTGCCCACCTTTATCTATTATTACTCGGTGTCACAATTGGGAATGCCGAAAGGGAATTTAGATGTAGGGGCAACTTGGGGCTCTTATTTTGGCTTGTTTGGTTTAGGAGCCGTCTTTGTTTCTATCGGCGTGTTCTGTTCGTCTTTGACGACGAATCAAATCATTGCCTTTATGCTAGGCTTATTTTTGTGTGGCTTCTTCTACGATGCCTTTGCTAGTTTGGCTCGATTGCCTATGTTTTATGGTAGTAACGATGCTTTGGTAGAAAGTCTAGGGATTAGTTATCATTATGCTTCTGTGAGTCGAGGATTGATTGATTCTAGAGACGTTATTTATTTTGTTAGTATGATCATCGCCTTTTTGGGCTTGACGAAATTTTCCTTGGAAAAGAGAAAGTGGTAAGCAGTTGTTGTTATTATTACTAATAAAAAAGGAATTAATATTAAAATAAGTTCTAAAGAACATCCAGATAAATATGCAAAATTCACGCTTTATACAATCATTAGTTGGTCTATTTTTAACCTTGGGCATTCTAATCTTTGTGAATATTATATCTAGTTTTTATTATTCGGACATTGATTTGACCGAAGACAAACGCTTTACTTTAAATCCTGCTACCTATAAATTGGTCGCAGAATTGGACGAAGTATTGACGATAGAAATCTTATTGGAAGGGGATTTTCCTTCCTCTTTTAAACGCTTGCAAAATGCTACTGCTGATTTGTTGAGCAAATTGAGAAGTGAAAATTCTTCTATACAAATTCGTTGGGTAGATCCAATGAGTGGGAACGAGGAAGAAAACATAGCCAATGGAGAGGCCTTGTCCAAAGATGGTATTTTTCCACTTAATTTGACCAATTCAACTAGAGGAGGAAATGTACAACAGGCGATGTTGGCCTTTCCTTATGCGATTATTCGTTACAAACAACAAAAAAGAGTCATTCCTTTGTTGGAAACAACAGGCGGTTATAATAAGGATTATACAAGAATGGAAGCCATTAATCCATCCATCAACTTGTTGGAATATAAATTTGCAAATGCCATCCAGAAATTGCAAATGAAAAGCCGTCCTCGTATGGTTTTAATGACAGGACATGGTGAATTACAACGTCCTTGGACAGAATCGTTAGAAGCGGCAATGTTTGAATATTATGACTATGATCGTCTTAATCTAAATAATGTCACCCATATTGATACCAATATTCATGTGGTGATTATTCCAAAGCCAATTCGTCCTTTTCCTGAACAGCATTTGTTCATGATTGATCAATATATGATGAATGGAGGAAACGTAATTTGGTTGGTCGATCCTTTGAATATGGAAGCGGATAGTTTGAAGCGAGCAGGTGTTTTTATGCCCAACGAGCACAAGCTAGACATTAGTAATTTCTTATTTAATTATGGGGTAAGAATTAACCCTAACTTGATTTCAGATTGGGAATGTAGTGTGATTCCAGTCAATGTAAGTCCAACGCCAGAGAATCCTCAGATTGAATCTAGAAAATGGTTTTACCACCCCAAGGCTTATCCATACATGACGCCATTGGATGCGCAAGAAACAGGAGACAATACGATACAGCATCCAATAGTTCAAAATTTAGATTTTGTAGACACCCGTTACCCTGCAAGTATTGATACCATCAAGACGGTTAATTACATCAAAAAAACGCCTTTGTTGCGTACTTCTCAATACAGTAAAGTCCAGTATCCACCTGTTCGAGTAAGTATTGATATTATGGACAAAGGAATCGAGCAATCTGCCTTTACGAAAGGAAACCAAAATATTGCGGTTTTATTGGAAGGTTCCTTTACTTCTTATTATAAGAATAGAGTTTCTGCTGAAATGCTAGCAGGTCTAAAGAAACTAGGGCAGCCCTTTAAAGCAGAAGGAAAACCTGGAAAAATGATCGTTATTTCAGATGGCGATATTGCTAAGAATGCGCTAGATCCAACGAATAGAAGAAAAGCAACGCCTTTGCCTTTAGGAGTCAATCCTTTTGATGGCTACAATTATGGGAACAAGGACTTTTTGATGAATTGTATGGAATATATGATTGATAACAAGGGGATTATTGCAGCAAGAAACAAAGAAATTAAGTTGCGTCCATTAGATCAGGAACGTGCTTTTGTAGAAGAAACGAAGTGGCAATTGATTAATATGGTTTTGCCAATTTTAGTATTGGCAGCCTTTGGGGCGCTTTATGGCTTCTTGCGAAGAAGACGTTTTGGGATGTAATGACCATAAATTTAGACAGAATTAAAAACAAGGGAACTTTATAGGAATAAGTTGCCTTATATAAATGTGCAAAGGTTTACTTTTAGAATTATTTATAATGAGGTTTATTAACTCATTACTGATAATCAAACTTATATAAAATATTTTTTAGTTTTTTTTGATAAAAAAACTAAACCTTGTAGAAGGAGCGTAGCTAAATCCTACAAAGTATTATTAACTAATGCTTGTTTTTTAAGTGCTTAAGTAATTTTCTTTCTGAAAAAATAGAAATTTAGAAATAGATTTCTTTCCTTTGTAAAACATCCATATCAGATGGATGTCGATCATTTATTTTTTCAATGTTTATAGGTTTAGGTCAACACTTTAACCCCATTAAACATTGTGTCTAAGTGCAACATTGCACACAAAATTTTTTATTATGGGTACCAATACAGGAACAGTAAAGTTCTTTAACGAAGAAAAAGGCTACGGCTTTATCAAAGATGACAATGACAATGCAGATTACTTTGTTCACGCCAATGGTTTGGTAGATGATATTAACGAAGGCGATCGTGTTTCATACAATCTTGAGGATGGGAGAAAAGGAGTGAATGCAGTAGATGTAGAATTAGTGGATTAATTCTTCTACTGAATAGAACAAAAAGAAAGCGCCTTGTACATTTTGTACAAGGCGCTTTCTTCGGTTTTGGTCCTAGCTCTGAAGTAGGGGACAAAAAAATAGCTTCCCAAATCAATTTGAGAAGCTATTTATATATTTTATCTTATTAGTAATTTGCTATACAGCAAAGCTTTCACCACAGCCACAAGTTCGAGAAGCATTAGGATTGGTAAAATGGAAACCTTTACCATCTAAGCCACCAGAAAATTCTAAGGTAGAATCAAACAAGTATAAAAAACTCTTTAGATCGGTGACAATTTTAATACCATTGTCCTCAAAAACTTGGTCTTCTGCTTGTGATTCGTTATCAAAATCCATGTTATAGGATAACCCAGAACAACCACCGCTTGTGACACTAACACGAACGAAAAAATTTTCGTTTAGTTTTTCATTGTGTGTGCGAATATAGTCAATTTGACCTTTTGCGTTATCAGTTACAAATATCATACTAATGAATTGGAAGTATTTTTAAAAATAAGTAAACCAAATTACTTAGCGTTTTTGCTTTGGTAATCTTTGATTGCCGATTTGATCGCATCTTCTGCTAAAACAGAACAGTGAATCTTTACAGGAGGCAATTCTAATTCTTCAACAATATCCATGTTGTCAATAGAAGAAGCTTCGTCTAATGTTTTTCCTTTTAGCCATTCTGTAGCCAAAGAAGAAGAAGCAATAGCAGAACCACAGCCAAATGTTTTGAATTTAGCATCTTTGATCAAACCAGACGTTTCGTCTACCTCAATTTGCAAACGCATGACGTCACCACATTCAGGTGCACCTACTAATCCAGTACCAACATTCTTTTGGTTTTTGTCTAGCGTACCTACGTTTTTAGGTTTTTTGAAATGGTCTAATAATTTATCTGAATAAGCCATAATTATATTTATTTTAATGCTACAGAAATGCAGCGAGTGTAATCAAAATGTATCTTAATGCTCAGACCATTCTACAGAATCAAGGTCAATACCTTCTTGGTACATCTCCCAGATTGGAGAAAGTTCACGCATATGATTCACGCCAGTACGGATGGCATCAATTGCAAAATCAATATCTTCTTCTGTTGTAAAACGTCCTAAGCTAATACGCAAAGAAGAATGTGCTAAATCATCTCCTAGACCCAATGCTTTTAAAACATAAGAAGGCTCTAAAGAAGCCGAAGTACAAGCAGAACCTGAAGAAAGGGCAATGTTTTGGTTAAATGTCATCATCAAACCTTCTCCTTCAACATGCTTAAACGACAAATTGGTCATGTGTGGCATTCTATACTCAGAATGACCATTAAAGACCACTTCTTCCACTTCCATCAACTCTTTTTCTAATTTGTCTCTCAATCCAGACAAACGAGTTGCATCTGCTTCCATTTCTAGTTGACACAATTCACAAGCTTTACCCATTCCAACAATACCAGGAACATTTAAAGTACCCGAACGCATTCCACGCTCGTGTCCACCACCGTCCATTTGAGACGTCACCTTAACACGTGGTCCTTTACGAGAAACATACAAAACGCCAACCCCTTTAGGTCCGTACATTTTGTGTCCTGTAAATGCCATTAGGTGAATACCCAATTCTTTTACATTAACAGGAATTTTTCCTACCGCTTGCGTTCCATCTGTCATGAACAATACTTGGTGCTTGACACAAATATCGCTGATTGCTTTCATAGGTTGAACAACGCCAATCTCATTATTAGCAAACATAATAGAAACTAAAATAGTCGTAGGACGAATCGCTGCTTCTAATTCAGCTAAATCAACCAAACCTTGGCGATTTACTTTCAAGTAGGTTACTTCACAGCCTTCTTTTTCCAACTTTTTGCAAGTATCTAAAACGGCTTTGTGCTCTGTTTCTAAGGTAATAATGTGATTTCCCTTACGTTTGTACATTTCAGCAACTCCCTTAATAGCTAAGTTGTCTGCTTCTGTAGCTCCAGAAGTGAAAATAATCTCACGAGGATCAGCACCAATCAAGCTAGCAATTTGTTCTCTTGCTTTGTCAATTGCACCTTCCGCAGCCCAGCCAAAAGGATGGTTTCTGCTGGCAGCATTACCAAAATGTTCTGTAAAATAAGGTATCATAGCCTCAACAACTCTTGGATCAACAGGTGTTGTAGCATTATTATCTAGGTAAATCAATTTTTTGTTAGACATTCTTTTCTTATTTGTGATTATATTTAGATTAAATCTAATCTAGATACGAAAGTAACACTTTCAAATGAAAAAGTGTTCGCAAGAATGGTACTTTTTTATTAACTTTTTCAAAAAAAAATAATAAAACAAAAGACCTTACGATTTTTTGACCATTAAGTTAAGGTATTAAAGAGAGCGAATGGCAAATAAAATTCTGTAAAATAGCTTATAATAGCTCTTATTGATTATTTTGTATTCATTATTACTAATAAAACAACAAGTAGCCACATTAATATCTTATAAATAGAATTGCTTTTTAAAATGGTTGCAAAAATGTATTCATTAAGACATCATTCTTTTTTTTTTAACAAAAAAAACAAGAATGGAATAAAAGTTGATTGAATGGTTACTTAATTTACTACCTTAGCCCACAAATTACACCTAATGTATTCTAATATCATTGCTATTTGTCCCCTAATTGTAGCTGAGTTAAGTCGTTAGATGTTTTTATAAATCCCCCACAGATAATAGATCTGTCTCAATTTGCTATAAAAAATAAAATCATGAAAATTGCTCACTTACTTTTTTTATTGTGTTTTCCTTTCATTTTTTTTGCTCAAGATATAACATCAGATACGACTGAAGCAAGGAGAATACGCCTAATAGGAAAAAGTTATTATAAAAACAATGAACTTAAAAAAGCCAATTCCTACTATGAGGAAATATTGCCTTTGTATAAGAAGCATAAGGTTTACAAAGAATACCTAACGGTCAAAAACTATATGGCTTCCAACCTAAGGGTGTTGGGGGAGTACGAAAAATCAACTGCTTTAGCGGAAGAAGTTATAAGAGAAAGTCAAGTGTACTTTGGGGAAGGGAACGATATAAAAGCGGTCTCTTATAGTACTTTAGCTATAATAGCATCTATCAATAATCAATATGACAAGGCGATTGAGATTCATCAAAAAATCATAAAAATATTTGAGAAAACAGGAAATAAGAAAGGGGAATGTTCTTCTTATAATAATATTGGGATTGCGTATTATTTTAAAAATGACTTTGAAGAAGCATTAGATTATTTTAGGGCATACGAAAAATGTTTGATTAGCTCTGGAGCAAAACCAAATTTTGCACCTCTGTATGGCAACAGTGCCGCTATCTGTATCGCATTGGGTGATTATGAAGAAGCGATAGAGTATATCATGAAAGCAATTAGCGAGATCGAAGAGCACGATCCCAATAATTGGCGGTCTTTGATCACTCAGTATACAAATTGTAGTAATGTTTGTGAAAAATTAAACCAACCGACTCGAGCACTTAATTATTTGGAAAAGGCGGAACGATTGTTAGAAGAAACAGAAAACTCTACAGGCTTAAATACAATATATTCTCTAAGAGCTGTTATTTATAAAAACCAAAATCAAGAAAAAGAAGCGATAAAGTACTTAAAAAAAGAGGAAGCATTGTATGCTGACGAACCCTCTAATTATCTTAAATTATCGCAATGTTACGCTAATTTATTAGCCTTGTATGGTCAATTGGAAAATGAAAAAGAATTTGACTTTTATTCTAAAAAAGCGATTGAAATATATGAAAAGCTAGGAAGTTCAAGCTCAAGAGGCTTGGCGAGTTGTTATCAAAACTTAGCTATTGTTCATTATGAAAAAGGACAGATAGAGCAATCAGAGCATTATTTTTTGAAAGCGTTAAGCTTAAATCAAGACATTTATGGAGAAAAACATCCTGCAATAGCGGAGATTTATCGTTTAAAAGCGGCCTTTGCTACAAAAGATGGATTTTACGAAAAGGCTTTATCTTTTGCAAAAGAAGCGATCTCTGCAAACGTTGTCAATAATTTAACGGATCTAAAGACTATTTTCAAAGAGGAAGCCTACATTGATCTTAATGTGTTTCAAATGACGGTTATTCAACACAGTTTTATATACAATAATTGGTACAATGAAACGAAAAAGCAGGAATATTTGGACTTAGCTTATACGCATAGTTTACTAGCACAAAAAATCCTCTTTAAGCAACGAGAAACGCTTGCACAAAATGAAGATAAGAAAGCCTTGTTAGCCAAAGCACACAACATCATGGCAAATACTATTTTTACGGCTCAGAAATATTATACCTTAAATGAATCGCCGAAATATATCGAAACAGCCTTACAAGCTGCCGAAAAAAATAAGTCTATTGCTCTGCTAGAAAGCTTAAAAGGAACTGCCGCTAAAAAGTTTGGTGGCTTGCCCGACAGTATTCAAAAGGAGGAAGCAGATTTGAAAGAACAAACGGCTAAGCTAGAAAAGCGAATTATAGATGCTAAAGGCGCACAAGAAAATGAATTGCAGGAACAGCTAAAAAATGAGTTGTTTGATCAAAAACGTGCTTTAGAGAAGTTATATGAAAGGATCAAACTAGAGTTTCCAAAGTATGTTGAAATGAAACAAGGAGGTACTGATTTTGATTTGGGAAAATTTCAAGAAGAAATTTTGGATGAGAAAACGGCTTTGCTAGAATATTTTATGACAGATTCTAGTTGTTATTTGTTTGTGATAAGGAAAGATAAACGAACGTTTATAAAACTGCCAATTGCAAGTAAGGTAATCGAAGAGAAAGTCAAACAATTGCGAACGGTGTTGAGCAATTACCAATTCATTCTGCAAGACAAAAAACGAGCTTATCAAGGATATACAAAAACAGCGCATTGGTTTTACAAAGAATTATTTGCTGCTGCGGTTCCCTATTTAGAGGATATTGAACATCTTATTTTTGTACCAGATGGCACTTTAGGACATTTGCCTTTTGATGTCTTTTTGGTAGAAAAGCCTTCTAAAGATTTGCCTTACAATCAGCTACATTATTTGCTTCAAGATTATTCCATTCGCTATAGTTATTCTGCGGCTTTGTTATTAGAAAATAAAAAAGGGCAAGCTAAGCGGAATGCTAAAGGTGGACTGAATTTATATGCTTTTGCTGCGAGTTACGAAGCCTTAGAGGAGGATGATTTATTTCAAAGAACGCTGCTCCAACAAAAAACAAGGAAACAGTTGATTCCATTACCTGCCGTTGTTACAGAGCTAAATCAACTAGAAAAGCTGTTTGAAAAAGGGCATTATTATTATGGAGAAGCGGCTACAGAATCTAATTTAAAAAAGAATGCAGCGGAAATGGATGTCTTGCATTTAGCGATGCATGGAATTCTAAATGCCAGTTACCCATTTGCTTCTAGTTTGGCATTTACAGAGAATCAAGATAGTTTGGAAGACAATTTTTTATATGCCTATGAAATTTCTCAATTGAACTTAAATGCTAGTCTAGTGGTACTTTCTGCCTGTGAAACAGGCTATGGTCGCTTTGAACAAGGGGAAGGTGTTCTGTCTTTAGCCCGTTCTTTTATGTATGCTGGCGTGCCTTCTTTGGTCGTTAGTTTATGGCAAGTAAACGATGCTTCTACAGCATTGATTATGGAACGATTTTATACTTATTTAAAAGCAGGTTTGCCTAAAGATGTTGCCTTGAGAAATGCTAAATTGGATTACTTAAAAAGCTCCACAGGAATTACTTCGCATCCTGCTTATTGGGCACCTTTTATTCAATTGGGTACTGCCGATGCTTTGGTAGAAGCGCCTGTTTCTAAGCTTTGGTGGTGGATTGCTGGATTTGCCTTGTTGGCAGGAATTGGGCTTTTTATTTTAAAAAGCAGGCAAGGAAAGGTATAAGTTATAATAGGGGAATGGTTGGGTTAAGACGACTAATAGATAAGCGCTAAAATTCTTTGAGATTATTGTAACATTACTTCGTGGAGAAATTATATCAGTTTGATTATCAGCAGGATAGCTTTAAAATGCTAAAAGTGTTAAATTGATGATAATCAAACTGATATGAAATGTTTTTTATGTTTTTTGGTAAAAAAACTAAACCTCGCAGAAGCAGCGTAGCTAAATCCAACGAAGTATTATTGTAAAAACAAACAACCATTAACAAGATGAAAAAAACAATCATTGGAGCACTAAGTATTGCTGCTTTTTTAGGCTTTACCAGTTGCGAGACAACGACAACTACGGTTGGTTCTATTGAAGATTATACTGGAACGGGGGCTGTGACACAAGGGGCTGCAACAACGCTTACCTCTAATTTATTGAGCTGTGGAAATGGTCGAATAAGTGGTGTTGGAACGATTTCTTCAGCAGATGGTACGGTTTGGACGGTTCCTGCGGAGAATATTTATGCGACAGGAGCAAAAGCGCCAGATATGTATAATGAATGTACTGGTGTGCAATATGCCAATGCAGCTGCTATTGATTTTAATAATGTTCCTGTGATAGAAGTAGATGCGAACGGAACAGAAATTATTACCGCCTATTTATTTGGAGATAATTATTTTGAATTGTATATCAATGGAACGTTGATTGGAATTGATCCTGTTCCTTTTACGCCTTTTAACTCTAATGTGGTGCGTTTTCAAGTAAATAAGCCGTATACGATTGCGCTAAAATTGATCGATTGGGAAGAGCATTTAGGTTTGGGAACAGAGGACAATCAAGGAAGTGCTTACCATCCTGGAGACGGTGGTTTTGTCGGAATTTTTAAAGATGCTAGTAATACTGTTGTCGCAAAAACAGGAAGTGATTGGAAAGCACAGACCTATTATACGGCTCCTGTTTATGATTTAACTTGTTTGACAGAGAGTGGCAGCACACGGAGTTCTTCTAGCTGTATGACTAGTGGCACAGACGATGGAAGTCAAGCTTATGGGGTGCATTGGGCGGTTCCTAGTGATTGGAAAATGGCTAGTTTTGATGATACTGCTTGGCCTGCTGCAACAACCTATACCAATGCGGAAATAGGGGTTGATAATAAAAGTTCTTACACTAATTTCGAAGATGTTTTTGATGATAATTCAAATGATGCTGAATTCATCTGGTCTACGAATGTTGTTTTAGATAATTTGGTTTTGGTGCGTTATACCGTGCAGTAGGAGGGAAGCGATGCAGAGATGACAGCCACGCAGAGATGACAGCCACCTTGAAGGTGGCTGTCATCTTTGCATGGTGGCTAGTTCATTCGACCCGCAACAATACACGTTTTCTTAAAGCGTTTGACGGTTCCATCTGGGCGGAAAATTTCTATGGCTAAAATATGGATACCAATTCTTGCTTTCTTGCCTTCATTATTAGTTCCATCCCATTGTAAACTACCTTCTCTTGCTAGTAATTCACCATTAATTAGATTTTTAATTAGACGACCTGTTGCATCGTAAACATCAATGTTAGCAACATAACCCAAATCATCTACATTGTAATTAATCAACAAAAAGTCTTCATAACCATCTCCATCAGGTGAAACGGTTTCTGTAGGGAGCAGAATTAAATCGTCTCCAGAAAGATCGTTGGCATAGAAACTAGAGTTCTGATAAGCAGGAGTGGCATAACCCACATCTGTCGCTGCCGAGTGCCAATTGTTGGCATCGTTGGTTGGCGCTTCGAAATCAATGCGCTCTAAAGAAACGCCATTTAGATCATCAATAAGCGGTGAGTGGAAATCTTCAGAATAGTCGAACAAGTCCATCACTTTTGCTAAATAGGCAACTTGCTGCGTTCCAAAATTATCAATATAAAGAGAATCATAAGCTGCATATAGGAAAACGCTTCCTTCTTTGTCACTGTATGTTGGTAAATTATTTTCAACAAAAAGCGTTGGATTAGGCGTTGCATATTGTCCTCGAACTTGGTCGGGATCTTCTGTGATAACCACATATTCATTCGGGAAAACCAACCAATTAATATCAACAGGACGAGTTTGCAAGGTGGAGGAATTGGCTAAGTTGCCATCCAAGATTTCTGCATTAGAGAAAACTAAATCCGCTGTATTTAAAACCTTGTTAGAGGTGTTGTACAACTCAATAAAATCATTTCCACTTGTGACAGGATTAAATAAAATTTCATTTAAAATAAAATCACCTTTTTCAATAGCTTGTGGCAAAGCAATACGTGCGGTATTCATTAAAGCAATGGAGTTGCCGATACAATCCGTTAAACCCACATTCATGGTAATCGTATAGGTTGTTCCTAAAACAAGTGCTTGATCTAAAGTAAGAATAGCGGTATTGTAGAAGGGCGGTTCCAAACGTGCCGTTAAGACATTGATGTTATTATCTAAGGTATAATTTGTAATCGTTGCGCCTGCCAAATCATCAATCGCTTCCGAAAAATAAACACGAATGCTATCCGCACTTAAAGGGAAGGCTCTCAAAGCATCTGGAGATTGTACATCAGGAGCAACATCCAATACCGAGTTTGGATTAGAAGGCGTTCCACCCAATATATTTTCAGACGCTCGCCAGTTATCAGCTGCCTCACAAGGACGATCAGGATTAATGCGTTCAATAGACCAACCGCCATCATCTTTATCCGAATTTTGATACCAAGACAATTCATAGGCAACAGCATCAATGACTTCTCCAGAAGGATCTTGTAAGATCAACTCATCGCTCGTATTCAAATCAGGAAATGGGCTCAGAGGCAAGACATTGCCAAAAAAAGCAAAACTAATCGTGTCACCGTTATCATAAAGCGTCACATATTCTCCTGGTCCTAAAATAAAGAAGGGCAAGGTTGAGGTAACGGAAGAGGCATCTGTGAAGGTGAAATTCTCTAGGTTAAATGGTTTATTGGAGCGATTGTATAATTCTACGTATTCTTTCTCTGGTAATCCAACAGGTGGATTAGGGTCGGCCATAATTTCATTGATAATAATATCATAATGACTCGCTGCACCAGATTCGTAATAGGTCATGGAAGTGGGACTAATTCCCATACTATTGCCGACACAATCTTCAAGATTATTCAAGGTAATCGTATAAAGAGTTTGGTCTATCATATTGGCTCCCAAAGTCAAAATAACTTGATTTTCAGATAAGCAAACGACGGTAATAACAGCAGCTCCATTATCAATGGCATAACTACTAGACAAACCCGCCAAGGTCTTATTCAAAACATCATCAAATTCAATTAAGATTTGATTGGGACCATATTGACGAACGTTGGTAACACTAGGAGCGATATTGTCAGGACTGTTGTCGTAGACTGAATTTTGTTGTCCTGGCGTTCCTCCTGTTGGATTGTTTGAAGCCATCCAATTGGCACCGACTTTACACAACAAGCTTGGATTGATTAACTCTAATGTCCAACCACCATCATCTTTGTTATCATCTTGGTACCAACTATCATCGTATTCTAGGCTATCTAAGGTAGCTCCATTTGGATTTTGTAATAATAATAATTCGCCACTATTGGTTAGGCTTAAACTGTTGATAGGAACAACGGTTCCAAAAGCCATAAAACTAGATTGGTTGGATGCCGAACATAGAATTACATATTCTCCAGGGCGCATAATGTGCGTAGGAAGCGCATGGTTACTAGATTCGAATAGGTTATAATTGGCTAAATCCAATGTCTTGTTACTGCGGTTGTAAATCTCTACAAATTCTTCATCAGGCAAACCTACTGTTGGAGAAGGATCGGCATGTATTTCTGTGATAATAAGGTCTTGATAAGTCGCCATTTGAATTTCGTAATACAAAAACGAATCGGTAGTATTGTTCAGAACACTGTTTCCAGAGCAATCCGCCAAGTTATTAACTGTTACGGTATAATTTGTTAAGTCAACCATTGCCGCTGTTAAGGTTATCGAAACCTGATTAGGAGGTATAAAAGTGACCCCTTGAATATTGGCATTACTTAGGCTATAATTACTAAGTGTTGTGGCATTACTACCTAAACCTTCATTAAAGGTCAATAGAACTTGTGTTGGGCTGGTGAAAGTAGCCGTCGATAATAGCGGTCCTTGTGTATCAGGTGTGTTGTTGTAAACCGAGTTTTGTTGTCCTGGTGTTCCACCTGTTGGGTCATTTGAGGCAATCCAATTGATCGAACCTTGACAAATTAGATTTGGATTAATAAGTTCTAAGGTCCAACCACCATCGTCTTTTACAGCATCTTGATACCAATTGTCGTCATAATCAACACTATCAATCGTTTGTCCACTAGCATCTTTTAAGCTAATTAATTCCCCTCCATTGGTCAAGGTCAAAGAACCCATATCCACTGTTGTTCCAAAACTAGCATAAGCACTCACATTGGAAGAAGCCGTTAAGGTGACCATAGAATCAGGAAAAAGCAGAAAACTAGGCAAGACTTTGTCACTACCATCGTTTAAAAATAAACCACCCAAGTCAATAATTTTATTAGAACGGTTGAGCAATTCTACAAACTCTGCATTTGGAAGTCCCACAATAGGAGAAGGATCGGCATGTATTTCATTGATAATAATGTCTTGAAAGGCAGCGGCTTGAATGTTGTAAAAGGTGAAATTATCAGTAGCATTAACAGTGGCATTACTATTCAAATCCTCTACACCATTGATAACAATCGTGTTTATAAAACCACTAGTTAGCGGACTTGTTGTTAGATGAACAAGCATCAAATTACTCGCATCTCTAGTTGCTCCAGTAAGGGTTATGGCCCCACTATTAATACTATAATTTGCAGGAAGGTTAGCAGAAGCTAAATCAACCACTTCGTCAAATAAGACATCCACAGCGGTCATACTAACAACGGTTGTAGAAATAATACTAGGCGGAATAACATCCACCAACAAAGGCGAAACATAAACGTTATCAAAGAAAAATTTATCTCCTCTAGTAGTTGTATAAGCAGCTAAAAAGCCAAAATGTGTCCCAACATTGTGTGTAGCATCTGTAAAGGTTCCTTCTGACGTATAGGTAGTTCCACCAGCATAATCAGTAAAAACTTCCCAAAGTCCTGCATTATCACGAATAATTCTAAAACTAACGATGGGGTTGTTGGCTACTGCGGCATTGGTTCCACCAAAAATTTTGGTAGCACTACCACCGTCAACTCTATATATTTCTATAGAATCGCTGCTGCCGCTGGCGCCAATTTGTAGGTAATAACCATCAGAAGTATTGCTCAAGGTAGCGTCATCAGCCTGTAAGTACACTCTAGTATAATTAGAAGTGGAAGGCGAAAAATCCATGCGCACATAAAATTCCCAAAAAGTAGAATCTTGAATAGCAGCAGCTGTACTTAGTTCTGACGTGGCAGAAACCCCAAGGTTGTCCGTTTGGAGTTCATTGGCTACATTGATGATAAACTCTGAATTGGTTCCACTCCAAGTAGGATTTGTGGTAAAGTTACCATCCGAAAAATCATCCTGTAAGGTTTGTGAAAAACTGTTGTTACTTATCCAAAGAATCAAAAAAAGTATTGCTATGTATTTCATTATGCTGTTGTTTGTCTATTCCTTTCTTAGTAATGTTTTTGAGTGCTTACAAATCGCTTGTAGGACTCAAATTCTAGTCAATTTAAGTAAAAATAAAGACTCTAAGATTAATTGAAGGTTAAAAGTTTAGGAACTTTATTGAAATCCACTTAATAAACAAACTACCCTTTTTATTTTTTTATGCTACCTGATAATAATTCGAAGATAAATTGTGCTGCTTCTCAAAAGTATTCTTCCTATCTTTGTAGGTATAAATTTGTATTGAAAAAATGATTTTTTGAGAACTTCTCAACAAACAAAAAAACAAGGTCATGAAAGTAGCTGTTGTTGGCGTCACAGGGATGGTGGGTCAAGTTATGTGTCAAGTATTGGAAGAACGTAACTTCCCAATTACAGAATTTTTGCCCGTCGCATCAGAGCGTTCGGTTGGTAAACAGGTGACATTTAAAGGGAAACAGCATACGATACTTAGTATGCAAGAAGCGATTGATAAAGCCCCTGATTTGGCTATTTTTTCTGCGGGAGGAAGTATCGCTAAAAAATTTGCGGCTTCTTTTGCTGCCGTAGGCACAACGGTTGTTGACAATTCTTCTGCCTTTAGAATGGATGAGGACAAACCCTTAATTGTTCCTGAAGTGAATCTTCATTGTTTGAAAAAAGAAGATAAAATCATTGCCAATCCTAATTGCTCTACCATTCAATTGGTGGTGGCTTTGAAACCATTGCACGATGCTTACGAAATTGACCGTTTGGTGATTTCTACCTATCAATCTATGACAGGAACAGGCGTGCAAGCGGTCAAACAATATGAAGAAGAAATGAAAACAGGGACGGCTAGTGATCCTGCTTATCCCCATCCAATTTTTCAAAATTGTTTGCCACATTGCGATGTTTTTTTTGAAAATGGCTATACTAGAGAGGAGCTTAAATTAGTAGAAGAAACACGTAAAATATTAGAAAATAAGAACTTGAGAATCACAGCAACCGCTGTTCGAGTTCCAGTGCAAGGAGGGCATTCCGAAAGTGTGAATGTTAGCTTCCACAAAGATTTTGAAATTACAAAATTAAAAACTATATTAGAAGAAGCGGAGGGGCTTGTTGTGTTGGATGATCCAGCAAACAATCAATATCCAATGCCATTAGATGCCCATCACAAGGATGATGTTTTTGTAGGTAGAATTCGTAGAGACGAATCAAATGAAAAAACACTGAACATGTGGGTTGTTGCAGACAACTTGAGAAAAGGGGCGGCTACGAATGCGATACAAATTGCAGAGTATTTACTGCAAAAAGGTTGGTTAACCAATGAAAAGAAAACCGTGTTAACTGATTAGTGAAAACAATGCGAACTAAGAGCTAAAATTAGGTCTGATAAATAAAAAAGCGAAAAAAGGCTTCACAAGAATGTTTAATGTTGAATTTTTAATGCTGAATGCTTTATAGCATAAGGAACATTAAAAATTCAGCATTTAGCATTCAACATTTAAAAATGTAGGATTGCAAAACGAGTTAACCCTGTTTTAAATGTACGATTTATGGATGGTTTAGCCCTTGATTGGAATTAAATAATACAAATTAATCAATATAGGTTTTGTTCTAAGCGCTTTTAATTGCATAAAAATGACACCTGAACTAGAACAAATTCGAGACGAAATAGATGAGCTAAATGCCTTCAGAGCTGATATTCAGTTTTTGGAGGCACTAGCTAATAATGCCATTTATTGTCTTAGCCAATATCAAAAAAGAGAGATTTCCTTTCGCCTCAAACAAGCCATTGACATTGTGATCACAGATGTTCTAAACACCTTGACGAAAGAGGTAGAGTGGGCAAAAGAAGAGGTTGAAAATGATGATGATGGCGAATTTAAGATCCTATTCTTAAAGGCTAAAAATCAAATTTTGGCAGATATCAATCAGTTGTTTTAGTTGTTTTATGAACGACTAGTTTTTATAATACAACACTTCGTATAGAAATCATATTAGATTGATTATCAGCTAGATGGCTTTTATTTATCCAAAACACTAATAAACTGATAATCAATCTAATATAAGATGTGTTTAGCTACGCTGCTTCTACGAGGTTTATGTTTTTTATTAAAAAACTAAAAACTCCACGAAGTGTTAATAATAATGATAATCATTACAACCACTCCGTTTTCTCTTGAATAGGACTTCGCTTGGCAGCTTGTTCAGGCATTTGGTGATAACCCATAAAAAGAAACCCTAAACAGCGTTGCCCTTCACTCAAATTTAAAAACGCCTGACAAGACGAGGATTTAATCGTCGATGGAGAACTCCAATAAGCCCCAATTCCATAAGCACTAGCACTAAGCCATATATTTTGAACCGCCATGGCTGTTGCGGCAACTTCTTCCCATTCTGGGACACTTTCTTTGGCATCTCGTTCCATACAAATGGCAATCACATGAGAGCATTGTCTTGGCTTTTGTGCTGTTTTTTTGTACTTCATTTCTGAAAAACTTTCTTCAGACATTTTTTCTTTGTACAAATCTGCCAATAAATCTCCCAAAGCACCCAATTTTTCTCCCGTAATCACTTTGAATCGCCAAGGCTCTGTAAAACGATGGGTAGGGGCGTGATTGGCATTCTCTAAAAGTTCTTCTATTAGACTGTTTGGAATTTTTTCATTTGTGTAAGAATGCGGAAAAATAGAGCGTCTTGAACGGATGATTTGCGTACTAAGTTGCCCTTTTTCTAAGGAGGTATTTGGAAGCATAATAAGAATTTTTAAACTTTCAGTAATTTCTGAAACTTTTGTAAGTTAGCTTTCGTATTGTATAATAGAAGCACGAAACAGATTAAAGTTAGTAAATTTTACTAGCAAATTTTAATAGAGGACCACAATGAAAATAATCAACATTCACAAAAGAATTATCCATCAACCCAAAAGTGTTGTAAATGAACTCATCAAGACATTAGCAACAAAGGAAGATAAAATTTGGCCGACAAAAAAATGGCCTAGAATGAAATTAGATCAAGGGCTTCAAGAAGGTTCTAAAGGAGGGCATGGACCAATTGGGTATTTCGTGCAACAGTACATTCCAAACGAACGCATCCGATTCCAATTTACAAGACCCCAAAAATTTGTAGGCTTCCACCAGTTTGAAATTGAGTCCTTAAACTCAGAGCAAACACAAATTACACATACCATTGATATGGACGCAAAAGGAACCGGTATTTTGACCTGGGCTATAGGCGTTCGTTGGTTACACGATGCTTTAATTGAAGATGCGTTTGATCAAATCGAAAACCATTTTTCGGATCAGAAAAAAGAAAGCAAATGGAATCTGTGGGTGAAAACACTTCGCCTTTTTTTGAAATAGAAATAGTTATTACAATACTTCGTGTAGATCACGCAGTAACAGCGCAGCTAAATCGTATCTATTTGATTATCAGTAAAATAGATTCCTAGCAGTCATTTTATTAAAATGCTGATAATCAAATAGATGCATAGATGTTTTTTTGATTTTTCGACAGAAAAACAAAAAATCCACGAAGTATTATTATTAAATAACCCAAAACAAGAACAATGAACCAACCAACCAAACAGACCTACCAAAACGATTTAACCTTTCAAGGCTTGTTTTACCTTCCTATGATGTTTCTATACATAGTAGGATTTATTGTGCCAGGAGCGTTTTTTTTAGGCATGATACTCCAATTTTTTGTAGGACTTAGTCAAGTTCTAAGTGGTGCTATTCATAGTGTTCGTTACGAGGACAAGGTACACAAACGCTATTTTATGATGGCTATTGGCTACCTAGCTTTTTTATTTTTAGGGGGCATGTTTTTGGAAAGCATGGCATTTAGAGCAACAGAGGTATTGTTGTTGTTCTTCTTATTTGTAATTCCAGTCGGGATTGCCACGTGGTACTACCGCCTAACTTGGTTAGGCTATAAAAACGCAGATACTGCTCTTGATGGTGCTTATCAAGATCAACCCTTTCAAGAAGATATTTTGGACGATATTATGTTGCCCAAAGAGCAAGAAATGTAACAATAAAACTAAAATTTTCATTGATAATAAAACGATTAAGTGATTATCTAGAACATCGTTAAAGTAATTTTAATCTTAATATAAAACTCTTTAGGCTATACAGTTTAAAGAGTTTTATTATATTAGAGAAGAACCAAAACGAAACAATACTTTATGACACGATACGATATTATACTTTACGGTGCAACAGGATTTACAGGACAACGAGCGGCGGCTTATTTGCAAGAACATGCCCCTATGTCTGTTCGGTGGGCTATTGCAGGACGAAGCGAAGCAAAATTAGTAGCACTAAAAAAAGAACTCAACCTTAGTGTTGATGCCTTGATTGCAGATGCTATGAATGAGGAGGACATTGATATTTTGGTACAACAAACAGAAGTATTAATTACGACTGTTGGTCCTTATGCTTTGTACGGAAGTGAGCTCATTAAGCATTGTTCTAAATATGGCGTTCATTATGTCGATATTACAGGAGAATCGCCTTGGGTACGAGATATGCTAGAGGAACATGGCGAAATTGCGCAAGCAACGAAGGCTAAGATTATTCCATTCTGTGGTTTTGATAGTATCCCTGCTGATTTGGGGATTTGGTTTCTACAAAAATACATGAGAGAGACTTGGCAATCTGAATTAAGCAGTTCAGATGGTTATTATACCTTAGCAGGAGGTGGCTTGAATGGCGGAACCTTGTTGTCTGCGCTTAATATGCTCGAAAAAGGAGAGGAGAAACGTTTGGGAAATCCTAAGTTGTTGACGAAGGATTTAAAACATCGGAATTTCATCCCTAAGGTTACCAAAAGAAAGAAAAATCACTACGCAGAAGACCTCAAGAAGTGGGTTTATCCCTTTTTTATGGCTGAAATAAACACCAAAGTAGTTTATCGAAGTATTGGTTTAGCAGCAGAATATGATTTGCCACATCCTGAGCAGTTTAGGTATGAAGAATTTCATGCGATTGGCAAACGGTCGGCTGCTTTTATGGGCGCAGCAGGCATGGCTTCTTTTGGAGTGCTTGGGCAAGTGGGATTGTTTAGAAAATTAGTCAAAAAATTAGGACCCAGTGCTGGTGAAGGACCTAAAGAGACGGATATTGAAGAAGGCTTTTTCAAACTTCGTATTGTAGGAGAAGACAACAAAGGAAATCGTGCCATGATGACCTTAAAATATAATGGTGATGCAGGAAACAAAGCAACGACTTGTTTTTTGTGTGAATGTGCCTTGGCTTTGTCTTTGGACAAAGAAAGATTGCCTGATTATAGTGGCTTTTTGACGCCAAGTATTGCATTTGGAAGCGTCTTGTTGGAGCGTTTGATTGTTGCTGGGCTAGAAATTAGTTGTGAAACTATTTAGTCACTTCTGCTACGCAAAAAAATGGATTAGGTCGCAAAAAGACTGAAATTTAAATGTCAATTTTTTCTTAATTTAAAATGCTTAATTTTTAATGTTGAATGCTTAATTATAAGAGCATAAGGAACATTAAAAATTAAGCATTCAACATTAAAAATCAAAAGAAAGCTTAAATAGGTTTTAATAAGAATCTAAAAGGGTTTTTGTGTAACATCTTTAATCATTTATATGCGGGTTAAAAATCTACTGCAATCTTTGGGACCAGGATTGTTATTTGCGGGAGCGGCAGTTGGAGTATCCCATTTGGTTTATTCGACTAGAGCTGGTGCAAATTATGGTTTTGGTTTAATTTGGTTGGTCTTAATTGCCAATCTTTTTAAGTACCCATTTTTTGAATTTGGACCTCGATATGCCGCCGCTACAGGCGAGAGTTTGTTAAGAGGGTATCAACGCTTAGGGAATTGGGTTTTGGTACTTTTTGTATGCATCACCTTGGGAACAATGTTTACTGTACAAGCAGCCGTTACGATTGTAACAGCAAGCTTAGCCGCCCATTTGTTTGGCGGAGTTGGTTTGATGCCCTGGGTAGGCATTTTGTTAGTCATTTGTTCTGCTTTATTATTAATAGGACGGTACAAGTTCTTGGATCATTTGATGAAATTTATCATCATCACCCTAACTATTATCACCCTAATTACGGTATTTATTGCCTTTTATAACGTACAAGACCCGATAGATTGGACGCAACAATTTCCGATGGAAGGCGTAGGTTTAGCCTTTGTGATTGCCTTTATGGGCTGGATGCCTGCGCCAATGGATTTGTCGGTTTGGCATTCCTTGTGGGCATTGGAAAAACAAAAGCATACCGCAGGTGATTTTAATTTAAAAAAATCTCTTTTTGATTTTAATATAGGCTATATAGGAACGACTATATTGGCGTTTTTCTTTGTTGCATTGGGCGCATTAGTGATGTATAATTCTGGGGCAGAATTTTCTCCAAAAGGAGCTGTATTTGCCAAGCAATTAATTGACCTGTATATCGCAAATTTAGGGAGTGGAGCAGGACTTTTTGTCGGCATGGCAGCTTTTATTACCATGTTTAGTACCACGATTACTTGTTTGGATGCACTTCCCAGATCAATGGCAAGAGCGCATAGTTTGTTGGTGCAGGATACTGATAACAAAGAAGGTATTGTCGAAACGCCTAGAAAATATTACTTAGGTTGGTTGTTGGTTTTAGTTTTAGGATCTTTAGTGATCCTAAATGTATTTTTAACCAACATGGCTTCTTTTTTAATCGTAGCAACCACCTTATCGTTTTTAACGGCTCCTTTCTTTGCTATTGCAAACTATATCTTAGTGATGCGTTATTTGCCCAAAGCTCAACAGCCCTCAAAAGGCATAAAGGTTTTGAGTTGGCTAGGAATTACATATTTATTCGTATTTTGTGGCATCTACATTTGGAGCTTATTATAGAAGAAGTACATAGAAACGACGATTTACATGCAAGGACTAATTTACATATTCTTACTATTATTAGGAATCAACAACCTCTACGGACAGTCTCGAACTGACCTAGAGAAAAAGCGTACATCAGTCAACCAACAAATTCATAAAACAAGCCAACTCCTAAGCAAAGCAGCAAGTAGCAAAAAAGCAACTTTTAAAAAACTAAACGCCTTAGAAACTCAAATAGGAACAAGAGAGGTATTGATTCAAGATGTTGCCCAGCGAGTTGCCGTTCTAGATACGATGATTGATCGTAAAATGACGGTGGTCGAAAAATTGGACGATGATTTAATAAGTTTAAAAGGACATTATAAAAAGCTCATTCGACAACTATACCGTTATAAAATCAGTAAAAGCGTGATTGCTTTCTTTTGGTCTGCCGAAAGTTTTAATCATACTTATCAACGCTGGATTTATGTACAAAGTCTAGAAAAACAGCGCAGTGTTCAAGCGACATTTATCCAAAAAACGCAAACAAATTTAGGGCTACGAATCAATCAATTAGAAGCTCAGAAAATTGAAAAAGACCAATTATTACAAGAAGAATTAGCCCAAAAGCAACTCTTGGATAAAGAGAAAGCCAACAAATCCTATCTAATTACCAAACTCAAAAAACAAGAAGGCAAGCTTCGTGCAGATTTAAAGCGCAAGAAACGCTACAAAACGCAATTGAGCAAAAAAATAGAAAAAGCTATTTTGCAACAAATTGCTGCTGCCAAAGAAGCTGCTAGAAAGTACAAGCAGAAAAAAGCAGCCACTAAAAACAACAGTTCTACCAATCCTATTCTAAAACCAATTCGATCTGAAACGCTTGCCAGTAAAAAATTTGCAGCCCAAAAAGGTAAATTAATGTGGCCGATTTATCAAGGAAAAATCATTGGTTTTTACGGGCAACATCAACATCCTTTATTTCACGATGTTTTGATAAATAATAATGGCGTAGACATAAAAGGACAATACAATTCGGTGGTTCGAAACATCCACGAAGGGCAAGTGGTCAGTGTGTTTACCATTCCAGGCTATCAAAATGCAGTGATGGTGAAGCATGGAGATTATTACACCACTTATTCTAATGTTGCCAAAGTCTATGTAAAGCAAGGACAGCAACTAAAACAGGGCGGACAAATAGGAACTATCGGGCGAGATAATAACGCAGAGGGGCATTTGTTGCACTTTGAAATCTGGCACAATAAGTACAAAGAAAATCCTGCTGTGTGGTTGAAAAAATAGATACTTTTATTAGTAACTCCTGTTACGCAAGAACTTTCTCATGAGCCTGCGAATATTTTTTTTCGTTAAGCATTAAATACAGTGTAACATAAATTTTCAACACTTATTAAGCGAGCCTTTTTGCAAACTTCTTCGTCTTGTCCTCGTTCTGATAGCTAAGGCTATCAAACTGCGGGAGTCCTCGAATTTTATCAAAAATTCTCTGTAATAAAAGTCAAAACTTATGTTAAACTGTACTCAATAGGGATCATTTAAAGTTAAGAAGAATTAAAGCTCTGCCCTATTAAATTTTTAGATAAAAAAATAAAATGACACTTGTTATCAATAACAT
>CALDEP010000382.1 GCA_937942475.1 uncultured Aureispira sp.
ATCCCTTTGCTTAAACCCAAGGGTTCGGGTTGTTAAGACCAATGGTCAAATTGTTCTAGACAAAAACTTTGGCTCTACCGACCATATTGAATTGCAACTAGATCGAGGAAATACGATTTATTTTATTCGAATTGAAAGTGAGGATGGGTTGTGTTTGCATCGGAAAGTGGTGATGAATTAGGGCGCTTGTTTTCCTATTTGGAAGAAGAAATTTAGTCTTGGGCTAGATTTCTTCTTTTTTTATGTCAACACTCCGCCATCACCTCCTTTAACAAAACATTATTCCATCCTAAAATAACAAGCAAAACAAGCTAACAGCCAGACCTTTACCAGTCAACAAACAGCACTTATTTACAGACACCATCATTTTAAGACAAAAACTTTATAGGGGCTAGTATTGTTTTGTGCATCATTAGTATTGAAGTTAAAAAGCAATAAAATAAGGCAAAAAAAGTGCTTTTTCTGTTAATTGAACATATATACAAATAAACAAAAACAAATAATAATAAAGTTTATGTTTTTATAATTCAAGCATTTATGTTATTAACAATACATTAAATTCAGTTTTAATAGCAAGAATATGTATAAAACTTTGTATTTTTGCCTTGCTTTTAAACCTTATGAAGTGTTTGGGTGTTAAATGACACTTTGCTTGTTCCATTTTCGAACAACACTTTATAAAAAGTCAAAATGTTCTTAATAAATGCAAAACCTTTGTTTTGTGATTATTATTTCAACTAAATTGTTGCCGTTTATGATTAACAACAGCAGCCGTTTATCATCAAAAATTATTAAAAATGTTGAAGTACAAAGCTGATTTAAAAACTCTTCTTTTTATGACCATCACTACCTGTTTATTCGCATTTATGTGGATATCATGGAATGATGCGAACAGTATTTTATGGACAGGAGGTGCACTAGTATTTGCAGGATTCTATATCTGGCATTTATTTATGGCAGTAACAGTGTCTGTTATGGCACATAATACCATGCATGTCTCTGTATTCAAGTCAGAACCATTAAACAGAATTATGGAATATTGGTTGTCTTTATTTTATGGCACACCTGTATTTGCGTGGATTCCTACACACAATCGTAACCACCACAAACACAACAACAAAGAGCCTGATTATACTAAAACATACCGTTTTTCAGAAAAAAATGACCTTTGGGTTCTTTTATTATACCCACTTGTTAGTAATTACTATCAAGGAATTGCTATCAAGGAATTTTTGAAGGAACGTTACCGCAAAAACCGTGGTGAATTTTGGCGTTACATTTCTCAAATTGTCGTCTTAATGTCTTGGATCGTTACGTTCTTATACCTAAACTGGGTAGCAGCTATCGTTTTGGTGATTATACCACAACAGCTTTCTTTGTACTCTGTAGTTGTTTTCAACTTTGTACAACATGTACATGCAGATGAAGAATCAGAGTTTAATCACTCTCGTAATATTACAGGGTCACATTTCTTGTCTTTAAACTGGTTCTTGTTTAACAATGGTTTCCACACGGTACACCATATGAATGCAAACATGCATTGGAGTGAAGGACAAGCAGCACATGAAAAAATTGCACACAAAATTGATCCTAGCTTGAATGAACCTACTTTTTGGGGCTACATTTTCAAAGCTTACTTCATCGCTCCTTTCAACAAGCGTTTTAGAACAAAATCAATGCGTTTGGCTAGAAAGAAACAAGAGGCAAGTCAAGGTAGTTCTAATACAACTATAAATGAACCTACAACTGCAACTACGCACTAGAATTCAATAAAATATGATTTCTAAAAAAGACAAACTCTTCCAATAGGGTTTGTCTTTTTTTTATCCTTTTTGAATAAAAATAAGCAAATAAACTACACAATCATTATTTTGCGTAACAAAAAAAGGTGCAAATCATTTTTATCCTTCTTTTTATGCCTATCTTTATAATCTAATAGACTACTCAGACCGAACTCGATTTAAGACAAAATAAAGGATTATCACTATATGGATCAACTGCTCCATCTTTTGGAAAATGACAATAAAGCAAAAACAGAACGATTATTTGTAACCGTAATTGTTCCTGTTGCTTTGCCTAGACTGTATACCTACAGCGTTCCACTTCATCTCAAAGATTTAGTGCAGGTTGGTTGTCGGGTGGAAGTACAATTTGGAAAGAGCAAATTATATGCGGCTCTAATTTACAAAATCCACCAGACAGAACCTGAAAACTACGTTCCCAAACCGATTCTTAATGTGCTCGATGGCGAAGCTGTTGTCACCGAAAAACAATTTAAGTTGTGGGAGTGGATGAGCCAATATTATGCGACCACTATGGGAGAGGTCATGAATGCGGCACTGCCTGCTGGGTTGAAATTGGCGAGTGAAACCAAAATCACTTTGCGTCCTAATTTCACAGAAGAAGACTTTTCCTCTAACGACCTCAACGATAAAGAATACACGATTCTTGAAGCTTTATTCAATAGAGTGGAGCTAACCATTGCTGAAATTCAAGCCTTAATTGATCAAAAAACCATCTATCCTTATATCAAAAGTTTGATGGAAAAACGCTTGATTCATGTCAATGAAGAATTAAAAAATAAATACAAAAGTAAAAAGGTAGACATGATCTGCTTGGCAGAACCCTACTTTAGCGATCCTACCAAATTGCGAGATGCTTTTGAGTTGATTGGTACTCGTGCCCTTCGTCAGGCAGAAACCTTGATGGCATTCATTCAGTTGAGCAAAGAGATGGACGAAGTGCCCAAAACGGCACTTTACGATAGAGCAAGAATAGATTCTGCGGGACTAAAAAAACTGACCGAGAAAAATATCTTAGAAATCTATCAGGTAGAAATCAGTCGTTTAAGTGAATATGATGGGGAAGTAATTGGTAATTTTAAATTGTCCAATGCTCAAGAACAAGCCTTGACAGAAGTCAAAGATGCTTTTGAAGAGAAAAATGTCGTGCTGCTGCATGGGGTGACAGGAAGTGGAAAGACGCAGGTCTTTGTAGAATTAATGGAAGAGGTGATTGCAAAAGGACAACAGGTGCTTTATTTGTTGCCAGAAATTGCCTTAACTGCTCAAATTGTGCAACGACTTCAAAAACACTTTGGAGACCAAATTATTGTTTATCATTCTAAGTTTAATAATAACGAACGGGTAGAAATTTGGCACAATTCGCTGAATGGAATGCCAATCGTTTTGGGCGCTCGATCTGCTTTGTTTTTGCCTTTTTCTAATTTAGGTTTAATCATCGTAGATGAGGAACACGACCCTTCTTACAAACAAAATGAGCCTGCTCCTCGATACAATGCCCGAGATACAGCGGTCTTTTTATCTTATTTGTATAAGGCAAAAACCTTGTTGGGAACAGCGACACCTTCGTTGGAAACCTATTATAACGTACAACAAAAAAAGTATGGTCTAGTAGAGCTGAACAAACGTTTTGGAGAAGCTACCTTGCCTGAAATATTCATCATAGATGCTGGAGAGGAGACGAAGAAAAAGCGCATGAAGTCGCATTTTACGCCACAGCTTTTGAAAGCAATTGAAGATACGCTTGCCAATGGAGAGCAAGTGATTTTGTTTCAAAATCGCCGTGGTTATGCGCCTGTTTATAGTTGTAATATGTGTGGTTGGACTGCCGATTGTGTTGATTGTGATGTTACGTTAACCTATCATAAATATAGTAATGACTTACATTGTCATTATTGTAACCACCATCGCAGTTTACCAAAATCCTGCCCTGCTTGTGGCAATCATGGTTTAATTATCAAGGGTTTTGGAACAGAGAAAATTGAAGATGAATTAAAAATCTATTTGCCCGACATCAAAGTCGCTAGAATGGATTGGGATACCGTGAAAGGCAAACACGGGCATGAAAAGATCATCAATACGTTTGCCAATAGAGAAGTTGATATTTTGGTGGGTACCCAAATGGTGACCAAAGGTTTGGATTTTGATAATGTTGGTTTGGTGGGCGTATTAAGTGCCGATCAAATGCTGCATTTCCCTGACTTTAGAGCAACAGAGCGTGCCTTTCAATTGTTGTTGCAAGTGAGTGGTCGTGCGGGTCGAAAAAAGAAGCGTGGAAAGGTTTACATTCAAGCTTACAAGATGGATCATCCTGTGTTGAATGAAGTTAAGACGAGTAATTTTAAACGCTTCTTTGAGCGAGAATTGCAAGAGCGTATTGACTTTGCTTATCCGCCTTTTCATCGCCTGATTAAAATCCAACTCAAGCATAAAAAACCTGATGTGGTGGATAAAGCAGGACGCTTTTTTGCGGAATGTTTAAAAACAAAACTAGGGGATAGAATCTTAGGTCCAGCAACGCCTGGTATTTCTAGAATCAGAACCTACTATATTCGAGATATTATTATAAAACTAGGAAAAAACTCGGAACAGTTAAA
>CALDEP010000383.1 GCA_937942475.1 uncultured Aureispira sp.
AGTAGAGCAAGAGAAAGAATTTCAAGTAAAAATGAATGAACGAGTAAAAAGAAATAAGAGTTTTGAGAAAACTCTTGTTGCAATCAGCCGAGCGCAGGGAGGGCATGCAGTAGTAGAGCAAGAGAAAGAATTTCAAGTAAAAATGAATGAACGAGTAAAAAGAGAAAGCAATAAGAGTTTTGAGAAAACTCTTATTGCAATCAGCCGAGCGCAGGGAGGGCATGCAGTAGTAGAGCAAGAGAAAGAATTTCAAGTAACAATGAAGGAACGAGTAAAAAGAAAAAGCAATAAGAGTTTTGAGAAAACTCTTATTGCAATCAGCCGAGCGTAGGGAGGGCATGCAGAAGTAGAGCAAGAGAAAGAATTTCAAGTAAAAATGAAGGAACGAGTAAAAAGAAAAAGTAATAAGAGTTTTGAGAAAACTCTTATTATAATCAGCCGAGCGCAGCGAGGGCATGCAGAAGTAGAGCAAGAGAAAGAATTTCAAGTAAAAATAAATGAAGGAACGAGTAAAAAGAAAACTCTTATTGCAATCAGCCGAGCGCAAAAAAGCATAATTTAAGCAGAAATGACTGCATTAAGGCAAGATAACAGACACTTCAAAAGTGTCTGTTATCTTGCCAACCTACTTTGCAACAGATTTAGTTTTGAACCATTACTTTACCCGTATTAATGAGTTTTTGATCCCCTTCTAAACGATAAAAATAAACCCCTTCACTTAAATGGCCTCTTGATAAGGTTATAGAATTTCCACTAGCTTGCTTATTATAAACCAACCGACCCATTGCATCAAAAACAGAAAGCGTTAAAGCTTGATAAGGAGCCCCTTCAACTACTATATTAGTAGCCTGGTTAAACGGATTTGGAAAAATGGTCACCTTCGTATTAGGAGCGTGAATTTGATCGACAGAAACCGTAATTGGAACAAAGTCTTCGCCAATGGTATGCCAAGTGGTATTGGTAATAATAGGAGGATTATAATCAAAATAAATCCCAGCAGTATTTTCGATACGAGTACCAATTGGATTGTTACTTTCTTGATTAAATCTAAAGCGAACAAAACCATGAGAAGCCAATTCATTAGTCGTACTGTCAGGAAGGGCAATCGGTGAAAATTTAATTTCTAGAATGCGTTGACCATAAATACGCCAAGTATAAGGATGACTACTAGCCCCCATTTCTAGGCTTGATAAATCTAAGTAAGGAGAAATAGTATCTCTAAGAACAACTGAAAAAGCAGTATCTGTTCCTGTATTCTGAAATCTAATTTTGTAATCAAGCGCAGTATGTGCTTCGATATAATGTTGTGTGCTGTTGTAGCCTTCTGGTTGCGCTGATTTGTCATTAGGATCATAAGAACCCACCATTTGTTGGCAATCAACCGCTATAAATGGAGCACTATTACCATTTGATAGCTGAGTAATGAAACCTGTATTAAAACCACCATTAGGAGCTGGGTTACAGCCTTCAATACTCGCTGTTGCAACAGAATCACCAAGAATGGAAGGAAACCCAAAGAGTTGATTGACAGAAAACCTATAGGATTTACCAACACCTGCTGCTGTTTTTATCGTTTGCGTTCCAAAGGTTCCTAAAGGATTGGTATTGCCAATACTAAAGATAATATTGTCTTCATAAACAAAGTATTGCAAGGGTTGAGACATAGGATTACCAATATTCTGAATTTCAAAATGAATGGTATCATTAATACAATCTACCTCCACCTCTAAAATAGGACCATTCCATAAGTTTGGAATACAGATAGAGTCTGGATAAATATGCGCTTTAGAGCAAAATGTTTGCCCCATAATCGCACTGGTATCTGCAATGACATCAATGGTAAAAGAAGCACATTGTCCAATAGATAAGTTTCCAAGTAGAAAAGTGTATATGTTGTTATTTTGGTTGCTAATGGCAATGCTACTCCCTAATACTGTTAAAGCAGGGTCAAGCTCGACTTTGACATAGGCGTTATGAGCCTCCATTGTTCCTTGATTGCAATAGTGGACAGTATAAATACTGCCATTGCCTGTTTGTCGAATAAAGGGAGCCGATAAATCAACATACAATAAAGGGCAAATTAGGCTAGGTTCTAATGGGAAATTGATGGTATCTACCTCAGCGGGAAGCAATAGCGTAGAACTTATACTTTGAGAACAAGTAGTGCTATGATATGGACTACTTGCATTGATATTTACGGTATAATTTCCTGCGGCACAATTGATTTCGTAAGAACCAAAGGCATCTGTAGTACCATAATAAATTCTACCATTGTTATTGTTTTCAGCCGTAATAATTGCCCCTGTTAAGTCAACATCCCCTGTATTCCAAAGACAATCGGTATTGTTATCTTGAAATACATGACCACGAATGTAGTTGGGAAGAGAATTGCCAAAAGAATCAGTTTTAACAACATACATGTTAATACTATTATTGTTAACACCACCATGATTAGGCTTGGTATCTCCAGCGAAAATATAGCCTCCATCTGCTGTTTGGTGTACTTGCCGTGCGCTACCAAATGCATAGTTTTTTCTCCACAACTCAGTTCCTATAGCATTTATTTTTATCAATAAGTTATAACCACTTAGAGAGGAACCTACCAAAACATAATTTCCATCAGAAGTTTCTTTGATTGAAGCACCTATAGAGCCACTATAAGTGTTTTCCCAAAGAGTATTGCCCAAGGAGTCTGTTTTAACTACAGATATAGTAGTACTATTTGAGTAACTAGAGCCTATTAATATGTAGCCATTATCAGACGTTTGAGAAACGTCGAAAGCTATAGGGAAAGTAGCGTCTCCATAAAGTTTAGTCCACAAAGAATCTCCATTTGCATCAGTTTTAACAAGATACATTTGTCGGTTGTCGATTGGGAATGCAGGGACACTTTTGTCCCCAGCAAAAATATAACCTCCATCAGAAGTTTTTTTAAGGGCTAAAAATCTATCTTCCGTAGCTGACGATCCATAAGTACGTGTCCAAAGGGTATCACCAATAGCATCAATTTTGACGATAGCAGCATCGTAATCATCCGACCCCGTTAATAGATAGCCTCCATCAGAGGTTTGTATAGCAGCACGACAACTAAAGTTATCTAGTCCGTTTTGTATACTACTAGAATATTTTCTTGTCCAAAGAGTATCTCCATTGCTATCCATTTTGATGAAGTGCATTTGAGAAACTCCTGTAGCATAATTAGAACTTGTTCCTGCTATGAAAAAAAGGCTATCAGATGTTTCTTGTCCTGTTGATGCGGTTTCTGTCACTGTTGATATGCCATTAATTTTAGTCCAAAGAGTATCGCCATTATGATCTAATTTGATTGCATACATATTACGGTCGGATCCAATGGTATCGTATGCATAACCACTAACAATATAGCCCCCATCACTAGTTAGTTGTATGTCAGAGGCGGCATCTCTTTGGTTATAACCATAGGTACGTTCCCATCCTTGAGCAATACTGCTATTGAGGAAGCAGCAAAAGCTGAGTAGCAATATCCATTGAGTCCATAAAATTTGTTTCATAATTTATTACATTTTAGCATTTTTGAAAGATATAGACCAAAAGTACAAGCTATTCTAGTAGATAACTAAAACAAAAAAATGAGTTTGTCGGGCAAAAAGACTATAAATTGTATCTTTAAATTATGATAAAAAGTAATTTTATACAGCTTTATAAGAGCCTTACAAAACAAGAAAAAAAAGCCTTGCAGAAATGGGTTTATTCTCCCATGCATAATCAACATCAAGAGGTTTGCAAACTCTTTGATTATTTGGCTAGAAAGACTAAAATAACAAAAACAACAGTAGATAAGCAACGAATCTATAAAGAACTATTTCCTTTGGCATTTTATAATGATTTAAAGCTTCGTCATGTACAATCTTATGCCTTAAATGTATTAGAACATTTTGTCGGGTATAATCACCTTTTTTTAGATCAATTATTTCTAAAAAGAAAACAATTAGAGGTGTATCGTTTGCGGGGTCTAACCAAATTAAGCACCAAGATACTGCGAAAGTCGGAACAAGAGTTGGCAGAAAAAAGCTTAAAGAACAGTGATTTTCATTTAGAAGCCTATCAATTGGAGATAGAAAAGTTCAAACATGGAAGTACAGAACGTCGAACAGAGGCAAATAACCTACCTCAACTGTTTGGGCATTTGTCGGAGTTTTTTATTATAGCAACGCTCAAATATGCTTGCACAGCTGCCAGTCATAGTAATGTATTTAAAAGCGAATATGACATTCCTTTATTGGCTGCCGTTTTGGAATATGCTAAGGAGGGCAGCAGTTCTATTTCTGTCAAGATTTATTATGAGGCTTATCAAAGTTTAATTGATGCTGATAATGAAAGACATTATAAAACCTTGAGAAATCTTTTCTTTGAACACATTGCCTTATTTAGTAAAGAAGAGCAGTATGAGCTATTTCAATTGACGATTAACTACTGCATCAAACAAATTAATACAGGAAACAGTAAGTACTTTGGGGAAGTATTTGAGTTGTATCAAGGAGGTTTGACGACGACGATCTTGTTGGATAAAAATGCCTTGAGTCGATTTACCTATAAAAACATTGTTTCAGCAGGCTTGAAACTAAAGGAATTTGAGTGGGTAGAAGCATTTATAAAAGAATACACGGTGTATTTACCTCAAAAGTTTAAGCATACCTATAAAGTGTATTCTACGGCTAAATTGCATTATTCTACAGGAGATTATGGGGCGGCACTCCAATTATTAGTACAAGTAGAAGAGTACGACGATTTATTTTTGACCTTAGATGCCAAAGTACTTTTGCTCAAAATTTATTATGAAGAAGAAAGTATAGATGCGCTATTGGCTTTGATTGCAAGTTTTAATGTGTTTTTGCAACGAAAAGATATTATGGGTTATCACAAACAGGTTTATAAAAACTTGTTGCGTCTGGTAAATAAATTTTTAGGCTTGCCACTCAACGATAAAAATATAAGAAGTGGATTAATAGCAGAAGTAAAAAAGACACAGCCTTTAGTAGAGCAGCAATGGTTATTGGACCAGTTGGACGAGGGACAAAAAAAGGAGCTATCTCCAAAGAGATAGCTCCAATAAAATAGTATTGTTAAGAAGGATATTAGTTTACATCCCACCATAATTTAGTGTCCTGATCATCAGCACCTCCTAAAGAAGAAACACCTTCAGCGTATTCACTACCATTTAGAGTTTGCTCATCTAATGGGTACTTCATACGAGTAGGAATACCCGTTCCATCTAATGTTCCATCAACAGGTACTTGAAGAATACCGAAGTCTAATCTTCTGTATTCAGTCCAACCTTGAATTCCTTGCATATACAAAGAAATCCATTTTTGACGTCCGATTACTTGTTTCCAAGTTTCAGTTCCTAATAGTGTTGCATAATCTACCTCTGGTTGAGCAATGTAATTGCTGATATCAGTTGCAGAAAGTGTACCATTAGCATCCCAGTATTGCATAGAAGCAGTAATACCATTGTTGTAATGTGTTGCCGCAGCTCCAGCTCCACCAATACCACGTTCAGCAGCTTCTGCTAACATGAATTCTACTTGTGCATAGTCCATGTAAATACCAGGAGCCGTTTCAGCTAAAACTTGAGGATTTCTTTGTGAGATATCATCATTCAACGTTAAGGCTGCATTAGCTTCAGATAAACCATAAACTTCACCAACATAAGTACCACCATTAGCAGTAGGAGCATAGAAGAACCCTACACGAGGATCACCCAAACGGTTTAGTTCATCTACCATTGTGTTAGATGCAGCAAAATCGTTACGAGTTTTGAAGTCTTCCGCTAATGGATTATTGTTTGGTGCACCATTTTGGTATTGAAACAAAGCATTATCAGCATTAGAAGTAAATACTCCACTAGCAATTGCTTCACTTACAGCAGTAGCAGCAGTAGTAGGAGAGGCATCAGCCATACGAATACCTACACGCATTTTCAATGAGTTAGCGAATTTTTTCCATAGAGTAATGTCTCCACCATAAATAAGATCTCCTTGAACAGAGTTATCAGCTGTATTGAAACTATTGATCGCTTCGTTTAGTAAGGATAACAAACCCGTATATACTTCTTCTTGAGAATCATATTTAGGAAAAGAAGTTCCAGCAGCATTCAACGCTTCAGAGAAAGGAATTGGTCCCCAACAATCTGTCATGTTTTGATAAACCCAAGCTTGCAATGTTTTTGCGATAGCTATTTGGTTTTCTGTTGCTCCAAAACCAATATAATCTTCAGGAGCTGTTTCGTTTAGACGAATAACTTCTTGTAGATCTTGTAATGAACGAGCATAAAAGTTGCCCCAATAAGTATTGGTAATGGTTGTTCTTAGAGCATATCTAGACTCACCACTATATTGGTTAGAAGCCCAATATTGAGCCAATTGATTACCACGGCGACCATTGAACCACTCATCCCAAGTATAATCCATCATATACTTTTGAGCATTACTTAATAAGAACGAAGTAGAAGTACTACTTGGTTCGTTTGGGTCTGTGTTTATCTCTGTGAAGTGTTTATCACAAGACATGAAACCCATAGATATGCAGGCACTAAAGACCCCATATTTGATATATTTATTAAATTGAATTTTCATAACAATTCGTTAATTTTTCGTTGGTGATTAGAATTTTAGCTTTAAGTTCACTCCAATAGAGCGTTCTGTTGGTAATTGACCACCTTCAAAACCTTGGATATTTCCAGAACTTACAGCAGCTTCAGGATCAATGTTTGGAACATTCTTGTGAAGAATGGCTATGTTTCTAGCTACAACAGAAAGAGATACATCTCTGAATGGAGTTTTTCCAAAAATCTTGTTAGGGAAAGTATATCCTAAACGAGCTTCTCTGAATTTTACAAAACTAGCGTCATAAACATCAACAGAGTTAATAACATATCCTTGATTAGAGAAGAAATGTGTTTGTGCATCAACAACAGTAGTATTAGCAACACCAGTACTTACCCATTCACCAGTAGTTGCATCTTGAGTAGCAGCTACACCAGCTACAACGATACCATCTTCACGGATACCATTTTCAACAGTTTCTTCTAACATACCAGAGTATTTACCCCACATGTTACTTAGAGAGAATACACTACCACCACTTTGGAAGTCAAATAATAAATACAAAGAAATACCTTTGTAAGAAATAGTAGTAGAAACACCACCATTAAAGTCAGCCAAAACAGAACCCAATGCTTTTACTTCCTCAGATACTAAATAAGTACCATCTGATGCATCAACCATTTTGTTTCCAGCATCGTCATAAACGAAGTCAGTACCAACAAGTGTACCATAAGATTCACCTACTCTAGCTTCCAAAACAACACCAAATAAAGATGTCAAACGTAAGTTTTCTGTTCCGTCAGTTAATTCTAATGTAGTATTGTTGTTTTTAGCAAAGTTAAGACCAATATCCCATCTGAAACCAGATTTTGTTTTCACAGGAGTAGCATTAGCTGAAATTTCAAATCCGTGATTTAAAACTTTTCCTGCATTCAATGCTTTACTTGTATAACCAGTAGATGGAGATACAGCAACATTGAAAATCATGTTTTCAGTTAATTGGTTGTAGTAAGTAAAGTCAAGTCCCAAGCGACCTTTAAAGAATCTCAAATCTAAACCAGCTTCAAATGAGTTAGTACTCTCTGGTAATAAATCAGCATTATTTAAACTGTTAGGAACCGTACTTAAACCATTACTACCGAAACTAGGATTCGTTGCATAAGTAATCTCTAACTGATAAGGAGTTGTACCATTACCTGCACGAGCGTAAGACGCTCTAAATTGACCGTATGATAAGATATCATTTTTAGGCAATAATTCAGAGAAGATAAAACTAAGACCAGCAGAGTAATAAGGATATGTGTTGTTTTTAACAGGTAGAGTAGAGTTAATGTCAAAACGACCACTCAAGTCAAGGTAAAGAAAATCCTTAAATCCAATAGATGCATTAGCAAAGCCAGAGAAGATCTCTTGTTGGCTAGAAAAATCTGTAATCTCAGCTGGAGAAACAGAGTTGCTCAAGTTGTAAAAACCTGCTGTGTTTAATCCACCTTGCGTTGCTCCATAATTACGGTTAAACGAGTTTTTACGGAAGTTAACACCAGCAATAGCATTAACAGAAAACATTTCACCAATTCTTTTGCTGAAATTCAAAGTAGCTTCATAGTTGTTTTCTCTGAAGAAACGAACATCTTCTGAGTAGCCAGCTTCATTAACACCACCTACTGCAATCCATTCTTCACGACGATCTGTGTAGAAATCTGTCATAGCACGACCACTAATTGACAAATAATCTGTAATCGCATAACTTAGACCAACATTTCCAAATAGACGTTCTCTTCTATCTTGTTGACCATTTTCGTAACGATCCCAAAATGGGTTGTTCCAATAGTTAGGATCTCCGTTATTTTCACTAGTTCTATTCCAAGTACGTTGTGTTCCATCAGGATTTTTGTAATCTCTCAAGCGATCCATATCCAATTGTCTTTGGAACCATTGGTTGAATTGACTCATAACGGATTCACCGTAACCAGTGATTGGACGACCATTTCCTTGACTAGAAACGAAGTTGATAGACGTTGTCGCTGTTAATTTTTTTGTCAATTTATAGTCAGCGTTAAAACCAACATTATGACGTGTCAACTCAGAATTCTCTTGTGTTCCTAATTGATGTGTATTCGTGTACGACAAACGGAAAGAACCTAGCGCATTAGCACCACTAAATGCGATGTTGTTTGTAGCTAGGATTCCTGTACGGAAGAAATCCTTGATATTATTAGGATTCGCTTGCCATGATCTAGTTGTACCAAAGTTTGAAGCATCAGACGGATCGTAAGAATCCCAATGTCTAACGTTTTGACCATCATATTTAGGTCCCCAGCTACCATCGTAACCGAAATCAACAATTTGTTGATTTGTATCAAGTACAGAAGTACCAAAAGCATTACCAGCACCACCACCATATTGGTTTTGGTAAGAAGGCAAGAAAGCAACTTCATTGAATTGAATACCAGAATTGATAGAAACACCAATTGGTAATTTCGAATCAGTAGATCTAGAACCTTTTTTAGTAGTAATCATGATTACACCATTAGCACCACGGTTACCATAAAGAGCTGTCGCAGCAGGTCCTTTTAGTACATTCATAGTTTCGATGTCATCAGGATTGATATCCGAAATAGCATTACCATAATCGTACCCACCTGCACCACGTGCTTGGTCTGTAGTCGTATAGTTACTGTTGTTTACTGGAACACCATCAACGATAAATAATGGTTGATTGTCTCCTGTAATAGAACCTGCACCTCTAATTGTAATTCTAGAAGAACCACCAAGATTAGAAGAACCTGTAATTTGTACACCAGCTACTTTTCCTTGTAAAGTGTTCAAGAAATTAGCATCTCTTGTTTTTGTGATTTCCTCACCACTTAATTCTTGTGTAGCATAACCTAAAGATTTCTCTTTACGAGAAATACCTAATGCCGTTACAACAACTTTCTCTAAATCTACCCCTTCTAACATGGTAACATTTAAAGTAGTTCCTGTGATTTCTATCTCCTGTGTAGCATAGCCTATATAACTAAATAATAGAGCTGTTGCTTCTTCTGGTACTTC
>CALDEP010000384.1 GCA_937942475.1 uncultured Aureispira sp.
TTTTGCCTGTTTTGTATCCTTTTTCCAATGAACTCTTTTGTTCATCAGTTAATTCTTTGATATATTTTTTCTTGCGCCCCATGCCGCTAAGTTAATAATATTTTACTTTATAATTATTTTTGTCCATCTACTTAGTTGGAGCGAATAAATTTGGTGGTCAATTGATAGTGATTGAGTAAAATTGTACAGATAAAAACAATTGGTTAATTACTTTTGTCCAACTAAGTAGATGGACAAAAATAATTATAAAGTAAAATATTATTAACTTAGCGGCATGGGTCGCAAGAAAAAATATATCAAAGAATTAACTGATGAACAAAAGAGTTCATTGGAAAAAGGATACAAAACAGGCAAAAGTCATTTGACAAGAAGAAAGTGTCAAGCCATATTGTTAAGTCATTCTGGGAAATCAGTAGATGAACTAGCAATTTTTTTTGGAGTCCAAGCTCAATCAGTCTATTCGTGGTACAAAGCATGGGAATTTGAAGGTATAAAAGGGCTTGAATTAAAACCAGGTAGAGGTCGAAAGCCCAAGCTAAATGAAGATCCCCACCAAATGAAAAGGATAAAGACTTTAGTTGAGAATGATCCTCAGAACTTAAAAAATGTCGTGACTCAAATCAAAAAAGAATTTGATATCGACTTAAGCAAGAAAACATTAAAACGATTCTTGAAAAAAAACTTAACTATCGATGGAAACGATTCCGAAAAAGAGTGAAAGATGAACCAGATCCTATCGTCTATAAAGAGAAAAAAGAGCTTCTTTGGGAACTTCTTCAATTAGAAGATAATGGATTGATTGATTTGTTCTTCACAGATGAAACAGGATTTAATTTGACTCCAAGCATACCTTATGGATGGCAACCAATTGGTGAGCAAATTAGTATACGTAGTTCTAAAACAAAAGCACTTAATCTATTTGGTCTGTTAAGTAGAAGTGGTAAGCTTACAACTTATTCAACTAAAGAATACATCGACAGTGATTTTGTAATTGAATGCATAGATGAGATTGTATTAACAATTAGACGTCCAACTGTGCTAGTAATGGATAATGCTCCATGGCACAAATCTGAAAAAGTCTATAAAAAACATCGAGAATGGGAACAAAAAGATTTATATGTATTCTATTTACCCAAATATTCTCCTCATTTGAATCTTATAGAAACGCTGTGGAGAAAGATAAAACATGAATGGTTACGTCCAAGAGATTATGAATCTGTTAAGCACTTAAGAAGTGCTGTATTCAATATCATTCGTAATTATGATGACGAGTTTTGTATCAATTTTTCAAAGAACTTTTTATCTGATGATTAATTTTGTCCATCTACTTACTTATATATATACAAACAGCAAAGGCAGCCCCTAAAGAGCTGCCTTTTTTTTATATTAATTTTTTCTAATCAATATCCATTTCTGGAACACCACCTTCGGGAATAACTAACTTCCCTGCGGTCTTGGCTTGAATTTCTTCTACAGAAACACCAGGAGCACGTTCCAAAAGATGAAACGCACCATCCTTAATTTCTAGCATAGCCAAATCAGTAACGACCTTTTTGATACAGTTAACGCCCGTCAAAGGCAAGCTACAAGAAGCTAATAATTTAGATTCCCCTTTTCTGTTCGTGTGTTGCATGGCAACAATAATATTTTGAGCAGCTGCTACCAAATCCATTGCACCTCCCATTCCTTTGACCATTTTCCCAGGAATTTTCCAGTTGGCAATGTCTCCATTTTGTGCCACTTCCATCGCTCCCAAAACCGTCAAATCAATGTGTCCACCACGAATCATTTCAAAACTCTGTGCCGAACTAAACAAAGCCGCTCCAGGTAAAGTCGTCACGGTTTGTTTTCCTGCATTGATTAAATCAGCATCCACGTCTGCTTCCTCAGGAAAGGGTCCCATTCCCAACAAACCATTCTCTGATTGTAAAAATACTTGAATTCCATCTGGAATATAATTGGCTACCAAAGTAGGAATACCAATCCCTAAATTTACATAATAACCATCTTCTAATTCTTTTGCAATGCGCTTAGCAATGCCATTTTTATCTAAAGCCATTTTTTTTTCAATTTGATAATTTGAAAATTTGTCAATTTGATAATTGACTTATTTCGATTTAGCAGTAGAAATTATCTTGGACAAAACCTTGACAATTATATCTAATTCTGCTAATAATTGACCACAACTAGGGTAACTTTTAGACAAATCACACAAATACAACCAATAATAAGATTCATCAGCTTCTTTTGCTGCTATTTTCATTTTATGAATAAAATCTCTCTTACTTTCGGCATTCTGTGCTTCCATCACATTTGCTCCTATAGATGTTCCAGAACGAAACAATTGATTTGACAAGTTAAACTTCCTAAGAGACTCTAGGTTTTCAGTGTACTGCATAAGCTTAAAGGAAAATGCAAGTGTCAAATCAACAATTAAATTGGGTCTATCATTCCTCATTATAACTAATTTGAAGTTTAAAAAATAAAAACTTGAAACATAACAAACGTCATGTGCTATAAAAAGGTTACAACATCTTCAAATTTTCAAATTTCAACATTTTCAAATCAATTTAACCTCGCACCGTGCGTTGTTCAATTCTTTTTTCGTAGTTCACCCCTTTAAAGATTCGTTGTACATAAACTCCTGGTACATGAATATGATTCGGGTCCAATTCACCTGGTTCTACCAACTCATCTACTTCAACAATCGTAATTTTTCCAGCTCTAGCCATCATTGGATTGAAATTTCGTGCCGTTCCCTTGAAAATCAAGTTACCATGTGTATCCCCTTTCCAAGCCTTAACGATTGCAAAATCAGCATGCAAAGCCGTTTCCATGATATAAGGACGCCCATCAAAATGCTTCACTTCTTTGCCTTCTGCGACCTCTGTTCCATAACCTGTTGCGGTATAAAAAGCAGGTATTCCTGCGCCACCAGCACGGATACGCTCTGCCAAAGTTCCTTGAGGAATCAAATCAACTTCCAATTCACCACTTAACAATTGACGTTCAAATTCTGCATTCTCACCAACATAAGAAGACATCATCTTCTTTACTTGCCGCTGTTGCAACATCAAACCAATTCCAAAATCATCTACGCCTGCATTATTTGAAATACAAGTCAGCCCTTTTACACCTGCCTTTACCAAAGCAGTAATGCAATTTTCGGGAATACCACACAAACCAAAGCCACCCAACATTAAGGTCATATCGTCCTTAATTCCTTGAATTGCTTCTTCGGCATTTGCCACTACTTTATTCATCTGTCTTATTTTTTAATTTTTATTCCTTAAAAACGTTTACCCGTATCTAACTTATAGTATTGAATGCTAAACTATAAATTTTTGTAGAAAAAACATAAGTTAATACTATTTATTGAGTTGCTCTTAATAGTGCTTACAAAGCTAGATTATTTTTTTCGGAGTACAAACGGACAGATTAAACACAAAAAAAGTTGTTTGAAAAAATAATTTTTCTCAAACAACTTCCTTTGTAAAGCATTCGCTTTTATGTTCTACAGTACTCTAAAAACGGCTGTTTCCAATCGTTCTTTTTCCTGGTTTTTTCACTGCTTTTTCCTTTTTAGGCTTCTCTTTTTTAGCGCCATTCTTTATTGTTTTAGAATTAGAACCCGTTCCTCCTCCACTGTTAAAAAAGAACATCAAGTATACTGTTCCATCAAAATTATCCACTCCAGCAGAAACGCTATTCGTAGCCGCTGTATAATGTTGCTCTATCGCAACTTCTTCTGAAATAGGATTGTAATATTCTTCACTAACGGTGACAGCGAGCCCATGTTGATACATCACTCCCCATCCAAATTCTGCCCCAATACATACTTTGGGAGCGATATAATATTCAAGGCCTACAAAACCTCTTAGTCCAACAGCCCAGACATTAGAGCCAGTGTGTGATATCGTTCTTTTGTTTGCATTAAGATTACTCCCCCAATCATAAGACGTAGGAACAAGGTTTGACAAAGAATAACCATTACCATAAGAATAAATATAATCGCTATTTTTGTTGTAAGTCATACGCAAATCTACGCCCCAAAAACCTTGCAATCGACGTTTCCCTCTACGCATTTCATAACCCAAAGCCAAACTTGTTCGACTCCAATTTAAGCTGCGGCTATCTTTAACCATTACATTCGGGTCGTTTGAAGCATCATCTTGTATATATTCATCTTCTGTTGTATTTCCCAAATTAATACCCCAAGCCAATCGAAGGGCTGATTTATCAGTTAACATGTATTTTCCGAGAATCACAGAGTTACCAAAAATATTAAAAAACTTATCGTTCGAAGCCCCTGTATTATTAGCATTGGCATTGGAAGAATTTCCCATCCAATAAAAAAAAGGAATTAAGTTCACTCCTACACCAATATCTCCTTTTTGAGGTAAAATTACCTGTCCTTTTTTGCCTGTTAGTGGTTCATCATTCGAATCTTGAGCTTGAAGATGATTCAAGCCAACAAATAAAAATACGAGTATAATTACTGTCTTCATGCTAATTTGTTTTAATAATTGGGGAATTGATTTTCTTCTACCTGTAAAGATAAAAAAAAGAGGCTACCCATTAAGGCAACCTCTTTTTTATCTTATTATAGCGTTTCACATTCTTTATTAGAAATAAAAGAACATAAATACAGCACCATTCATATTGTCAACACCTGCAGAAAATGCAGTAACAGCTCCTTGAGTTGTATTGTTGATACCTGCTTCACCAGCATTTACATCAAAATACTCAGAAGAAGTTGTTCTTTCAAACGTAGAGTTCAAAGCAAGTCCCCAACCAAACTCTACTCCTAGAGAAAGTTTAGGTGCTACAAAATACTCTACTCCTACAAAAGCTCTAAGACCTACTCCAAAAGTGGTGGTTGATCCATCATCAAGAACTCTTTGGTTAGCATTCAAATTTGTTCCCCAGTCATAAGACGTAGGAATAACATTTGCATTAGAATAACCATTACCATAGCTGTAAAAATAGCCTGTAGATTGTTGTAATCTCAAGATAAGGTCAAGACCATAGTATCCTTGGATACGTCCTTTTCCTCTTCTCATTTCATACCCTAATGCTAAGGTGTAGTGTCCTTGATCTATGTTTCTAGTATCCAAAACCATATCCATTGGATTGTTAGAAGAGTTATCTCTAACATATTGGTTTTCAGAAATAGAACTTAGGTTAAAACCAAAGTGTACACGAACAGCTCTTTTTTCAGATAACATATACTTACCCATAATCACAGAGTTTCCAAATACATTGAAAAACTTGTTAGAAGAAGCGTATGTGTTGTTTGAATTGTTGTTAAAAGAGTTTCCAAACCAGTTAAAGAAAGGAATCATGTTAACTCCTAATCCAATATCACCAGCTTCAGGAAGAATTAGTTGTCCTTTTTTGCCTGTTAATGGCTCATCTTGTGCATTTACACTAAAGAATAAAAAAGAACATACTACTAATAATAATACTTTTTTCATTACATAAGTTTTTTTAATAGTTTGCGTAATTTTATTGCAAAAAATCAAGCTAGGCAATAAAAAGCAGGGCAAAAGTCAATAGACTATGCACTAAACGTAAACTAAAAGATTCTTTTTAATAGTTGTGCTCTTGGATAATAACTGCACCATCCCAAACAGAGATAGACGCATCTAACTTTGTAAAGATTTCAGTTTCTGTAATTACCTCATTGTTTCCTGTTAGTGTGTTCAATCTTTCTCTTCTTACCTCTAACTCTAGGTCTGGAAATTTAACCTCTACACTCAAAGGAGTAGCGATAGCTGGCAATGTAACCATTACGTCACCAGAAGCATCTACTGTTCCGTCATACGTTAATTTGTCGTAAGCGTATGTAGTATTTGGGTTTTCTTGCAAATCCATTGAGTTTACTACAAATTTAACGATTGTACCAGAAGGAACATTTTCCCATTGAGTCATAGAACCACCATTATAAGTAGTGTCATTGGTCTCATCAGTGTTGATTCCTAAGTGAAGTGTTACCATTGCTGTTCCTGGCTCAGCTGGTTCTGTTTGTGTTTTTGTACAAGAAGTACCGAGTACTGCTATTACCATCATAATGATAGCAGCGAAAGTCATTTTCTTCATAATTTTAGAAGTTTGTTGGTTAAATAAAATGAAGTTGAGTTTAAGCTTAATGTGAACTTAGTATTCGTTCATCGTTAAGCCAGCGCAAAAGTAGGCTTTTTTTTGTTTAGAATCCAGTATATTTTTCATCTAAGCTTATACTTTAACTTATGAAATTTAGTGCATATTTTCATGTTAACTTTCGTTTCTGCCCCATCTATCTCAGAAACAAATAGATACAGATAACAAGCCACGAAAAAATAAAACAAAATAATTTACCCAAGCAGCTTTTTTTTAGTTAAACTACTGATCGGCATGGTATTACAAAAAACAGTAACCTTATTTAATTCTTTAATTAGAAGATTACTCGAAACATAATCTTGCAATATTTCAAGGGCATCTCAAAAAAAAACACCCTAACTAAAGCTTTTATGCCAGTTAGGGTGTTTTTATCCTTCCTTATAAGTAGATGGACAAAATTAGTAGCTTAAAAATTGGTGTATATTTTTTTTGCTAACAAGTTGCAAAACGTAGCTTTAGCGGGCTAAAGCGAGGCTTTTCAAGGAAGATAGCGGACAAAAGATGCCCAATTTAATGTTAATTACTTTTGTTCAACTACTTAATACCGTTTATTTTGCTTTAAAGGAGTTGATGGCATTTACGGTAAAATCCGATAAAACCAAGCGCCCACTCATAGCAGCACGTTCGGTCAACAAATCATCCCAATCCTCTGTTCCTTCCCAAAATACCTTTTTTAATAATTGTTGTGCTTCAGGATTTGATTTTGCCAAGGTATTAGCCAACAACAAAATTTTCGTGTCCATCTCTTCAGCCGTTTCAGATACATCTGCAAACAAACCGCTTTGCTGCGCCCATTCTGGAGAATACCAAGCCGTTGCATTGATTGCCATTTGAGAGAAGGCAGACGTTCCTACTTTTCTCGCTACTGCTGGTCCTACCACAAAAGGTCCGATACCAATCGCTAATTCACTCAATTTGACTGCTGCATAACGAGTCGCATAACAATAATCTACCGCAGAAGCAACTCCTACACCTCCGCCAACTGCTTTTCCTTGTACCCTTCCGATGATAATTTTAGGACACTTTCTACAAGCATTAATTACATTTGCAAAGCCCATAAAAAATTTATGCCCTGTGTCAAAATCTTCGATAGAGATCAACTCATCAAAACTAGCTCCTGCACAGAAGGTACGTTCTCCTGTACTTTTTAAAATGATGACTACAACAGCATCATTTGCGCCTAGCTCTGTAATTGTATGCGCCAATTTCGCTAATAAATTACTTGGCAAAGAGTTGTGTGATGGGTGAAAAAACTCAACAGTTGCAATTTTATTTTCAATGCTCACTTCTACAGCGCCTAATTGTCTTTTATCTTCCATTTTATCTGTACTTATTGTTTTCTTTTTAATTATCTATTTCTTCTGGTCTATGCTGTATAGGCATTATTAAGAATATTTCTTAAAAAATCCTAAACTCTGTTTTGACACGGATTTAACGATTTTTCATAAACACTTTCTAAAAATCCATACCCTAAGGTATTATAAACGGTATAGAAATCTTTAATAATGTCTCTTGATAATGCTTCTAATAATAGCACCCTTGTCTATTTTTACTTTTAGGAATTCAAACACCTAATCCATAGAAATAACTTCACCATCCTGATCCAACTTACGAACCATCGTCAAAATAGTAGCCAAGGCACAAGTTTCTCCTGTTTCATCGTAGACATCAACCATAAATTTCACAATTCCTTTGGCAATATCGTCCTCACTTTTCTTCTCCTGATCTACCTTCTCTCGAACCGTAAACTTAACACCAATCGTCATTCCAGGATAAACGGGCTTTGTAAAACGACATTCATCCAACCCATAATTCAACAAGACTGGTCCTTTTTTAGCTTCAACAAACAAGCCTGCTGCCTTTGCCAAAACCCAATAGCCATGTGCTACACGCCCTTCAAAAATGGTTCCTTCCAAAGACGTTTCATCTGTGTGTGCATAGAAATGATCGCCACTAACATTCGCAAAATTTACAATATCGGCTACGGTAACTGTATGTTTAGCCGTAATCCATTGCTCTCCTACATTGATCTCTTCAAAGTGCTTGCGGAAAGGATGTACAGGATGATCAATTCCTTTCGCTCCATATTGATAAACGCCCGTCAAATGCGTTAAAGTGGTTGGTGTTCCTTGAATCGCTGTGCGTTGCAAATAATGTTTTACACCACGCAAACCACCCATTTCTTCACCACCTCCAGCACGACCAGGGCCTCCATGAGACATCAATGGCATTGGAGAACCGTGTCCAGTACTTTCTTTAGCCGACTCTCTATTCAAAACCAAAATACGCCCATGATGTGTTGCTGCACCCAATACATACTTTCTAGCAATTGTATCGTCATAGGTAGTAATCGAGCTGACCAAAGAACCTTTTCCCATATTGGCTAATTCAACAGCATCGTCTATATTCTTATAAGGCATAATGGTACTAACGGGACCAAAAGCCTCTATACTATGTACCTCTATTTTTTCAAAAGGATTGTCATTCAAAAACAACATCGGAGCTAAGAAAGCCCCTTTATTAATGTCTGCTCCAATCACTTCAAAATCACGCTCAAAACTACCGTAAACCAATTCGTTTTCTTGTGATAATAATTTAGCGGACTTTATAACCTCGTTCATCTGCTCGTGGCTTGCCAAAGACCCCATTCGGACGCCTTCTGCTTGAGGATCACCAATGGTTGTTTTCTTCAATCGAGCGCTTAAAGCAAATTGTACGTCTTCTACTAAGTTTTCAGGAACAATAATACGACGAATTGCCGTACATTTTTGACCTGTTTTAACGGTCATTTCACGATGTACTTCTTTGATAAACAATTTAAACTCTTCGGTATCAGGCGTCGCATCTGGTCCTAAAACTGAACAGTTCAAGGAATCTGCTTCCATATTAAAGGTAACCGACTCATTGATAATGTGTGGCATCGCTTTTAACATGCGTCCAACCTGTGCCGAACCTGTAAAAGTCACTACATCTTGAGAAGTGACCGTATCCAAAATTCCAATCCCAGAACCACAAACCAATTGCAACGCTCCTTCAGGCAAAATTCCAGAAGCAATAATATCTTGTACCATCGCCTGTGTCAAATAAGACGTTTGTTCTGCTGGTTTCACGATAGCTGGCATTCCTGCTAATAAGTTGACAGCCAATTTTTCTAACATGCCCCAAATTGGGAAGTTAAAGGCATTGATGTGTACCGCAACGCCTGCTTTTGGAACCATGATATGGTGTCCTACAAACGTTCCTTCTTTAGACAAACCAACCATTTCTCCGTCTACATAATAAGGCTGATCAGAGAATTTTTTACGCAAACTTGCATACGCAAACAAAGTTCCAATACCACCATCAATATCAATCCAACTGTCTGTTTTTGTTGCGCCAGATAGATAACTGATTGGGTAATAGCTTTTGCGTCTTTTTTGTAGATACAAAGCTAATTTTTTAAGCATCAAACCACGCTCTAAAAAAGTCATGGTTCTTAGATTCTTATTTCCTACCTTTCGTCCGTAGTTCAGTACTTCCGAAAAGTCCATTCCATCTCCGTTTACGGTTGAAATAACAGCTCCTGTTACTGCATTGTATTGTGCAATTCCTTCTCCATCATGTGGTGTCCATTGCCCCAAAACGAAGTTATCTAACTTATTAGCCATAGTATATTTGTTTTTTAATTGTATGCTTAATGTGTACGTTTAAACAAATTTTATTTGTAAATAGTTGATCTATTCTCAAAAAAATCAGCTTCACTATTCCTACAAATCTCTACAAAGAAATAAAGTATCTTGGTAAAGGCAAAATTAATTGGTGTTGGATTCTTATTTTAATAGGGATAAACTAAAGTTACAAAAAAAAGGATAGACACGTTCCAGCATCTACCCTTTCTATATATTTCTAAATAAAGCCCCTCAAATCACTACTCGACACAGTTTAGCGCATCTATTAATAAAGCCCCAGCACCTTCTCTAAGATGCATATCAAAGCTATTTTTTTTCATACCGACACGAATGTCTGTGATTTTATGTTCTTTTAATAAACTTAACTGTTCTGCTTTCAAAAGAAAATCTGTTGCGTAACGAAACTCTATTTTATCATCTTGATTACGCATCAATTTTGCCAAAGGCAATTTTATCTTTTCTTTATTTTCTAATAATAAAACCAAGTGATTCCGAGTACTTTTATCGCTAAATGTTGGCGACACAATCATGGTCACTGGAAATTTTAACACAAAGTATCGCTTCTCTCCAACTTGACGAAATTGTGCCATCACTTTACGCAAAGGCAAAGCACTAGCTCGTTTTACTTTTTGAGCAATGACAATCGCTTCTGTTAATTTTTCAAATTCATTATCAAAAGCATCCACTTCGTTGATTTCATACAAACAATCTTGTGCTAAAATTTGTGTAGAAAACAAGCTAATAAAACTAACCATTATTAAATACTTCATCTTTCTAGTTTTTAGTGTTGGAATAATTCATTAATTATCCTGTTCATATCAACATTCATATTAGTGTCGAACAAACAAACTAAAACCACCAAAGAGGTATTCAGAAAATAAACTTTTTCTAAGCTTTTTCAATAATCGTAGCATAGCCCTGCCCTACTCCAATACACATGGCAATAAGTGCATAACGCTTTCCTGTTTTTTGTAATTCCAAGGCAGCGGAATGCATGATTCGAGTTCCTGTAACGCCAAGAGGATGTCCAATCGCAATCGCACCACCATTTGGATTCACACGAGCATCATCGTCTGCCAAACCCAAAGCACGAGTGCAAGCCAAACTTTGTGCCGCAAAAGCTTCGTTTAACTCAATTACATCCATATCCTCCAAAGTCAAACCTGCTTTTTCCAAAGCTTTTTGAGAAGCTTTTACAGGTCCAATACCCATGATTCGAGGCTCTACCCCAACCACAGCAGAAGAAACAATCCTAGCCAAAGGTTTTAAATTATACTTCTTAATCGCATCTTCCGACGCAATAATAGTTGCCGCAGCACCATCGTTCAAACCAGAAGCATTTCCAGCCGTTACTGTTCCGCCTTCTTTCTTAAAAGCAGTACGCAACTTTGCAAAAATCGCTAAAGTAGATGTTGGTTTAATGAATTCATCTTGATCAAAAATAATAGGATCTTTCTTGCGTTGTGGAATAGAAACCGCTACGATTTCCTCTGCCAAACGACCACTTTTTTGCGCTTCAGTTGCTTTCATTTGCGACCAGTAAGCAAATTTATCTTGATCTTCTCGATTAATATTGTACAGTTCTGCTAGATTCTCTGCGGTAACGCCCATTCCATCTACACCATACAATTCTTTCATTTTAGGATTGACAAAACGCCAACCAAAACTAGAATCGTGCATGGCAGCATCTCTTCCAAAAGGTTTCGATACCTTAGAAATCACCCAAGGTCCACGCGTCATACTTTCTACGCCCCCAGAGATAAATAAATCACCGTCGCCTGCCTTAATCGCACGATTTGCATGGATAATAGCCGACATTCCAGAAGAACACAGACGATTGACCGTTTCACCAGGAACCGACCAAGGCAAACCTGCCAACAAAGAACACATTCGTGCTACATTTCGATTGTCCTCTCCTGCCTGATTCGCACAGCCCATAATCACATCATCATAAGCCTCCAAAGGGATACTAGGATTTCTTTTAACTAATTCTTTAATCACCAAAGCTCCTAAATCATCGGTACGAATTGGTGCCAAGGTTCCACAAAAATTTCCAATTGCAGTACGAATACCATCTACAATATATGCTTCTTTCATGTTGTTTATTTTTATAATAATTAGGATTCTAAACCTGAATCACGCTCTTATTTTATCAACAAGATACAGTTATTATTTGTTCTAAGTCCTTGTCTATTTTTAAAATACTAGCCTCTATCTTTCATTCGAAAAATACTCATTGAAAGATTCCAAATCTACATCTGTAGAAATAAAACCAACGCCCAATTCGCCCAATTCTTTCATAACAGGTTCGTAAATTTCTGGTGTAATAGGAATCAAAACACCTTTGGACTTAATATTGCCCAACAAGATATTTTTCACCCCAATCGCCAAAGGCAAACCAACTAGCTTAGCCATTGCCGTATTTTCGCTGTTCTCACCATAAAGAACCAAAGTAGACAAGTGGCGTTTCTTTTGATTATCCAACTCATATTCTACCTCATGTTGCATCAAAATCATGTCCTTATCTTCTGGCTCCAATTTCCACTTACGTTCTAATAGTTCTTGTAGAATTTGCGCAGAAGTCGCCTCATCCAATGGAATTTTTTCATCCGAAAACAAACCCAACCACTCTAATTTATCCAAGGCTTCGTCTGCCATATTCAAATTAAATAAAGTCGCCAACTGTGTTCTCAAAGTTCCATAACCAACACGCTCCAAAGTAGGTGACAAATAACTTCTCACCCATTGACGGTAAGTCAAATCATCGGAATAAGCCATTCTATACGTATCGTCTGTCAAACCCAAACGCACCAAAATATCCCAAGCTTTACAGAATCCTTTGTAACGAAGTGTTCCACGCATAATCGTAGGAATATCATCCAAACCATAAGAATCTTTGTACTTCAAAGAAGTTCTATTTGGATAAGCATCATACCATCCCATCGTTGGAATATAAACCAAATCAGATTTGCTAAACAAGCGATGATAAGGTGTATGGCGGTAACGATCTTCGTACAGGTATTGAGAAACGCCTTGCCCTGCCAAAACTACATTTCTAGGATTCCAAGAAAACTTGTAGTGCCAAGGATTATTATCACTCTCTGGAGCAACCAAACCACCTGTATAAGAATAGAAAGCACTAATTTTTCCGCCTTTGTCTCGAATGCCATTAATCATTTGCATGGCCGACATGTGATCAATTCCTGGATCTAAACCGATTTCATTCAAGAAAATCAAACCTTTGGCTTTTACTTCCTCATGCATTTCTTTCAGTTCAGGTGAAACATAAGACGCTGTTGCTAGGTTCTTACCCAAACGCAAACAATCCTTTGCCACATGAATATGTAGATGCGCAGGCAACATAGAGACCACAAAGTCTGCATTTTCTAGATAAGGTAGTCTTTCCGCTTCATCTAAGGCATTAAAAGTTGTTGCTGTTCCTCTACTGTACCCTTTTACTATAGCTTCTGCTAATTCCAAGGCAGCATCTGCCACTGTAATTTGCCAATCATGCGTTTCTGCATGTTCTAATAAGTAATGGATAAGAGAGCTAGCAGAACGTCCTGCACCAATAATCAATATCTTCTTCATTTTTATACTATTTTTGTTATAAACTTTTGTAAGTTTATAGGCTATTGCTTTAGCAAAATGGGTGTTGACCAAGTTTAAATCTATTGGTTCCCCTTACTCTAAAGCTATTATTTTATTATTAGGACTGTTTTGTATAATAATACTTCATCCTGTTTTTTAGTTTTTAATAAAAATCTTCAAAAAACAGCTTTTAATCAATTGATTACTAAACAGTTAACACACAAAACTACTACATACATCTCGTTGATAATCAATTAAATAAGATTTCATGTGAAGTAATGATATAACAAATGTAGTTTTCCTATTAAAAAAACCATAATTCCAACCGAATATTTTACAATTCATTTGTAACATTCTAAGGAATGAAAGATTCAGTATGAAAAAAATAACTTTGCAATCTGAAATAGAAGTTGCTAAAACTATAGCAGAATTAAGCGATATAGATGCCCAATTGTTAGCTCGTGCCAAAGAAGCTGCCAAAGGAGCTTATGCTCCTTATTCAAATTTTAAAGTTGGTGCTGCCCTTTTGATGAGAAATGGCGTGATTGTTATTGGGAACAATCAAGAGAATGCTGCTTTTCCTGTAACGATGTGTGGAGAACGAAATGCCGTTTTTTCTGCTGCTGCTCAGTATCCCAACACGCCTATTGAAGCGATTGCTATTACGATTATTAGTGCCAAAGGTGGCATTGATCGTCCCATTCCTCCTTGTGGCTCTTGCCGTCAAGTGATTTATGAAAACGAGGTTAGACATCAGTGTAATATTCGACTAATTTTGCAAGGGGACGTTGGAGAAATCTATGTCGTTCAGACCGTTAAGGATATCTTGCCTTTACTATTTGACGCTTCTTATCTTTAGTTTGTAAAACAATCATCAATCTATTCAAATCATGCTAATCATCTTCTCCCACGGCAAAGAAAGTGGTCCCAATGGAGCCAAAATTCAATTGTTAGCTAATATTGCGCAACGGTTGGGCTTCAAAACACATTCTATAGATTATAGAAATTGTAAGAATGTTTCTGAACGGGTTGAAATCTTGGAAGCTTTCATGACAGAAAATGCTACTCAAAAGCAAGTTTTAGTAGGTTCTAGCATGGGTGGGTATGTTGCAACCCTTGCCGCTCAAAATTTTGACCTTGAAGGGCTTTTTTTGATGTGTCCAGCACTTTATTTGCCTAATTACCCGATTCAAACCTACCAACCAATTACAACTAATATTGAAATTATACACGGTTGGCAAGACGAGGTGGTTCCTTATCAACATTCGATTCAATTTGGACAGAAAATCAATGCAAAACTACATCTAGTAGAAGACAATCATCGTTTGAGTCTCCAACGTAGTTTTTTAGGCGCAACTTTTCGGCAATTCTTAGAAGGCTTAAAATAAATTTGGTTCTTTTGCAAACTTCTCACGCAGTAAATCGTGTGGAGTTTAAAAGATAGGTTATCTTTTAACAGCTATGAATTGGGATATAAGTTGGTTCTCTGACAATTTTTGCCAACCTATACCAAATGGCTTCGATTTTGCTATTTTTGATATAAGTAGTAAGTAAAATTATTGAGAGCTAATAACTTACGACTTTCTACTTATAACTTTCGACCAAAACCCTACTGTTATGAAAAAGAAAAAAAGTAGGCTGCGGCAAAAATTGTCAAAGAACCTTTATTTATTCAAATCTGCTCTTCGTTGGTTGCGCAATCTAGAGAGTGAAACAGGTGTGACCCCCAAGAAGGAGGCAAGCAGACAGAGAGACAGACAGACAGACAGACACCAA
>CALDEP010000385.1 GCA_937942475.1 uncultured Aureispira sp.
CGAATCGTGCTGCTTTTTTTGTTGTTTAATAACATCAATTCCTCTGTTGTTACTTTATATTTTAGACCAATGCGATATAAGTTTTTATCTTTTTTTTCTACGGTATGAATGATGAAATCAGAATCTTTGGGGGTATGCTTCGGAATTTTTAAAACTTCTCCAGCCAAGACTTTGTCATCTGTCTTTTGATTCAGCACCTTAACTTCTTCCAGGGAAACACCATGTTTTTGACTGATGCTCCACAATGTTTTGTCATTTTCTGTAACCGTATAATTAAAATAAGGGGTCAAAGCTTGCGCTAACAGAAAATTAGAAGTCAGTAAAAAAGTAAAAATTGTCAATATGTATCTAAGCATTATTTGTTGGTTTATTCGAGTAATACTTACTTCGTGAGCGCTATCGCTTTTAGTTCGTGGAGTTTAGCTACGCTACTCCGTGGTTTAGTTTTTTTACAAAAAACATAAAAACACATCTTGTATTAGATTGATTATCAGTTTATTAATGTTTCGAGTGTGTGAAATTTATCTAGCTGATAATCAATCTAATACGATTTAGCTACGCTGAGTTTTCGAGTTCTACACGAAGTATAGTTCAAGTATTTAATGCTTCTATTACCAAAAGTAAGCCAAAAGCCAGTATCATTCTTTGTCACTTCTTCTATTGTGTTAGGAAAGATTCCACCTTAGATGGAGATTATTAATAGGCTCTAAATAGGAATTGAATTTATTAGAGAGTATGTTAATGTTGAGTAAGAAAAGTTGGAGGGCAGGAGTATGGCACTTTATTCGTAGGTAATTTTTTTGAAATTATTACTCATAAGCTCCAAAATAAACAACCCCATAAATTATGTTGCTGCTACTGCTATTTTGTATGATAACAACTTTTGCTCAAGCTCAAACAACAACGAATCAAGCGGAAGCAATTCGTTGGGCAAAGGAAAAAAATAAAACCATCTTGCTTGTTTTTTCTGGATCAGATTGGTGTCAACCTTGCATTCGATTTGATAAGAATGTTTTGCAAGAAGCCGCCTTTCAAAAATATGCAGCAGAGGCTTTGGTTATTCTGAAATGTGATTTCCCACAGCGGACGAAATTATCAAAAGAAACCCTTCAACAAAACGAAGCATTAGCAGAACGCTTTAATTCTAAAGGAGAATTTCCTAAATTATTACTGCTAGATAATGCCTTTGAACCGATTGAAACGCTAAGGTATAAGAGCCAAACGACGGCAGAATTTATAAGCGAAATTAAACAGCAATTGCCTCCTAAAACAGGTCTAAAAGAATATCGAAAAAAAGTGCCCTTGATGGGAAGTTTTTTTGAATTTATTGTGGTTGCACCCATTGATGCTGCTCCTGAAACATGGACTTTGATAGAGGATTGTATTGCAGAAGCCAAACGAATTGAAGGCTTACTTTCTGAATGGATTCCGACGTCAGATATTAGCAGAATTAATCAAGCAGCAGGCAAAACAGCGGTCATCGTTGAACCAGAAGTCTATGACTTGTTGCAGCGCAGTGTTGCTATTAGCAAATTGACACAAGGTGCTTTTGATGTTACATTCTTGGCTTATTATGAGTATTGGAAATTTGATCAAACGCAGGTTTTTCCCTTTGATTCTGCTAAAATTCGCCATTTGTCTCAATATGTAGATTATCAAAAAATGGAGCTGCTACCCAAACATCAAGTAAAAATACCTGCTAATATGCGAATTGGCTTGGGGGGAATTGGTCAAGGCTATGCTGTAGATCGAATAAAAGCGCTTTTATTGGAGAAAGGAGTCAACAATTTTGTTGTTAATTCTAGTGGCGATGTTTATGCTCATGGAACTCGTTTGGATGGCAGTCCTTGGAAGGTTGGAATTACAAGCCCTTTGAACAAAGAAAAAATTGTAAAGTGGTTGCCTGTAGAAAATTTTGCGGTCGTTACTTCTGGAACTTCAGAGAAAAACTTTGAGTATAAAAATACGATTTATAGCCATATTATAAATACCCATACTGGTTTTCCTATCGAGGGCTTGCAATCGGTTACTGTAATGAGTAATTTTACAGAAATTGCTGATGCTTTGGCAACAAGTATTCTTATATTGGGAACAGAAAATGGTTTGAATTTGGTGAATCAACTGCCAAAGACACATTGCATTATTATAGACAAAGATCAAAAAATCCATTATTCAGATGACTTGGAACTTAAAAAATAATTGGATGGGTTTAAAGTGCGGCATTGCTTTTTTTTTGTTTTCTCTAACAACGGCTTGCACTTCTGTGAAACCTTATCAAAGGGCTTATTTGGAGGACAAAGACATGGCATTTAAGCAAAATGCGCCTGAAAAATTTGAACAAAGTGCCCACACTTATCGTGAGGGAGCTGCTGGTGGCGGAATGGGGAAAAATAGTGGTGGTTGTGGCTGTAATTAGACGGTATAATTACATTGCCTAAGAGCTAAATAGCCTAAAGGAAATCTAATAGAATAGAGAAGCATGTTTATAAAAAAGAATCAACTCATTGGGCTATTTTTACTAGCAGCACAGTTTTGCATAGGGCAAGAAGCAGATAGTAGTTTTAAGAAAAAAGCATTAACGACCTTAGATGTGCAAGCTTTTTTTTCGCTGTATACACAAGAAGGAAGCCATTCTGCGGTGACAGGGGGAGAAGGAGATGAGCATTTGAATGTCTATCATACAGGAGCTAATATAGCTTATGGTATTAATGCCAGTTTAATAATTTTTGATGCTAGTGTTGATGTTATTAGCTCACCTTCAACGGATAAAATCAACTTTATAGAGTCTTCTCCTTCTGCACACGACAATCATATTCAAGCTAAATTGGGGTATCAGTATGACCTTAAAAAGAAGAATGTAAAGTTTGGAGCTGCCTATTTACTAGGCATTGAATCAGATTATTGGTCTACAGGAATTAGTTTTTGGTTCAATTGGCTTAGTCCCAATAAAACACGTGCTATTTCTGTGGCAACAGATTTATTTTTTGACGATCTAAGGTGGGGGCGTTTAAGTCAACGACAAGGATTTAAGCCAACTCGATTGATTTATCCTGTAGAGTTGAGGTCTACGAATTGGTTTGATATTTACCATCGAAATTCATACAATCTAAGTCTAAATCTGCGTCAAGATATTAATAAACGCCTAAAAGTAAATCTAGGAATTGGGGCAACCTATCAAGAGGGATTGTTGTCTACGCCTTTTCATCGCATCTATTTTGAAAATTCAATCGCTGTTAAAGTTGAAAATCTACCTCGAAAACGCATTCGATTGCCCTTGAGTATTGCTGCCAATTGGTTTTTTAAAAAAGCAATCGTTTTCCAACCTTCTTATCGATTTTATTGGGATAATTTTGGCATTTTGGCACATACCCTAGCTTTGCAAACGGCAATAAAACCAAATAATAAATACACCTTGTATCCTTTTGTGCGGGGCTATTATCAAAGTGGCTCGCCTTATTTTGCGCCTTATGGGAAACACCTTCCTACGGCTAATTTTTATACTTCTGATTACGATTTTTCTACGCTTGCAAGCGTTAAAGTAGGGATGGGCGTTGGTTGGTATCCCGATATTCGATTGGGGAAAAAATCGAAATTCTATTTTAATAATGTCATTGTACGATATGCCTTTTTCTATAGAACAGATGGGCTTTCGGCACACATTATTAGCTTACAAGTTGGCTTAAAGAAGTAGGGAGATTAAACCTTATTTATCTTGACTCTCAAGATTGAATTCATCTTGATTGAATGCTGCTAACCAAATATTGTAATACCATTCTACCTTTTTGATATAAGACCCAAAGTGCAGTTCTCGACCAGCATTAGAAGTGCCCAAGACTAAGATTTTATCCTTATATAGAGCAATACCTTGACAATAGTTTAAGCCTCCTTTTCCTTCCAAATTCAAGCTCAAAAGACTTCCATGACTGTTGTATTTGGCGATAAAGAAATTATAAGAACCATAGTCATTGTAGGACAGACTTTTGTCGGCATATTTAGTGGTTCCAAAATTGCCTGTATAGCCATTACCAAATAGATAAATATGATTTTTAGCATCTACTAATAATCCATTGATCGTTTGTCTTCCTTCAATTGCCTTGCTCCAAATTTGTTCTTGTTGGGAGTTGAATTTGATTAAAAATGCTTTGGAATGTTGTGTGTGTATTAAGACATAAAGGTTTTGTTGTTGGTCAAACACTAAATCTAATCCTACAGAACTAGGAGTAGAGACCAAGGAATCTAAAACCCATTGTACTACACCATCTTGATTATATTGTACCACAAAAATATTGTTTTCATTGTGATGCCCTTTCAAACTGTCTTTGGAAAAAAGAATCCGTTGTCGAAAGCCTCCTGTAACGTAAATATTGGAATGCGTATCTAATGCAATGGCATAAATTTGAGATTGACTAGCCATTGTACCTTCTCTTGACCAAAGAATATCCCAAGAAGCATTGAGTTTTAGTAAAGAATAACGGCACTTTATCCTATTAGGCGCATCGGGACTGCTGTAATTATGATGCCCTCCAATAAATAAATTACCCTTAGCGTCCAACACACAATCATTGGGAACTCGCCCCTTTTGAGAAGGTAGAATTTTTGCTCGAAGCACCTTTCCTTTAGGATTGTATTGGCAAATAAAAATACTGGATTGATTAGAATGCAAGTAGGATTTATTTTTGGTAATCATAGAATCTTTGGTCGAGCTAAGTTGTAGGGAATTGCCCCAGATATGACCAATGACGTATACATTTCCCAAATCGCCTAGCAAAATTTTATGGCTTCTTGCAGAACCAATCCCATAACGAATCCACAACAAGGTGCCATTTGTATCTCTTTTGCTCAAAAAGTAATTGTTTTTACTAAGTTTAACCGAACCACAGGAATCCACATATATAGAATCTTCTAGCCAAACCTTATCAGAGAAGTAGCCTGTAGAATAGCTGTTGCCAAAAGAATCAACCACCAAACCTGTTCCTCGACTCTGACTAATAAAATCAGTAGAAACCACCCAATTAGGCGTGGCTTTATGGGCATTGTTAGAATCGTCTTGCGCCAAGAGCATGGAGCTAGGAATTAGTAAATACAAAAGCCCAAAAAAGATAACTGTTTTGAATGAGGGAGAATGGTAGCGCATTTATATTAAAATTATAAGCATCAACAAGGTAGGTCTTATTCCAAAAGGTGATAAAATAATTCGTAAAGGTGTGTCGATTGCTAAAAATAGAGGAAGATACCACATCCTAAAACATAAAAAGAGTACTAACCCAATTGTCAGCACTCTTTTTATTTTTAAATAACAGCCTCTATTATCAAAGCAAAGAAAACTATACCTCTAAATCCTCTGTAGCCATAACAACATGGTAACGAGGATCATCAATTGATTTCTCAATGATGGTTTCGAATTTATGATTGGCTTTTAGTAATAATATTTGACATTCAGGACTAAGATGTGTTAACTTGATCTTCTTGTCTAGATCTAAATATTTATTAGCAATAGAACGAATCGCTTCAATTCCAGAATGATCATTTACTTTGGACTCAATAAAGTCAATTTCAATAGTATCAGGATCATTTTTAGGATCAAATTTAGCGTTGAAATTCTGTACAGAACCAAAGAACAAAGGTCCCCAAATTTCATATACTTTAGTCCCATCTTCCTTGATGCGTTTTCTGGCACGAATCATAATCGCATTTTTCCAAGCAAAAACCAATGCCGACATAATAACACCCGCAATTACGGCAACAGCCAAATCCTCTACTACTGTAATGGCAGATACGGCAATCAAAACAAAGGCATCAGACATTGGAATTTTGTGCAAAATTCTAAAGCTACTCCAAGCAAAAGTACCAATAACAACCATAAACATAACACCAACTAAAGCGGCAATAGGAATTTGCTCAATCAGTGGTGCGCCAAACAAGACAAAACACAACAAGGCAATCGCAGCCGTTACGCCTGACAAACGCCCACTACCTCCAGATTCTACATTGATGATCGATTGTCCAATCATGGCACAACCACCCATTCCTCCAAACAAACCATTCAAGATATTAGCACCACCTTGTGCCACACATTCTCTATTTCCACTACCACGACTCTCTGTAATATCGTCAATTAAGTTAAGCGTCATCAAGGATTCAATCAAACCAATTGCTGCTAAGACCCCTGCCATTTTTATAATAAAGACCCAATGCCCATTCATCGTATGAAACAAGGCAAAAATGCCACCCTGAAATTCAGGTAAAGAACCTTCTAAGCCATCTCCTCCACCATCACGAATAAAGGAACCAACCGTACTCACGTCTAAGTCACCAAAGATGGTAATAGAAGCCACAACGATAATTGCTACTAAAGCGGAAGGTACTTTTTCTGTTAATTTAGGAAGGAAGTACATGATCGCCATTGTCAAGCCTACCAAGCCCAACATAATAAACATTTCAGAGCCTTGTAACCATTGCACTTTTTCTTGAACAGTTCCATCAACAATTTCTTCAATCGTTTCTTGGAACATCCCCATTTGAGCTAAGAAAATAACCACTGCCAAACCATTCACAAAACCCATCATAACAGGATGCGGAATGAGTCGAACGAATTTCCCTAGCTTAAAGATACCTGCTGCAATTTGAATACCTCCGACAAATAATAAGGTAATAAAGAGCCATTGCAAGCCCAAGTCGTCGATAGGAACCGTCAAGGCATCTCCAACTTCATTTCCTTTCTTGATAAGAACAACCATCACAACAGCCATTGCACCAGTAGCACCAGAAATCATACCTGGACGACCACCAAAAATAGCGGTAATTAATCCCATCATGAAAGCACCATATAAACCTACCAAAGGGTCAACTCCTGCAACAAAAGAAAAGGCAACCGCTTCTGGAACTAAAGCTAGAGCAACGGTTAAACCCGATAGCATATCATTTTTGGGGTTACGAGTGAAACTTCGTAAAAAACTTTTCATCAATTTATTTTTAGTAATAATGTTTATAATGCGAATCAAGGGCTAAAAGATCAATAAATCGTACATTTAAAACAGGTTTATCTCATTTTACAAGCCTACTTTTTAAATGTTGAATGCTAAATGCTGAATTTTTAATGTTTTTGATGCTATAGAGCATTCAGCATTAAAAATTCAACATTAAACATTCTTGTGAAGCCTTTATTCGCCTTTTTTATTTATCAGACCTGATTTTAGCGCTTGATTCGCATTTATAGCTTGTCGGACTTTGTTTTCAGAAAGCTATGAATTTGCGCCTGTTATACTTGGCTTAAAAAAGGTGCAAAGATAGTTTTTTAGTTGAGAGTTTAGGGCAGTGCTTGAATAAAGAAGTGTTATTTTTTTATAAAAAGAAGAGAATAGAGTTGGCTAGATTTTTTTCAGCTTATAAAAATAAGAGCCTTATATCAGTTGGTTGTGATGTAAGGCTTTTATTATGAGTTGGTTAACTGGTTTTTTGTCCTTAATAATAAGAAAAGTTAAGGCTAAGCATTTTTTTGAACGACTAAAACATAATAATCAAAAAAGAAAGCTTTGTCCTTGTGAATGGTATGGGTGATTTTCCCGCCACGTTGGGTCAACATATCCTTGTACTCCTGCAAATCGTATTGATGTGGGTGCAAAATATCGCCAGGAATCGCTCGAAAGAGCTGCTTAAAAAAGCCATGATTATGCGCATCAATAGAAACGACTAAGCATCCACCTACTTTGGTTGCGGCAAACAATTGTTCCCAGCAGGCATCCAAATCTGAAACGTGGTTAATGGCATTCAAACAAAAGACATAATCATAAGGCGCTTTAGGCTTGAACTCCTCCAAAGCTTGGGCAATAAAGTTGACTTTAGGATAATCGGTCGTTTTAAAATGCGCTAATTTTTGAGCATAAGAATCCAGCAATGGATCAACTGCATCTACTTGTTGTTGGTCAAGGACGGTAAATATACCAGCAGGTCCACAGCCTGCATCTAAACAAGTGACTCCTTCCGAAAGGCTTAATCCACAATCTTGAAGAAAGGTATTCCAATACTCTTTTTTCCAAGTTAAATATTCTGTCTTGTCTTTTTTATTCAAATAACCTTGCCACCAGCGTATTTCTGCGGCTTGGGCTATTTTCCAACGTAGTTTCATGTCCTATATTCCTTATGATAACTTTTTTGGATTTTTGACAACTCGAAGACTCAGCGCAGCTAATTTTGCTCTAGCCTACTCTTTTTCTTTTGATAACAGTAGGTTTTGGTCGTAAGTTGCTAAGTAGTTGACTGGTCGTAGGTTTTACTTGCTACCTAGAACATTCGACTTACGACTAAAATAGTAAAATTAAGACCACTTGGTATAGGCTGGTTAAAGTTGTCAAAGAATCATTTTTTTTTAGAAACGGCAAGATACAACAATTCATCAGTTTTCTTAGAGTAAGGGGATTACTTGATTTCAATTTTCTGAATCAATTCCCCCGCAGCTTCCAAGACATCTTCCGTCTTCGCAAAACAAAAACGCACCACTTTGTGATCCAAATTATTATGATAAAAAACAGAAATAGGAATGACCGCAACGCCATATTCAATCGTCATGCGTTTGGCAAATTCCGTGTCAGGCTCATCGCTAATCGCCGAATAATCGACCACTTGAAAATAAGTGCCTGCACTAGGCGTAAATTTAAAGGGCGTATCTTTGATTTTATCTAAAAACAAGTCTCGCTTTTGTTGAAAAAAGTCAGACAGTCCCAAATACGTATTTTCATCTTCTAAATAATCGGCAATGGCATACTGCATCGGCGTGTTGGTAGAAAAGACATCGAACTGATGTACTTTTCTAAACTCGTGCATCAAGGCTTCGTCTCCTACAATATAGCCTAATTTCCAACCAGTTGCATGCAAGCTTTTTCCAAAAGAGTACACCGCCAAACTACGTTTTCTCAAAGCAGGATAACTAAGGATAGAACAATGTTTTTGACCATCATAAATCATGTGTTCATAGACTTCGTCGCTCAAAATCAAGAGATCTGTTTCGGCTACTAATTTTTGTAAGGCTTGATAATCAACATCCGTCAAGATGCTGCCAGAAGGATTGTGTGGCGTATTGAGTATAATCATTCTAGTCTTAGAAGTGATTAGTTTGCCAAAAGCTTCCCAATCAATTTTCCAATCAGGCGCTTTGATTTGATAAGGAACAACCGTTCCTCCCGCCAATTGTATCGCAGGTTGATAACAGTCATAAGCAGGTTCTACAATAATCACCTCGTCGCCAGGATGGATAAAGGCATGAATGGTACTGAAAATTGCCTGTGTCGCTCCTGAAGTGATATTTACCTCTGTTTTAGGATTATAAGCTACCTGATACAAATGCTGAATTTTGTCTGCCAACCGTTGTGTCAAGGCAGGAACGCCTGTCATGGGACAATATTGATTGTGCCCATTTTGAACATAGTGATTGACTAAGTTTTTGAGCTTTTTGTCACAATCAAAATTTGGAAAGCCTTGGGATAAGTTGATGGCATTGTGCTGGTTGGATAAACCTGACATGACCGAAAATATATTGGTTCCCAGATTGGGTAATTTGGATGTTATCTTCATGACCGAGTGTTAAACAGATGGATAATATTCTCAAAGTAGAGATTTTGTCTATAAATTCACTAAGTTTAGGAGGAAAAATTAATGATTTTGATAAAGTTTAGTTGCAAAACTATAGAACCAATAAAGGGTTTATTGCACTGTCTATTGATATAAATAAAAAGGAAAAATATGCAAGTCAAAGCAAGTCTAATTAGTCAATTGTTGGGAGGAGAGTTGGTTGGAAATCCAGATGTATTGGTCAGCAAACCTGCTAAAATAGAAGCAGGAGAGCCTGGAGCCATTAGTTTTTTAGGCAACATGAAGTATGAATCCTATGTCTATACTTGTGCTTCTTCGGTAATTTTGGTTCACAAAGATTTTGAACCCAAAGAAGCCTTGGAGGCGACACTAATTAAGGTGACCGATGTTTATGCTAGTTTGAGTGTCTTGATGCAGCATTTTAGCGATGCGATGGAAGCTGCCCAAGAAAAGCAAATTTCTAAGCAGGCTTATATCCATGAAACCGCAGAAATTGGAGAAGGGGCAAAAATAGATGCTTTTGCCTATGTTGAAAAAGGGGCGAAAATCGGAAAAAATGTAACGATTTATCCCCATGTCTATGTTGGGGCAGAAGTAGTTTTGGGTGATCATGTGACCTTGCATTCTGGCGTAAAAATATATAGAGCCTGTCAATTGGGCGATGAGGTGATTATTCATTCCAATACCGTGATTGGAAGTGATGGTTTTGGTTTTGCGCCTCAAGCAGATGGTTCTTACAAAAAAATCCCTCAATTGGGTATTGTTTTGATTGCCAATAAGGTAGAAATTGGTGCAAATACAGTAATTGATCGGGCAACCATGGACGCTACGATTATAGAAGAAGGGGCAAAATTAGATAATTTAATACAGGTGGCACACAATGTTCGTGTTGGTAAACATACGGTTTTGGCATCGCAAGTTGGTGTGGCAGGAAGTACACAAATAGGCGACAATTGTATGGTGGGTGGTCAAGCAGGTTTTGCGGGGCATCTCAAAATTGCCAATGGAACTAAGATTCAGGCACAGAGTGGTTTAGCGCAATCTGTGAAAAAAGAAAATACTGCTATTTGGGGTTCTCCAGCAATAGATTATAAGCGTTATTATAGATGTGCCATTGTTTTTAAAAACCTACCCGAATTGCAAAAACAAGTTGACAAAATTGAAAAAAAAATTCAGCAATTAAATAAGAAAAATTAGGTACGTGTTAATTTTATTTAACATAAAAATTGTTTGTGGTTATAATGACTTAGAAAATAGATTATCTTTGCACAAGTTTCAATCCAAAATTTATAAATCACTTGATTAAGTGCCTTTTAGTAATTTTATACTAAGAAGCAGCGCATACTTTTTTCATCTTATTATGGGATTATAAATCCCTAAAGATGCAATGGGAGCCGTTTCTGGAATTGATTGCTGTAAATTTTATTACTAAATTGCAGCCAAAGGAATGAAACAACACAAAGCTACAAACTATATATATAACCATATTATCTAACAATCTTTTAAGCTTCATAGAGTTATGAAACAAGCGACGATAAAAAAATCTATAGAGATAGAAGGTAAAGGATTACATACAGGTAAACACACCACACTATCCTTACATCCTGCCGATGAGAATCATGGCATAAAATTTCGTAGAACTGATATAGAAGATCAACCAATTATAAAAGCAGATGCAAATAACGTAGTGGCAACACAGCGCTGTACTGTTTTGGGTGCCAAAGAGGTAACTATCTCTACTGTAGAGCATTTATTAGCAGCACTAAAAGGTACAGGCGTAAGCAATGTACTGATTGATATTGATGGGGGAGAAGTACCAATTTTGGATGGTTCTGCTTTGCCATTTGTTGAAAAAATAGTAGCGGCTGGAATTGAAGAGCAAGAAAAAGAACAAAATTATTTGGACGTTTCTGAGCCAATGGTTTGGAAACACGAGGCTTCTGGAGCAGAATATACGATTTTGCCCGCAGAAAAATTTGAAATTACAACCCTTATTGATTTTGATTCGTCTGTAATAGGAAAGCAGTATGCTAGTTTGGATAATCTAGAAGATTTTGCAACAGAAATTGCGCCTAACCGTACCTTTGTTTTTTTACATGAGTTATCTGCCTTGGCAGATGCTGGATTGGTAAAAGGCGGTGAATTGGACAATGCCCTTGTTTTTGTAGATCATATTCCTACAGAAGAAGACTTGGCTGCCTTGGCAACGAAACTGAATGTTGCAACAAAAATAGAAGTTAAGCAAGAAGGTATCTTGAACACCACCGAATTGCGTTTCCAAAATGAAGCAGCTCGCCACAAATTATTAGATGCCGTTGGAGATTTGGCCTTAACTGGACTTGATTTGAGAGTTAAGATTATTGCTAAAAAACCAGGACATGCTGCTAATACTGAATTGGCAAAGTTATTATTAAGCACTTATAAGACCTCTCGCAAATTGCGAGGGATACCCAAATACGATCCGAATAAAAAACCGGTTAACGATATTAATGAAATAACAAAGAAACTTCAGCATCGCTATCCTTTTTTGTTGATTGATAAAATCATAGAACTAACAGACAAACACGTAGTAGGCGTTAAGAATGTGACCATGAACGAACCGTTCTTTCAAGGTCATTTTCCCAACAACCCAGTTATGCCTGGCGTGTTACAGATAGAAGCTATGGCTCAAACGGGGGGTATTTTGGTTATGGAAAATGTAGAGAATCCTCATGAATGGGATACTTTCTTTTTGCGCATCAAAAATGCACTTTTTAGACATCCTGTATTGCCTGGAGATACAATTCTCTTTAAAATGGAGCTGATTAGCCCCATTCGAAGAGGTTTGTGCGAAATGACAGGTAAGGCGTATGTCGGTAACAAATTAGTATGCGAAGCAGAACTATTAGCGCAAATTATTAGACGATAAAACGAATGGAAGAAAATGTTATGCATCCTTATCAGCACGCAGCTGTTCATCCTAATGCACGTATTGGTAAAAATGTTAAAATTGGTCCTTGGGTAAGTATTGAGGCAGATGTAGTTATTGGTGATAATACTACAATTGGTGCAAATGTTTGCATTATGTCTGGTACACGAATTGGGAAAAATTGTCAAATTTTTCCAGGAGCAATTATCGGAGCAATCCCTCAGGATTTAAAATATAATGGGGAAGATACAACACTAGAGATTGGTGATAATGTTATCATTAGAGAGTATTGTACTCTAAATAGAGGCACTAGAGCAAATTATAAAACCGTCATTGGTAAGAACTGTTTGTTGATGGCTTATGTGCACGTGGCGCATGATTGTGTCATTGGAGAACATTGTATTTTAGCCAATAATGCTACCTTAGCTGGACATGTTGAAATAGAAGAACATGTTATCTTAGGAGGAATGACGGCTGTACATCAATTTGTTCAAATTGGAGCGCATGCATTGATTGGTGGGGGAACCTTGCTAAACAAAGATGTTCCGCCTTATGTACGCATTTCTCGTTATCCTGCTTCTTATATTGGAGTCAATACCGTAGGTTTGCGTCGTCAAGGATTTTCTTCCAACTCTATTAGAACAATTCAAGATATCTATCACCAGTTGTTTGTAGAGCATCGTAATATCTCTAAAGGAATCCAATTTATCGAAGAGAATATCGAAGATGGTCAAGAGCGTCAACGTATTATAGACTTTACGAGAGCTTCTAAAAATGGAGTGATTAAAGGTCTAAGTAGTAAGCGTGCAAAAAATGAGGTTCCTGAAGCTTAACAACAGGAATTGAATCGTAAGAACTTGCCTAAGGGGCTATCTCGTCTAACATAAAAAGGAAGCAGCTAAATTGTTTGAAAACAGTTTGGCTGCTTTTGTTGTAATACCTAAGCATAAAAAATGAATTTAGAATTAAGGAATATAGGGAAACGCTATCGTTTTGAATGGATTTTTAGGGACTTGACTTATAATTTTCAGATGGGGACAGGTTATGCTATTCTAGGAAACAATGGTTCTGGAAAATCAACCTTTATGCAAGTTTTATCTGGACATTTATCTCCTTCTAAAGGAAAACTAATTTATTCAAAAAATAATAAGGCTATTTCAATTGACAAGGCTTATCAAGAATTGAGCTTTGCAGGTCCTTATATTGAAATGATTGAGGAATTTACCCTTCAAGAAGTAATTGATTTTCATTGGAAATTTAAGCCTATGAAATGTTCTCAAGAAGAACTCCTAGAGCGTCTGGATTACCCAAAATCTGCCAAGAAAAAAGCCGTTAAATATTTCTCTTCTGGGATGCAACAACGGCTAAAATTGGCCTTGGCAATCTGCTCAGATACTTCCTTGTTGTTGTTGGATGAACCCACCATTACGTTAGATCAAAAGGCGGTGGCTTGGTATGGTGACTTGTTACAAGAATACGCTTATGGACCTGATAGATTGACCATTATAGCCTCAAATGTAGAAGAGGATTTTCAAGGCTGTACAGAACGATTGAATATTTTGGATTATAAGAAAAAGGTAGTGAAAGCTTAGCTTGCTGTTGATAATAAAGGCTCAATCGTAAGTTTTGTGAGCGTTTAAGGTTTAGAATCCTTTTAAGGCTATGAATTAGGATATAAGTTTTAAGTAGAAAGTCGTATGTTTTCTTTTGATAAT
>CALDEP010000386.1 GCA_937942475.1 uncultured Aureispira sp.
TTCAACGATACGATTTGGCAACATTTGAATGAGTTGAATTGTGTTATTAATAACACTAAAGAACTAAATGCCACTGCTTCTGAGCTGCTTGTTTTTCCAAATCCAAGTCAAAATCACTGTACGATTCTACTCAAAAATCAACACTTTGACTATCTTATTTTGAATCATTTAGGGCAGGTGATTAAACAACAAAACAATTGTTATCATAACACTACTATAGATACCCAAAAGTACCCTAGAGGTTTATATTTCTTACAAGTAATAACAAAGGACCAAACCATTTTTAGTCAAAAATTGCAACTTAGCGATTAAGCATTAAATCATTCGCTTGCTTCTGAAAAAGATGACTAAAGAGAAGGAAAATAGCATAGAACCGCCCAATAAGAACCAAAAGGCATAAGGACTCTTTTGCAAAGGAAGGTCATCTACATTCATTCCATAAAAACTAGCGACCAAAGTTGGTACCATCAAAATAATCGTAATTAAAGTCAAGCGCTGCATGACTTCATTCAAATTATTAGAAATCATAGAAGCCAAAGCCCCCATCGTATTGCTCAAGATATTGGTATAAATATGTGCCATTTCTTGAGCTTGGCTATTGTCAATCATAATGTCTTCCAACAAATCTGCTTTCTCTTCATCTTTCTGAATGCTTAGCAAATCCATGCGTTGTAACTTCTGTTTGAGCAAAGCATTTGAACTCAAAGCCGTTACAAAATAAACCAAACTTTTTTCTAGACTCAACAAGCGTTTTAAATCTTTATTTTGGCTCGACTCGTAGACTTCTTTCTCGATAATATTCCGTCGAACATTGATGTCTTTTAAACAACGAAGATAAGTGTATACATTCTGTTCTAAAATCTGCAAGACAAAAAGCGAAAAATCTTGTGGGTCAAAACTACGCACTTTCCCCTCCATAAACTTCTGCATGACAGCCGTTTCATAAGAAGAAATGGTAATGATATGTTTTCCTGTCATAATAATTCCAATAGGAATCGTGATATATAAGGTCAAATCATCTCGCCCCTTTTCGTTGAGTGCAGGCGTATTGACAACGATAAATTTAACATCATCTTCTATTTCAAAACGAGTCCGTTCGTCAATATCCAAAGGATCTGTCAAAAAATCTATCGGCACATCAAGTTGCTCTGCTAATTGATCAATTTCAACAGCATTAAATGGCGGTGAGATATTTACCCAACAGCCTTCCGTTAAGCTATCTAACTCCTGCAAGACACCTTTTCTTTGTTTCTCAAAATAACGAACCATAACACTTTGAATTTAGTGTAAAAGCAAAATAATGGCATTTTGTTTATGCAACAATTTCTTTTTCTTAAAAATAACCTTTAGCAAACACTTATTTTGGCACGAAAATACAATATTCAATAGATAGAAAAGAGTACTTTTGTATTTATTCCTATTGTTACGCCAATATTTTTGACGATTCAAGCATTGAGCCAAGCATCAAACGATAGAACTTTAACGCTTTATTAAAGCTATAATATTGGTTCTTCTCGTTATTAACTATAAATTCTTTTGCAAATCGTGTGGAGTTAAAACATAGGCTGTCTTTCCACCACGTCTGTCTCTACGTTTGTTGAGAGAGCTGGGGAGCGCTTAACAGCTATGAATTAGGCTATGAGTTTTAAGTAGAAAGTCGTAAGTCGTTTATTGTCAACAGAAACAGACGACTTCCTACTTAAAACTTACGACTCATACCGTCTAATAAAAAAGTGGTTTAAACTATTACCGCACGATTTAGCTTCGCTGATTCTACAAGTTATCAAAGAACGTTAACTATAATTCTAAAACGCTACTCTAGCCAATTATAACGAGTTCTTTATCCTTCTTTTTATTAAAAGTAAATGTCTATTATGCGCTTAAAAAATGCTTTATTAATTCTTAGTTGTTGCTTTATTTTTCAAAGCTATCTAGTTGGTCAAGACAAAGAATATCCTGAGTTTAGAAATTACGACTACATTTATAAAGAATACATTAAGAGCGTCCGTTTTCATCAATTTGATTCCGAGACTGATTATCCTATTTTGAGCCTTCAAAATCCAGGTTATTTTATTTTCTCTTTTGACGATATGGAAGCCTATACCAAGGATTTTTCTTATAAAATCATCCATTGTGATGCCAATTGGAATCCATCCGAAAATCTAGAGGCCTTGGACTATATAGAGGGGTATCAAGAAAACCGTTTCTATGAATCACAGAATTCATTTAACACAAAAGTCCCCTATACCCATTACGAAGTTCAATTACCAAACGAGGACGTAAAATGGACTAAATCAGGAAATTACCTATTAAAAGTATATCGAGACGACGACGAAAAAGATTTAATTATTACCCGTCGTTTTATGATTGTAGATACGCAAATGAAAGTTGTTCCGAATATGCGACGCTCGGCAACACCACCTTATTCTAGTTCTCATCAAGAATTTTACTTTTCCATTGAACATTCAGGCGTTCGAATTGGAAATCCAGGGGAGCAAATCAAAGCGGTCATCTTACAAAACGGACGATGGGACAATGCCATTACAGACTTAGAGCCAACCTATATCAAGAACGAAGAAATAGGTTATGACATGCATGGAAAAGTACTTTTCCCAGGTTATAAAGAGTTTCGTCCTTTAGATTTACGCTCTTTTAGATATCGTACCATTCAGGTAGAACGTATCCAAGAATACAACGATGGTTTTGAATTGTGGCTTTTTGAAGATCGCAGTCGCTTATACACCTCTCATGTCTTTACGCACGACTTAAATGGTAAGTTTTTTATAGAATCGAATGATGATCGAGAAGGAACCTTGGAAGGGGAATATGCTACCGTCAACTTTTCGCTCAAAGCACTTAGCCATTATGAAGGAGAAGTTTATGTCTTGGGAGAATTTAATAATTTCCGCCCCAAACCTGCTTACAAAATGAACTATAATAGTGACTGCCTTTGTTATCAATTAAGTAATACCTTCAAAAATGGCTTTTACGATTATTATTATGGTATTTTTGATAATAGTACTGACGAACTTAATATTCAAGAAATTGAAGGCAGTAGTTTTGAATCTGAGAATGATTACCTATTTTTAGTTTATTACAAAACCTTTGGTGGCATGTACGACCAATTGGTTGCTGTACAAAAACTCAACACTAGACCTAAATAAGTAAAAGGTGACGCTCTTTTCGAGGTGGATTCTTTTACTAGAAACGACCGAACACCTTAATTCATATCGATGAGCTTATATCGCCAAAATTCTAACAAACCGTTTATTTTTATAGTGCTACTCCTCTTTTTTGTGGTATTACTAATGATTCCCTTGCGACCTTCGGTCTGGGATAGAGCGGATGCCTTGTCAGAAAGAAGCGATACGACACAACTGGTTGGCGCAGATTCCTTATTGAGTCGAGACAGCCTTGTGCTAACTACTGTTAGTATTCAAGATACACAGTTGAGCTTTTTACCCAAAATAGATGATCCTACGCTTATTGATACGATCGTTGTCATACAAACCCTTGAAGCAACGGATACTACAATTATTACATTAAGCGTTCCACCACCAGCCCCTCAAACGATTGAAAAAGCAGAAACTACAGGTCCAGGCTTACTTTCATTACTTTGGTGGCTGCTCCTATTTACGGCTTTAGCTTGGGGGATTTATAAATGGTTAACCACTCGTTGGCAAAAACAATACTGGTTAGAATACAATGCAGAATTACAACCATTAGCAACACTTAGTAACTCTAATTCAAACATAGATTTTGATTTTTCAGAGCTTTCCGTAGAAGCGGCAACAATCGAAAAACCTGCTCCCCTTCCCCTCAAAGAAATTGTTCCCGAAATCATAGAAGAATCTGTTTCTATAGAACCTGAATTGCCAGAAGAAGAAGAACCAGACTTAATTGAAGTAGAACCTGAACCTATTTCTGACAAAGAAACAAAAGAAACAGAGGAAACCGTCAATCCTCCAGAACCAGAAATCATACAAACAGAACTTACTAGTTCTACTGCTACCATAGCTTCTGAAACTCCGTTCAGCGAACGCTGGTACGTCCTCTTTTTTATTGAATTTTTCGGTCGCCTCCCTCGCATTCTCTTTGAAATGGGACGTGGTATGGGTTCTATTTTCAGTTTCTTTTCTACAGGAAATCAAAATAGAAAATCATTGGACTTGAAATGGCAAGATGGGGTTTCTGTTGTCCTAATTTTATTCTTTATTCTTTGTAAAACCATCATATTCCCTTATGCACCTGCTAGTCTAGTTGGTACTATCTTTTTAGGCTTGCTAGTTTGGGGCATCCCTGCTTTATTAAGACGACACTGGGGCTTGGGCGCAGTCGGTATTGTCCTTATTTTGGGAGAATTTGTCAGTTTGATTATTTATATTGCTCTACAAGCACTCGAAAATGTAGAACCTGGCGATGGGGATTATACCAATGAGTTGATTGGATTGGCTATTGTTGTGGGGCTTGCTGTGCTCTACTGGGCGAGTAAAAAAGGCTTATTACCTAGCTTTGGAAACCTAGTCGGCTTTGTTCTAATAGCTATAGGTAGTTATTTTATTTTCCTCCCTTACGTGGAGGATTTGAGCTATGGGTATTTGTTCTTTTATGGCTGGGGCGATATGGCTACTAGGCTTATTGCCTTCTATATTTTGTATCTAGTTATCACAGAAATAGTAAACGCTATTTCCAGAAAAAAAGAGACGCCAAATCCTACGCTTGAAACAGAAAAAGCAGCTCTCAAAATTGCAAAAGACAGCAATTTAGATACAACCCAAACATCTAAGTCCGAAGAAGCATCCAAACCACTTTCTACTCAAGAGTTAGAAGAATTATTTAGAACCAAGAACTGGTACAAAAAAG
>CALDEP010000387.1 GCA_937942475.1 uncultured Aureispira sp.
AGAAGTGGATTTTGTAATGGAGCCAATTCAAGATTGTCCACAATTAGAAGTGACCATACAACCGACGAATAGAAGTTGGTTTTTTCAGTGGCAGAATATGACGGTTTCTTATGTTAATACAGGAACGGTAGATGCGATCAATGCTTTTGTAGAGGTAACAATAGATAGCATAATGACACTCGCTAATAGCAGTTTACCTGTTCTTAGTCAAACAGGGCATACTTATCTATTTGCTTTGGATACAATTGCTTATGGTGCCTCCGGTCAGTTTAATATTCGGATGCAACCTAATTTCCCAATATCACTAAGACAGTATTTCTTTGCTCAAGCACATATTTATCCAGACACCTTATGTGATTCTTTGAGTAATTATATTGATTTGCAGCAAACTTGTTTATTGGATACGGCTCGTTTTACGATAACTAATTATTCTAATAATTCTGTAACCGCCATACCTTATTGGATTTTGGAAAATAATATTGTAGTTGATACTGGAACGATACAATTGAGTTACGGTCAAACAATAACCATTAAATACCCTGACAATCCAGGAGGGCTATTCTCGTTTAATCAAATTGTTTTGTATCCTTATTCATCTGATTATATCGCTTCTATCCCTGTGAGTTGTCGTGCAAGCTTCGGTTATAGAAACCCTTTATTTGCGCCTAATTATCGGAGGTCTTCGATTTCTACTTATTATAATTCATCAGGTCTACCTTACGATCCCAACATCAAAGTAGCGAATCCAGAAGGTTACGACAGTCTGCACCATTACATTTTTCCAAATCATCCGATTGATTATACCGTACATTTTCAAAACACAGGAACAGATACCGCAGAAGTCGTCGTTATTTTAGATACCCTATCTGCGCACTTGAACATTGGTAGTTTGGAGATGAGGGGCAGTAGCGATCCATATACTTGGCGGATCTTGCCTTATACCCCAACAGGCTTACACGTTTTAGAAATCACCTTTGATCAAATTATGTTGCCAGATAGTAATATCAACGAAGCGGCTTCGCATGGTTTTGTACAATACCACATAGAGCAATTGGCAGATTTGCCGAATTTTACTCGTTTGGAAAATAGTGCCTCCATTTATTTTGATGCCAATGCACCAATTAAAACCAATACCGCTTTTCATACCATTTGTGATAGTTGTTTTGCCATGAATATTACCAATAGTAGTGTTGTTGTTGGTACAGAACAAGTTGGCAAGGTGCTACCCAAAGTACGTTTGTATCCTAATCCAAGTGATCAAACCTTGGTATTTGAAAGTAACAAATTGATAGAAGGCATCTTTATTTATAATACCTTGGGGCAACTTGTCTTGCAAAAACGAACGATTCAGCAGCGGCAGACGCTCATAAAAACAAGTCACTTAGAGAATGGGACTTATTTTGTTTCTTTGTTAATTGACGGAAAGCTTGTGAATCAAGCTTTTCAAGTCTTGCATTAAAGTATAGAACTGGTTTTATTGAAATTTTCAGTAGTTTATTAAAAGAAGGGGAGTTGTTATAACAATTACTTTAAGAATAAAGAAGAGGATTTGGGCTTGTTCAAATCCTCTTTCTGTTTTCTTAGAACCTTACCAAAAGTAAATTTCATCTACAAAAAGCCAAGATTTATTACCCGCACTAGCATGCCATCTGGGTAAAAATCCGTGATTTTTAAGGACAACTTTAAAATATCGAGCGCTGGTATTAGGGATGGCTAAATTAATTTTTTTGCTTTCAGGTTCTCCATCTTCACCTTTGCGGCTGACACTGGCTTCCGCTAATTTCTTAAATGCCCCATTCTTTCTATTAGAAGTATAGACAATAAAGGCTTTTGGATAAAGAATCGAATTTCGAACATCTTCCAAGGCACGAAACGTAAGATTATGAACGGTTTGAACACTGCCTAAATCAATCGTTGTTTCTAGGTCATCTCCCAAATAACCAAGCCAATGACCGTCATCAAAAATCAAGCTGCCTTCTTTTAGATCAAATAACTTCTCTGGGTTTGGATACCGTTCGTCAGGTGCTTTTTTCATTGCAAAAGAAGTAACCTCATGGGTTATTTTAGCATATTGACGGGTCACCACTTCACTAGAACGCCAGTTAGTTTTGAAGGCTTTTACTTTTAAGGTTTTAGAAGAATCCAACATGATTTTACCCTTGACAATAGCGGAAGAACTATCAGGATCCGTTCCATTTAAGGTATATCGCAAATCAACGTCTTTTAACTTACTTGTGATTTCTAAATAAAGCGTATCCTTAAACAAGGATTTTTGAGGGAAAATGGTAGGAATTTCCAATTGACTCTCTTTTACAAAGCCTTCAATTAATTCATTCTGAATAGATATATCATAATTAGCGGCTAACTTTTTTGCCGTATCTTTGCTTATTTCTGTCCCCCAAGTATAAATTTTATTAGGCTGAATATTACTCAATAAATCGCTTAATCCTTGATTAGAAATACCTGTATTATAAAGATTAAGCACCTCTAAATTAGTCAAACCTTTGAGCTGTTTAAGTGTCTTGTCCGTTATTTTAGGGCTGTTTAAGCGCAGTGTTTTTAAGTTGGTAAGTTGACCGATTATAGGCGTCATTTCATCGCTTACTTCAGCGGTGCTAAAATCCAATTCAGTGATTTGATCCTTTAGTACAGAAAGCGTGTCTAAGATTTTTTTGGTAGGAATTTTGCCAACATACTTAACGTTTAGTTCCGCTTGGTTGGGAACAATTTCAAAGACTCTAAAGCCTACATTCTTGACCTTTTCTATGTCGCTCTTTGCCGCTTTGGGGATTTCAATTTTATTAAAAACAAGATAAGCTTCTAATCTTTTCTTTAAAGCATTGTTCCCAGCAACATTCGTCACCTTACTTTCAAAGTCCGCTCCTGTCTTAATCCAATGTTCTAACAACCATATTTCATCCTTTGTCAATTGTTCTTTGCCCTCTGGAGGCATGTGTTCTTCATTAGAAATGGGGAGTAATAAACGAGTATGCAATAGACTGGCTCCTAGATCTCCACCAACAATACTAGGACCGTGAACACCTCCTTTCAAGAGGTCTGTTTTTGTTAATAAAGATAATGCTCCTTTTTTCTTAGTTGCATTGTGGCATGGCACACATTTTTGATCTAATATTTTACCAACAACATCCTTGTAAAGCCTTAAACTATCAACAACTTCTATCGTTTTTTCCTTTTCAGGAGCGGTAGCATATTCTGTTAAAAAAGCAGCTCCATGTGTCAAGACACTACCTAAATGCCCTGCTATACCTAAGCTGATCAATGCCACAAAAAATAGTGGTAAAAAGAGTTTATTTGTATTAAAAGCAGGTTTTAAACTGAGGACAAAGAGAACCGTAGCTAATGCAGCAGTAAGAATGCCCGTGTAAAAGTGAAGCTCTAGTGTTTCTTGTTCATAACCACCTTCTAAAGAAAGGAAATATCCTAGAAAACAAGTTGCTATAGCAGACAGTGCTGTAAAGCCCAATAAGTTTTTAATCGTTGAGACAGGGTATTCTTTTTGAATTCTACCTAGCATGTCAATAAAAAAAGTGACCACTAAAACACCAATGGGCAAATGTAGTAATACGGGATGAAACCGACCAAGAAAGAGAATCAGTCGTGGGATTTCTGTTGATTTTATCGTGTATAAGGCAATTAAACCAAATACAGCAAAAATGGCTATAAATAAGGCCTTATATATTCCGTTCTCGTTCTTCATTAATTAAAAATCCATTCATACATAAATAACCAAGCTGGCAATTTTTTTTAAATGATCTACAACTCATAAATGATTAACTCAATATGTTGTGAACAACATTCCCCGAAACATCCGTCAATCGAAAACGTCGCCCTTGGTGCTTGTAGGTAAATTTGGTATGATCAATACCCATTAGATGCATCATTGTTGCTTGCAAATCGTGTACATGCACAGGATCTTTGACAATGTTATAACCAAATTCATCGGTTTCACCATAATTGAAACCAGGCTTGACACCACCACCAGCCATGAACATGGTAAAACATTTTGGATGATGATCTCGACCATAATTGGTTCTGGTTAGTTTGCCTTGGCTATAATTGGTCCGCCCAAATTCGCCCCCCCACACAACTAAGGTATCTTCTAATAAGCCCCGTTGTTTCAAGTCCATAATCAAAGCAGCAGTTGCTTGATCAATGTCTTTTGCTTGTCTTTCTATTTGAGCAGGTAAGTTTTTGTGCTGATCCCAGCCCATGTGATACAACTGAACAAATCGCACATCTTTTTCAATCAAGCGCCTAGCCAGCAAGCAATTGGCTGCGTAGGTTCCAGGGACGATCGCATCCGAACCATACATTTTTATAATGTGATCTGGTTCTTTTTCGATGTTCATGGTTTCTGGAATAGAAGTTTGCATTCTATAAGCCATTTCATATTGTGCAATTCTACTATTGATCTCTGGATCGCCAAATTCCTCTTCTTGTTTGGCATTTAATGCACCCAAATGATCCAACATTTTTCTTCTTTCGGCACGAGTCATGCCTTCTGGGTCTTTTAAGTATAAAACAGGGTCTTTTCCTGGGCGAAACTGCACGCCCTGATGTAAGGAACTTAGAAAACCATTGCCCCAAAGTCTAGAATACAAAGGTTGTGTCAATACTTTACCTTTTCCTCTAGATAATAAAACAGTAAACGTTGGTAAGTTATCATTCAAACTGCCCAAACCATAACTCATCCAAGAACCAATAGAAGGTCGCCCCGCTTGTTGTGAACCTGTTTGAAAAAAAGTAATGGCAGGGTCGTGATTGATGGCATCCGTATGCATGGATCGAATAAAGCATAATTCATCGACAATCTTTGCCGTATAAGGCATTAATTCACTTACCCAAGCTTTGGATTGCCCATATTGGTCGAATTTAAATGGACTTCCTACTAAGGGAAATTTATCCTGTCCAGAAGTCATTCCAGTCAATCGTTGACCATTCCAGATCGACCTGGGTAAATTTTGACCCCGCATTTCATTTAATAAAGGCTTGTAGTCAAACAGTTCCAATTGAGAAGGACCGCCACTTTGAAAGAGGTAGATAACCCGTTTTGCTTTTGGGGCAAAATGTGGTAAGTTCATTCCCGCCAAGGGCGATTCTGAGGTCTCTACGGCTTTGGAAAACGGATCTAGTATAGAACCTAAGGCTAAGCCACCAATTCCCAGTCCTAATTTTTTGAGAAAATGTCTTCTATTATTATTATTAAGATGCTTTTCTACTTCTTCCATACAATTATCCTTTTACAATGGCTTCGTCTAGATTAAAAACCAAACTTGCCAGTGAACTAAATGCATATAGTTTTTCTTTTGATAAGGTTGTTTTTGCCAACCAATCGGTATCAAATTTATTTTTCTTAGGATCATAACTAGCTTCCATTTCCTTTAAAAAGGAGGATAGCTGGTCTACTTCGACGGCATTGGGTTTTCGGGACGTAATTTTTCTAAAGATGATCGTAATCCGATCTTCATCGCTAAGGGCTTTATTACTAATTACTTGAATGGCAAGTGCTCTAGAAGCCTCCATTAATTGCGGATCATTTAAGAGGACCAATGCTTGAAGTGGCGTACTTGTTTTTTGTCGTTCTACCATACAAAAATTTCTAGAAGAGGCATCAAAAGTCATCATAGCTGGTGGCGGCACCGTGCGTTTCCAAAACGTATACAAACTTCTTCGATACAAATCATCACCAGAACCCATGATGTATTCTGTTAATCCTTGCCCTGAAGTTGTTTCCGCCCAAAGTCCTGCTGGTTGATAAGGTTTGACACTAGGTCCGCCAATTTCTTCGACCAATAAACCACTTACAGCAAGGGCATTATCCCGAATCATTTCAGCTGTTAATTTACTGCGAGAACTTCTGGCTAACCACTTATTATTAGGATCTATTTCCAATAACTCTGGAGTAGTTTTAGAGGTTTGTTGATACGTATTGGATAAGACCATCAATTTGATCATTTCTTTTGTATCCCAACCTTTTTCTCTAAAAGTAATGGCCAACCAATCCAGTAATGCTGGATGAGAGGGGAGTGCTCCTTGATTGCCAAAATCAGAACTAGAAGCAACGATTCCTGTTCCAAAAATTTGCTGCCACAATCGATTGATCGCAACTCTTGCTGTCAAGGTGTTTTTCTCATCAAAAAGCCATCTAGACAAGCCCAATCTATTTTGGTCATAGGCTGCTGTAAACGGCAATATAGAAGCAGGCGTTCCAAGCCTTACTTCATCGCCAGGAGCGTCGTAAACCCCTCTTTTTAGTACATAGGTTTTCCGAGAAGCGGTATCGTCTCTCATAACCATCAATTGTACCTCTGCAATAGAATCAGGCATATTAATAAAAGACAAAACACCCTCTATTTCTTTTTTAGTAATCTTAATATTCGGCTCAGGAATTTCACCATATTCTATTCTACCTTTTTCCTTGACTTTATTAAAGAAACTGTAAAAGCTAAAATACTCTTTTTGAGAAATGGGATCGTATTTATGATCATGGCACTGCGCACATTCCATGGTTAGACCCAAGAGCGATTTGGAGACCGTATTGGTTCTATCCAAGACATATTCTACTCTATATTCTTCCTCAATCACACCACTTTCTTGGGTGATTTTATGGTTTCTATTAAAACCAGTTGCTAGTACTTGTTCAAGCGTTGCATTGGGCAATAAATCTCCCGCTAATTGCCAAGTGATAAACTGATCGTAAGGAATATTTCTATTAAAGGCACTAATCACCCAATCTCGCCAAGGCCACATCGTGCGTTCTAAGTCATCTTGATAACCATGTGTATCGGAATAACGAGCAATATCTAACCAACTAGCGGTCATGTGTTCTCCATATCTAGTGGAATTTAATAAGCTGTCAACGACCATTTCATAAGCATTGGGGCTTGAATTGTTGACAAAAGCATCTATTTCTTCTAAAGTAGGTGGCAATCCAATTAGGTCAAAATACACCCGCCTTAGCAGCTTCTCTTTACTTGCTTTGGGGGCAGGAGCTAGCCCTTTTTGTTTTAATCGATCAATGATAAAGTAATCAATCTCATTGGCTGCAAGGCTGTTATTTTCAATAGTAGGCACCGCTTTCTTTTCAGGAAGAACAAAAGCCCAATGGTCTTTCCATACCGCTCCTTGTTCGATCCAACGAGTCAATATTTTTTTCTCATAAGTACTTAAAGTGAGATTCGAATTCTCAGGGGGCATTAACTTGCTAGGATCTTTGGTATTGATGCGTTCTACTAAACTACTTTTGGTAATATCGCTAGGCAGGATAGCAAATCTATCCAAATCTTTGCCAATCGCAGCAAAGGCACCTTCTTTAGTATCTAAGCGGAAATTTCCTTCTCTTGTGCCTTCATCAGGACCATGACAGGGATAACAACGATCTGAAAGAATGGGTTTGACATGAAAAATATAATCTACCGTTTTGGGAAGTTCTTGTTCTTTTTTTGCTGGCGTAGTGGTGGCATCTAGGACTGTTTTTTGACTATTGTTGCTTACCGCAGCGTACTTATAAAGGAGTACTATCGTAAATGGTATAATAAAATAGAATAGCGATGGGAAAGATTGGTTTTGATTTTTCACGATTGAACGTTTATAATAAAATCATTAGAGAGGGGAAATTTTATAATAAAAAAAATCACAATTTATTAGAGTGTCAAAGCTATTTATAAATAGTCATACTTCAAAACTTATGAATGCATTGCTGTATGATTCTTAATATCTATTGCCCAAAGCTTCCAATTTTTAACCCCCATTTATTATGTTCTGCACAGCTAGTTCATATTAATAACTCAAGTTACGCATAGATTAATGAAATTAAGTTAGAAAGTTTAACTTTATAGAATGCAAGATAAATTAGACTTATACACGGATTACTTATTAACAACTGTTCATCAAGCAACGGCAACAGGTTTATCAAACTTAGTAGATGGAGCTATTTCACATGACGAAATAACAAGGCTATTAAGTGAAAACGAATTTGGTTCACGAGACTTATGGAAGTCTACAAAAAAGCTAATTCGAACACATGAAACAGAAGATGCTTGTTTAATATTTGATGATAGTATTATTGAAAAAAGATACACAGCAGAGAGTTCTTTAATTTGTTGGCATTATGATCATAGCACAGGACAAAACGTAAAAGGTATTAACTTATTAACAGCTTTTTATCATAGTCATAATCCAGACCAAGAACTTGCATTGCGAGCACCAGTAAGTTTTGAGCTTATCCTAAAAACACAACATTTTTGTGATATAAAGACAAAGAAAGAAAAGCGCAAAAGCCTAGTGACTAAAAATGAACTATTAAGAACAATGGTTCAGCAAAACATACACAATCAATTAAAATTCAAGTATGTATTAGCAGATAGTTGGTTTGGTTCTTCGGAGAATATGCTTTTTGTTCATAGAAAAAAGAAGTTTTTCATCTTTGATATGAAAAGCAATCGAAAAGCTGTTTTAAGCGAAAAAGATAGAAATGCTGGTCAATGGACAAGGATTGATGCATTAGATATACCAGATAATACTCCCGTAAAAGTTTGGTTAAAGGATCTGGAAATTCCAGTACTATTAATCAAGCAGATTTTTATAAACAAGGATCAATCTACAGGTGTACGATTTTTGGTTTCGAATGATTTTAACTTGTCGGATGACGATTTCACTACAATCTATAAAAAACGATGGAGTGTAGAAGAATATCACAAAAGCTTAAAGCAAAATGCTGCAATAGCTAAGTCGCCAACTAGAACCATAAAAACGCAAAGCAATCATTTGTTTGCTTCTATTTTTGCTTATGTAAAATTGGAGAAACTCAAGTTCATTCAAGAGTTAAACCATTTTGCAATAAAGTCTAAAATTTACCTTGCTGCTAATAAAGCAGCTTTCAATGAACTTAATCTATTAAAGATGGAAAACCCATCTCTTGCGTAACTTCAGTCATTAAGTTAAATATTTTGTTTCTTCAAATTCAGAACAAATTATTATGAGTAAATTAAATTATATTGTAATCTAATTATAGATCTAACCCAAAACTCTGATTGACATGAATTCTAATCCATATTGTTTCGTCTTCTACTATATTATAATCCTACTCGTGTTCTCAAACGAACACAGCTATGCACAAGTGGAGTTTGGATGGGCAGGAAGTTCTGCTACTGATGGATCGGCGATGGCCCTTGACGGTAATGGTTTTTTATATACTACAGGAACGTTTGGAGCAACATCTGATCTTGATCCTACTCAGGATACCTTCTATGTGACCACTATGGGGAATTATGATATTTATATCCAAAAAATGGATTTAGAAGGTAATTTTATTTGGGCTAAGTCTGTTGGTGGAACGGGAAATGATCAAGCTTTAGCACTTGCGGCGGAC
>CALDEP010000388.1 GCA_937942475.1 uncultured Aureispira sp.
CGCACTAAAAATGACTATTTTTGTCGTCTATCTTCGTTAGTAAAAAACTCAGATAGCCCGCTATCTTCCTATTTTACTGCCTTGATAGCCAAAAAAACTAGAACATTTTCATTGTACGCTTTCTTTTGCCCACCTACTTAAACAAAAAAAAGGAGCAACAAATGTCGCTCCTTCATATTTCCTAGTGAATAAGAATTCTTATTTCACCATAATTTTCTTAGCCTTTGTTTGATACTCTTCCATGATTTTTTCAGTAGTACCTTCTGAAGAAACAGATGTAGTATTATCAAATTTCTTGTTCTCGCCTAAAGCAATTTTACCAATGTATCTCTTTCTCTCTACAGAGTTGATGTTTTTGTGGCAAATGATTTGGTAAGCAGAAGAACCACCAATAGCAGCTATTCTTACAGACCAACCCAAGAATACTTGATACATTCTAAATTGCATCTTTCCGTATTTCTCAATTACTTTGTCTTTGTTAGACATCCAGTTGTCGTACCAAGCAGCAATTGTTTTGCTGTAATGGATACCAACATTCTCTACGGTATGAATTTCAAATCCAGCTTTTTCGATTTTTCTAAGATCCCAACTTACAGGCATACTTGCATCTGCACCAGGGAAGATATATTCATTCATGAACAATCCCCAAACAATTGTTTCTTGGTCAGGTCCACGTAATAAAGATTTTCTTTCTCTTAATGCTGCAATTTGCAAATAGAAAATTCCATCATCTTCTAGCAAATCATAAATTTGCTCCATGAATTTTTGGAAGTATTTGATACCTACATGCTCAGCCATTTCCAAACAAGTAATTTTATCGTATTTTCTTTGAGGAATATCTCTATAATCTATTGTTAGGATTCTAGATTGGTCTTCCATTCCATTCTCCTTGATCAATTTTGTACCCCATTCTCCTTGCTCTGGCGTAATCGTTACACCAGTAGTATCCATGTTGTAGTTTTTAGCCATATGTGCCACTAAAGTACCCCAACCACATCCGATATCAAGCAAAGAATCACCTTCTTTCAATTGCATTTTTTGAGCAATTAAATCCAATTTGTTATCTTGAGCTTCTTCCAATGTTTCCTCTCCTGTCTTGTAGTATCCAGAAGTATAAACCATTCTTGGTCCTAGGAACCATCTGAAGATATCATTTTGATCATCATAATGACTCTTAATCGTTGCTTCATCCATTTTTTGTGAATGACTCAAGACTTCTGGTAAGAATTCAGTAACGAAAAATTTGAAGTGATGACCTACGAAACTAAATTCACATACATCCTTAATATTGTTGATGAAATCCATGAAATCACCTTTAATATCAATATCACCATTTAAGTAATCCTCTATAAGGTGTCCAGCTTCTGCTTTTCTTCCAGAATATCTTTTATTAAGTTTTCTATTTTTTACGTCTACGTACTTTGAAATTCCCATGCTAGCTTTTCAATTTTTTAAATTAGTTAAATGTAGGTTACGTTTTGAAACCATTGCTTTTGGTTCTCAACAATTTAGTCGTTCCTATTTTGTAACACCACCAACTTGTCTTATACTTAATCAATATATTGTCAATAAGTAAGTACTTATTTATTGACATTGTCTTTTTACTATCTTTTTATTCAATTAATAACCAATTGGTTAAAAAATTTCATTCAAAAAAACTTGTCCAAAAATCAATCTTAAAACTTTATCTTTAAAACAAATTTAGTCTAGGTCTTAGGCTGTCTAGTCTAATTTTCCACAAATTTATGTCAATAATTCTTATTATTGTAATAATTCTTAAAATTTATTCATTTTTAGTGCTTGATTAACTAATAAGTGAACCACATATTCAATTAATTTATGTCCCTACTTGCAGCACAAAATAGTATAAAAAAAAGCTATGAATTCATCTCCAACCGACTTGTTTATCATGGTCTTATTTGGTTTTGTTACATGCTGACACTCTTGTTTTTAGATAGTGGAGAAGAGGGCTTTATTATCATATTAAGAAATACATTAATCCATATTTTTTTTCTAATGCTGGTGGTTTATGTCAACTATCTTTATTTAATTCCAAACTACCTTTCAAAAAAGCGCTTCTTTTCCTATATGCTGTTACTGTTTTTTACAGCGGCAGTGATGATGCCAATTGAGATGGTTTGTTTGTATTGGAATATTGGCGGAAAAGACAATATAGATGCTCAAGTAGAGCTGCTAACCAAACAATACGGGCATTTTATTTTTCTATTTTTCACCTTAGTCTTTAGTACCATTCTAAAAATCACCAAAGAATGGTTTTTGCAACAATCCGTACAAAAGGATTTGGAAAATAAGAACCTACAATCAGAATTGAGCTTTCTTAAATCTCAAATCAATCCTCACTTTCTATTTAATACCCTAAATAGTTTGTACGCCTTAACGCTCAAAAAGTCAGATAAAGCCCCTGAAATTGTCCTTCGACTTTCTGAAATGATGCGTTATATGCTTTATAAAAGTAATGAAAAAAAAGTACCTTTAGAACAAGAGATTAACTACATACAAAATTACCTTGCCTTGGAGCGCACTCGTTATGGAGACAAGGCTAGAATTGAATTTGACTGTGCTGGAGATTCGCCTAGTAATTATACCATTGCTCCACTCCTATTTATTACCTTTTTTGAGAACAGTTTCAAGCATGGTTTGAGTCAAAGTATTACCGAAGGTTTTGTAGAATGCTTGCTATACATAGAGGATAATAACATTGATTTTACGATTCAAAATAGCAAAACGCAAGAAAAAGACGAACGCTATTTTCAAGGCGGGATTGGTTTGGTCAACGTAAAACGTCGATTGGAACTCATTTACCCCGATAAATATATTTTGGATTTTCACGAAACAGATGAAATCTATTTGGTTAATTTGAAAATTGACCTTAACTAATTTTTTAACAATATAATTCTTTGGTTTTTGAGTGCAAATACTCACATTGATCTGTCTTATAAAACAAAGAATTCTAAGCAACTCATAAACATGAATGTTATAATTGTTGACGATGAACCGCTAGCACAAGAAGTATTGGAAACTTATGTAAGTAAGTTCCCTGCCTTGAATTTAATCGCCAAATGCAGCAATGCTGTTGAAGCCTTTGATGTTCTAAATAAAAACAACATAGACTTGATGTTTTTGGACATTCAAATGCCCCAAATATCAGGCATTGATTTTCTTAAAACATTACACAATCCGCCCCAAGTAATTTTCACGACCGCTTATTCAGAATACGCTATGGATGGCTATGAGCTGAATGTCGTCGATTATTTACTAAAGCCTATTTCTTTAGAACGCTTCGCAAAAGCGGTGAACAAAGCCGTTGCCAATGAACAGCAAATTCATGAAAACGAGCCAAATATTCCTGCCAGTACAGAAGCAGCCAATTACATTTTTGTGAAGGCAGATAAGAAATTAATAAAAATTCGCTTTGATCAAATCAATTATATTGAAGGTTTAAAAGATTATGTTATTTTACATACGCCAAATGGTCGTGTGGTTACCTTGCAGACGATGAAAAGTCTAGAAATCAAATTACCTTCTGATATTTTCATGCGGGTGCATCGCTCTTTTATTGTTAATTTGGCAAATATTTCTATTATTGAAGGAAATACTGTTCAAATTGAGAAGAAAATTATTCCTATTGGAAAAAATTACAAAGACGTTTTGTTGAATATTATCAATAAAAATAGGTTATAAGAACAAAGCCTAAATTCCCAAGTCAATGTACCATGGAGCAAAACCAGAAGTTATATTTATTTCAATTAATCAAATCACTTTCTGTCTCAGAAAAGGGCTATGTAAAAAAGTTCTGTGCAAAAAATGGTGCTAACCCTGCTTATTTAAAACTATTGGATGCCATTGATTTGCAAACCACTTATGATGAAGAGCGCATCAAGAAAAAGTTTGAAGATCAAAAATTTATTAAGCAATTGTCTGTTGCCAAAAACTATTTGATTAAATCGATTTTAAGAAGCCTTCGAGCCTATCATTCTGAATCGACGAATAACATTCAAGTACATGAATTATTACTAGAAATAGAAATTCTTTACAACAAACGCTTAATTGGTCTTTGTCAAAAATTAATCAAAAAAGCCAAACGAATTATTGAAGAGGCGCAACTGTTTCATCATAATGAAGAACTCGCCTTTTGGGATTTTCGCCTAGCTCTTTTGTTGCCCCACAATGAGCAGACAGATGCCTACATGGAAGCCAACAAAATCTTTGGCAACGAAGGCTTGAAAGCAGCCAGTGTCTTATCTGAATATCGGCATCTTGCCTATGCTGTTTTTAAAATTGGATTTAAAGAAGGTTACTCTAGAGAGGAACAGGCAAGGACGGTTACACAACAATTTAGCGAACATCCTTTGCTCAAAGAATTGCCCAAACAAAGCAATGCTAAAGTTGTTGCTTGTTATCATAATGTTTGGACTAAAATCCATGAAATCAATACTGATTTTCTAAAAGGCTATGAATCTAGTAAGGGCTTTGTTGAAATCATACAGAACAATCCTAAAGTATTTGAAGATTATTTGATGGCTACCGTCATTCCTGCCCACTACAATCTATTGGGTTCCTGTATTGTATTAAATAAGGAAAAGACCTTTTTTGCTAATTTAAAATACTTAAAGAACATTCCTCAAACCTACCAATCAAAAACCGAAGCCGTTCACCGTTTAACCCATTATTACGCCATTGCTTTGGAGTTGCAATTTTATACTCAAAATGCTTATTTTGATAAACTTGAAACGCTCTTACCCGAAGCTAAAAAAGTCGTCGAAGAAGGGAATTTGCTTAGCTTTGGATTGATTTTATTACACATAGAATTGTGTTACAGCATCGCTTATGCTTATTTTAGCTTGGAAAATTATGAAACATCTGAAACTTGGGTGGCTAAAACATTGGAACACCAAAAAGATAATTTACGGGAAGATGTGATGTGTCTGACGCACTTGTTGCATTTGGTCAACCATGCAGAAATGGGAAGTTTTCAATATTTGGATTCTAAATTACGATCAACTTATAACTTTATCAAGCGCATGAAAAAAATTCATAAATTTGAAAAAGTTACTTTACAATTCCTAAAGAAACTAATCAGTGTGCGAAATAAAGCTGAATTTATTAGCTTAATAAGCGTTTATAAAGAAAAATTTGAAGCCATAGAACAACTTCCTTTTGAACGAATGATCATCAAAAATCTTGATATTATTAGTTGGATGGATAGTAAACTTCTAAATAAAAAATTTATTGTTGCCGCTGCTGCTAGGCGTTCAAAACAGCCCACATAAAAGAAAAACAACCTTAGAATATGAAAGAAATTAACAACAAAGCAGATTTTCAAACTTGGATCAACTCCGCTTCTCCTATCCTACCAAAAGTAGCCATTCAAAGCCTTGATTTAAAAGAGTTCGAAGCCTTAATGATTCAAAAATCGTATCCAAATGCTTTATTTCTAGGTTGCCAATTATCAGATACTGCTGCAGGGCATATCGTCCAAACAGGTGGAACGGTTATTCCTGCCTCCAAAGAAGTGCTTTTCAAATCTCATTTGGCACATTTATACACTTATGAGGAATTATTTGAAGGTTTTGACGCCAATAAAAAGAACGGTTATCATGAAACCTTAGATTATAAAATCTATGAACAATATGTTGACCAAGGCAAAGATGCGCCTGAATCTATTCATGTAAGTTTAATGCGTCGATTGCACGACCACAGTATTACCGAGGCCTTGGAGGAGGTAATTGCTGGAGAAAAAGTTGTTGCTATTATGGGAGGACACGGCATAGAGCGATCTGCGCCTTTTTATGAAAAAGTAGCTCGAATTGCTCGAGAATTAACACAAAAAGGTTTTTTATTGGTTAGTGGTGGCGGTCCAGGAATTATGGAAGCGACCCATCTCGGTGCTTATTTTGCGGCTAGAAGCCTTGACGAAATGAATGCTGCTATCCAAATATTGGCTGTCCGTCCTGAAGGAGCGATTCCTGGCAAAGAATACGATGATTGGGATTGGTTGCATCGTGCAATGAAAGTAATTGAAAAGTACCCGCTTTCTACGGATTCGATGAAAGTAAAAAGCAAAAGTATAGGCATTCCTACTTGGCTATATGGACATGAACCACCAGCGCCTTTTGCCACACACATCGCTAAATATTTTGCCAATTCTGTTCGTGAAGATGGTTTATTAGCTATTGCAAAACATGGGGTTATCTTTGCGCCTGGAAGCGCAGGAACGACGCAGGAAATATTCCAAGATGCTTGTCAAAATCACTATGCTGCCTACAACAAAGATCCTAGAGTGAAACGCTTTGTGTCTCCTATGATTTTATTTGGGGTGGAACATTGGACAAAGGTTCGTCCTGTTTGGGATTTAATGCAAACGGTGACCGAAAATCAGCGTTACCAAGAGTTGTTAAGTTTGACGGATGATGCCGATGAAATTATTCGCAAGATTGTGGCTTATGATCCTGCGGAATATCAGTATCCTGCTCCGTAACTGATCTTACGCAGCTCTCTCCACAAACGTAGAGACAGACGTAATGAGAATTTTTTATTCCTATTGAGAACCCGAAATTTGCTTCTTGAACCTTTGTTTTAATTTTTAATGTTGAATGCTAATTCTATTATAAAGCATTCAACATTAAAAATTAAGCCTTCAGAACAAGTTGATCCCTCTATTTTCTTATTTTATCAATATATTTCATCTTTTTCATACTATTTATGCTTAGTGAATTGTTATCCTTTTATGGACGAATAATTACTTTTGTATAATAATGTTGAGTGCCAATTTGTATTTTTAAAGTATACATGCCTGCCGCTTGTTCTTGAAGATTTAAGGTATTTCTATTACTATTTAACACTTCTTCATATACCTTTCTACCAACAGCATCAAATACTTCAACCGTATAATACTGTTCCCTTAGACCTTTAAAATCAAGGTTAAAGATGCCTTGGTTAGGATTCGGATAAACCCAATAACCGACGCCTTGCAAAAAATTGATGGTTTTAATCTTACTGTAGCTTATTTCATTATGGATGTCTGTAATTTTTAGGCGATAATAATTCTGCCCAGTCATAGGATTTTGGTCCTTATAGTTGTAAACGCCAGGTCTATTCGTGCTAACTACTTGTCCCAATATCTCCCAATTCACACCATCAAAACTACGTTGAACATCAAAAAATTGATTGTCTTTTTCTACTTCAATTTCCCAAAACAGCAAAACAGACTGGTCAGAAGTTGGTTCTGTTTCAAACTGTACAAACACATTACTTAATAGCGTTGCTGCATCATAATAACAATTTATATAGTTTTCCATTGCATCAGTAGTAGATTCGTAACATAAGGTAGAATAACCATTGGCATCTTCTGCCGCTATTTGGCTAGTCGTTAATCCCATAATATCCAAATAATACTTATAGAGTTCCGAACGTAAAACTACTTTTTGTGTAAAGGCAGCAGAGGAACTACTTCTACATTCAAGCCCTCCATTGATAATGTTATTGGTATGCGCAAACCCTTTTGTATACATTTTATTTGAGGAGTAATCCCCGATTTCGGCTCTCCATAAATCATGCATTACTTGATGGGCAGATGGTTTAGGGCATTGAGGCATCATCCAAAACCAAATAGCAGATTTAAAGGCTAATACGCCATCTTGTTGAATAGAATCTGGGTTATTAAGCAAAATCGTCTCATCATTGAATAAAAACTTACTGAACTGACCATAATTATAATTCCAGGACAACTGTATCGGTCCTCTTCCATAATAACCAACAGAAGGATTTGGAGGGTAATCTGCATGGGCTTGCGAATAAGCCCCTACTCCTGTTGTACTATTATATCCAAGTTCATGTACATAATATAAGCCCCATCCAGCATAATCTCCTGGTGAACCGCCGCCAACGGGTAATTGCCAGCCTCCTGTTGTTTCTTTTGAAATATTGGCTAAAAAGGCTCCCAACTCTCTTCTGTTATCTAAATTAGAAGGTCTGTTTATAAAATCTTCAAAATCCACGCTAATAATATTTTCAGGGGTAGGATTTGAATACCACCACGGATCAACATCAGAATAAATGTATGTGAGCTGTGTCGTTTTTTTTGTAATAGTAATCAATTGCCCCCAAACACCTGGTTTTATTCTAATCTGAACTAAATAGTCCGACATATCCATAGCTGCTTGCATTAGGTTATTATAAGCATAAAAATCTGCCGTGTAGCCTTGTGGATGAATACCAAAAGTCCCTGCTCGCTTGGGAAACAAAGAATTCCATTGCGCTTGATTTAACAAGTTACCTAAATTAACATTTTGGGAATAAGATTTAAACCCACAGAGTATGAAGCAAATTGCCAGTGTGATTCTAATTTTTGAGTTTATTTTGTTCATAATCAAATTCATTTTTTTCGTTCTTTGATAACAATAATAAAAGTAAATTTTGGGGTCTAACTATTTTCATTCTTTGACAAAAGAACGCACCCGTTCTTTTCCATTAGAACTAAGCTTATTTTTTAATAGAATGGTTCTTTCGCAACTCTTCTCACGCAGTAAATCGTGTGGAGTTTAAAACATAGGCTATCTTTTAACAGCTATGAATTTAGCTTCGCTGCTACTTCGTGGTGGATATAAGTTTTAAGTAGAAAGTCGTAAGTCGTTTATTATAAAAAAAAACATACGACTTTCTACTTAATACTTACGACTCGTACTGTCTAGTAAAAAACGGTTTAAATTATTACCACACGATTTACTGCGTGAGAAGAGTTGTCAAAGAATGAATAGAATAAACTTTGAAG
>CALDEP010000389.1 GCA_937942475.1 uncultured Aureispira sp.
TGGGCATGATAACCTTGTTGTTTTGCCAGTTTATTGCCCAATTACCAGGAAGTGATCAAATGCTTCCTATTAATGTTGTGACGTCTTTTTTGGGCGCACCAATGGTTATTTATATTGTTTTGTCTAGGAGAACGATTTAAGCGTGTTATTGGGTATGGGAGCAATTGTTACCACAAAAATCCACGAAAAAAAGAGATAACGCTTACAAAGTAAGTATTGAAAATAATAAAGATGAAAAAAGAAACGCAAATAAGGTTAATTATCGGGACAATTTGCCTGCTTATTGCTGCTTATATCGGCTATGATTTAAAAAGCTTATACGAGCAAGAAAGCCTTTGGGGACAGCGTGTCCTTTGGTTTTGGTTGTTTGTTTGGGCAAGTGTCTTGTCTTTCTTTGGGCAGTTTATAACGACCTTGCCTCAGAAAAATAAGCTCTTGGCAGCAAGTGTGCTTTCTGGCGTTTTGTTGGGTGGCGGATTTATGCCTATGCCGACCTTTTTCTTAATGTTTATTGGTTTTGTGCCTTTACTTTGGGTCGAAGATGTGGTGGCGAAAGAGCGTGAAAAAGCTTCTAAATGGACGATTTTTAAATTTGCCTTTAATACCTTTTTGATTTGGAATCTATTAAGCACTTGGTGGATTCAGAATAGTTCTTTTGTTGCAGGAATGTTGGGGAATACCTTGAATGCTGTTTTTATGACGATTCCTTTTGTCTTCTATCACATTACAAAGAAAAGAATGGGGCAGCGTGCTGCTAATCTAGGCTTTTTGACTTATTGGATGACTTTTGAGATAGGACATTTGACTTGGGATATTTCTTGGCCTTGGTTGACCTTGGGAAACAGCTTTTCTCATTTGCCTTCTTTGGTGCAGTGGTATGAATTTACAGGTGTTTTTGGAGGTTCTTTATGGATATTAGCGCTCAATATTTGGATTGCCAACGGCTTGTTTAACTATTGGTCTACTGAGCATCCTGCTAATTCTATTGTCTCTATTTTTATCAAACCTAGTATTGCTTTTGCCTTGCCTATATTTATTTCTTTGTCCATGTATTATACGTATAATGTAGAGACAAACAAATCCGTAGAAGTGGTGAGTGTGCAGCCTAATTATGAGCCACATTATCAAAAATTTAAAATTCCTTACAGGCAGCAATTTGCACAGTTTATGCAGTTGACAGAAAAAGCAGTAACGGAAAAAACAGCCTATGTTGTGTTTCCAGAAACTTCTTTTAGAGGAATGGAGGCAAATAAATTGGAAAAAACCGCTGTCATCAAAGCCCTTCGAGCCTTTACCGCAGAACGTCCAAACCTTAACTTAATAACAGGATTAAGTGCTTATATTCGTTATAAAGAAGGCGAAAAAAGACCTCATAATGCCTACACCTACTGCAATGACGACCAAACACAGTGTCAATACATAGATTCACATAATGCTGCTATACAGTTAAATAGCAAGACAACAGAAATTCCTTATTATAAAAAATCAAAGCTCGTGCCTGGCGCAGAAAGTATGCCTTATATTGGGAACATTTCCTTTTTCAAAAGCATGATTTTAGATCTAGGTGGAGCGCCTGGACTTAGCCTTGGGATTCAAGATAAGCGAGCTGTCTTTAAGTCAGAACAAGGTGTTGTAGCGCCTTTGATTTGTTATGAATCCATTTATGGCGATTACGTGACCGACTATGTGAAGCAAGGAGCAGAAGCACTATTTGTCATTACCAATGATGGATGGTGGGACAATAGCAATGGGCATCGTCAACACATGTATTTGTCGTCTTTGAGAGCGATCGAAAACCGTCGTTATGTGGTGCGTTCCGCAAATACGGGAATTTCCTGTTTTATCAATAGCCGAGGCGATATTTATCATCCTTCTAGCTATGATGAAGCGATTGCGATTCGAGATGAAATTTATCTAAATGATAAAATCACCTTCTATACCTTGTATGGCGATTTGATTGGACGAATTTCTATTTTGGTGTCCATATGGTTGTTGGTGTCTATGTTGGCGAATGGTTTGAGGGGAGGAAGGGAGCATTAAAGCCAAATTTAGGATAGGGGACTCTTGTAATAGTTTTTTTGTTAAACTATATTAATAGATGGGTGTTAGTTAATGTTGTATGCAAGAAATTTATAGAAAGATATTACCAAAAAATAATCAAAACACACATAAAACATGCTTAAAAAAATCGGAAAAGGCTTATTAAAAGGACTTGGAGTCGTTCTACTGTTATTATTAGTAGCCTTTGTGGTTCTTTATTTAGTTTATAACGAGCCATTACCAGAAGGAAAACAAGGTGCAGAAGCAGAAGCTTTGGCTCAAAAAATGTTAACCGCAGTCAATGCAGAAGCTTGGGAGCGTACCAATTATGTAGAGTGGACGTTTTTGGGGATGCACGAATATATTTGGGACAAAAAACGCCATTTAGTAGAAGTGCGTTGGGGGAGCAATCGAGTTTTATTGAATCCTACCACTATGAAAGGCAAAATTTACCAAGAAGACAAAGAGCAGCCGCACGATCAAGGAACCTTAGAAACGGCTTATTCTTATTTTATTAACGATGCCTTTTGGATGAATGGTTTTGTACAAATTCGCAATGGAAGTCCGGAGCTTAGAGCAGTTGATTTGGAAGATGGAACGCAAGGTTTATTGGTCACCTACCCAACAGGAGGCGTTACACCAGGAGATTCTTACCTTTGGTTGCTAGATGAAACAGGCTTGCCTAAGGCTTGGAAAATGTGGGTTGGTATTATTCCTATTGGAGGAATTGAAGTCAGTTGGGAAAACTGGGAAACGTTCTCTACAGGTGCTAAAGTCGCTAAAAGTCACGATGGCGGTATTGCAGATGTCGCTTTAACGGGCGTGAAATCTTATCAAACCTATGAGGAAGGCGGTTATGATGAAGATATTTTTGCCCCTATTTTAGAATAAGTTGAGAATTTGATAATTTGAAGATTTGAAAATGACTTAATAAGGAGCATTTTCAAATCTTCAAATCATCTGATTTTTAAACTAAAGAGGACGAAGGTCCATTAGTACCCCATTTTTAGGACGCAAGGTAATCAAAGGCTCTGGAACTACCTCAGGGGCATCTTTTGCCAAGGAAATTTTGAAGTTTTGTAAGAGCATGACCAAGACAATTTTCATTTCCATCATCGCAAAATTATTACCAATACACATACGCTGCCCTGCCCCAAAAGGAATGTAAGCATATTTATGTCGTTTTTTCTTCTCTTCTGGCTCAAAACGTTCTGGCTGAAAAGCGGTAGGGTTTTCCCAATAATCAGGGTGTCGATGCAACATAAAGACATCCAAAATCAGTCGAGTATCTTTCTTGAAATCATAACCTTTCATATTGGTATCTTGGGCTACTTTTCGCACCACAGTCCAAGCAGGAGGGTAGAGACGCATCGATTCTTCCAACACCATTTGAGTATAGCTAAGCTCTTTTAGGCTTTGAAAATCTGGATTACTTCCCTGCAATACACGCTCAATTTCATCTTGTAATAATTGCATCTTTTCGGGATGCTGAGAGAGTAAATAAAACGTCCAACTCAAGGCATTGGCAGTCGTTTCATGCCCTGCCACAAAAATAGTAATGGACTCATCTTTAAGCTGTTTGTTGCTCATCTTTTCGCCCGTATCTTCATCCTCTGCACTCATCAGCATACTCAACAAATCATTGTGTTCACTAGGATTTTCCTGTCTTTCTTTGATAATGCCTAGAATAAGACTGCTGCTGTAAGCACGAGATTTTCGATAGGCTCTGTTTTTGGAAGTCGGCACCCAAAATGGCGGTTTGAAGGGCTTCATAATACGTTCTGCCAAATACTCATTTTCAACCGTCACAGCCTCTTGAATTTTGACATAATCAGTTTCCAATTCTGTTCCAAATAAACATTTGGTCACAATATCCAAAGCCAATAAGCTCATTTCGTCGGTCAATTGAACTTGTTTTTTTTGCTTCCAATGATCAACCGTCTTTTGAGTGGAATCAATCATGATATCCAACAACTTTTTCATGCTCCCTTTATGAAAGGCAGGTTGTGCAATTCGACGCTGTTTTTTCCAAAAATCTCCTTCACTAGTCAACAAGCCATTTCCCAAGGAATATTTTAGAATTTTATAATCGTCGCTTTTAGCATAATCCGTTTTGTTGGTGACCATGATTTCTTGAATATGCTCAGGATTCGCCGTCACGTAGATGGTGTATAAATTAGAATTTACATTATAAATGTCACCATATTCTTCAAAGGTACTGACAAAGAAAGCCAAAGGGTCTTTTAAGACGACTAAGGAGTTTCTGAAAAACCAATGATCAGCTGGGATTAGCGGGACTTCTTTCATGTTGAGTAAGCGTTTTTTTGCTCCGAAGAACAGTTGTGGAATTATGCTTCAAGATAGTCTATTTTACTTAGTTTTGCAAGAACGATTTGAAGTGTTTTTGGCTTGATTAAACAAGACTAATTATTTTGTTCAAGTCTCCTAAATGATTAACAATTAATCTATGAAAAAGATGTTCAATAGGATTAAATATAGCCTTTTATTCTTAATTATGACAACTATAATAGCTTGTAAGCAAGGTTCTAAACAGCATAAAACAGCAGGAACAGAAGCGCCTTTGAATGCGACAAAAAGTTTTGATAACAAGTCAGTTGAAGATTCAGAAACAGCTTTATCAACAGCCTATAATTTGTACCAATATTTGTATGGACTGAATGAAATAAAAACGGCTGCTTTTAGAGATTTTAGAGAGGCGTACCAATTTACTTGGGTAAAGGAAATTAGTAAGACGCAGAAAGTTGTTGTGTTAGGAATGGGGAATGATGAGAATAGGTTTGAATTGTTTTTATTAAACAAAAAGGAGGCATCTGATTGGGAATTAAAAGCTTCAGAAGAAATAGATACTCGTTTTGTAATAGAAGCCTCGGACATACAATACGATTCTACGAATCAATTACTGCACCTTGTGGTGGATCAAACTTGGTCTTCTCATGGCGACTTATCTTTTGAGCTATTTTATCAAATTACAGCCGACACTTTGTTAGAAGTATTGCACCGAAATCATTCTGGAGGACAAGACTTGGAAGTGGCTGTGTATATGGAAGACAGTTGCAATCTAGATGTTCTTGTAAATTTTAACTCCAACTTGGAGAAAGTATCAAAAAATGAACTCCAATTTTCAGTTCAATATGAATTGTTGCTGTATTCAAATTGCGATGGTACAACACAAATTATAGATACCATCATGAAGGAAAGTGATCGAATTAGGTATACTTATAATGTCAAGAAATCCTTGTATATTCCCAATTGGAACAGCCTGAAAAAGTTGAATAAAGCGCAATTTGAAGCCGTGACAGATTGGGGGGATTTAGATCCTTTTGAATTAAAAATAGAGGCTTATTGTCAAAAAATAGAGCAATCAATGCCCAAATCATCCGAATTATTAAGAGCAACATTATGATATAATGAAAAGTGGACTAAAGAAACTAAAAACTGGAATAGAAGAATTAATGCTCATCATAATGCCCATTCCTTTCTTTGTAGGAATTGGAGGTTTGTGTATGTCTTTGTTTGTAGGTAATAGAGCAGTTTTATGGAACTTTGCATTAATGTCGGCAATAGGTTTGGTTTTACTATTTTTATGGAGGCGTTTGTATAGAGCTACTCGCTTAGAAAGAGTGCTAAAAAAGGTAAGCTATATCAACTACTTTATTGAGGTAGAAACGGAAAAACACTTTTGTATTCGAAGAACAGATTTTGATGCAGCTAGAGAAAATCCTTACATTTTTGAAGATCGTTTGATCTATTGGCACCATGTAAAGGATGTTACATTTGATAATACCATAACAAATTTAAGGGTTTTGTTTAAAAATAAAGAAGAGCTGATTCTACCCAATACTTACGATGGTTGGTATGCTTTTATAAAACAAGTGCCTATTGAACTCTTTCCTGATTTTGATACAAAAATTGTAGACGATCTATATAAGCAATTTGAAGCTTGCAAAATATGTAGTGCAATTGCTGTACTAGATAAGGTCTGTCATAATTGTTATAATGATGTTTGGGAAACCAGTTGGAGCAAGGAAGAAGGTTGTTTGGAAATAGATTATTTGAAAGAAGAACAACTATCTTATTTTGCAACGGCAGAAGAAGGAGAGTCACTTGATTTTTCTTTAGTAGCTTTTGATCGATTTACGGATTGGGAATTATTGGTCAGTGAGGACGAGATTCTAAAGTATAGTTCTGAATTTTTCTGGTAGAATAGGAAAAGGCCAACATGCTCTATGATCGAGACTTTTTACATGTTGAGTAAGCGTTTTTTGCTCCTAAGAACAGTGGTTGAGTTAGAAAACAGTATAATTTATTTATTTTTTTTTTGCAAGAACGATTTGGAACATTTCAAAGTTTTTGGGGAGTAATTGTACTTTTGACACTAATTATTAATATAATTCTAACATTAGGCAAGAATATACACCCCATTGGCAAAAATTAACACTTAGATAACTAAAATTTTTTATAGCTTTGAATTATTATTTATAATGTAAAACTGAAAAACATGCGATTTGTACTTTTATTTACCCTCATTTTAACCAGTACACTTTCTTTTGCAACAGATCCCATCCCACCAACAAGAAAACTTAACATGACCATTTATGAAGCGATTAATAAAGCTGGTTATCAAAGAATGTTAACACAACGAATCGCTAAGTCTTATGTAGCTGTAGTCTGTGGTATTGACAAAGATAAATATAAGGAACATTTAAAAGGGAGTGCAAAAATATTTGAGAGTAATTTAAAAGAATTAGAAGCTTTTTCTCCTAATGAAGCCATTCGAACACAGTTGCGCTATGTTGAAATTTTGTGGCAGAATTATAAATTTATTTATAGCGATGATTATAATAAAGAAGGAGCATTAACGATCGTACAATTTAACGACAAAATCTTAAAAGCCTGTAACGATGCTGTAAGTTTGTTGGAGGAATATGCTATTGAGCATAAATCTAATAAGGATCAAGAAGTACGAGTGAGAGACAGTGACTTGTCTTCTATTATCAATATCTCAGGAAGACAACGAATGCTAACACAACGCATCTTGTTTTTATCCTTGACAAAAACGTATGGTATAGGTGATGTCAATACTCAAAATCAAAAATTAGAAAGCGCAGTTAGTATGTTTAAGGAAAGCTTCAAAAGGTTGATGTCTTACTCAAAGAACACGGCTCAAATAGATACAGAATTACTTGCGATTTCAAAGTATTGGTCGAATATGGAGGAAAACTTGAATGTGATTTTAACTTCAGAAAATAACACGGTACAGTTCAATGACTTGTTGGCTAAAGTAATGAAAACAGGCGAGCAGATTTTATTTTCGTTTGATGAGGTCGTGTTTTTATATGAACGGGAATAGCAGTAGAATTAGCTAAACTATTTATAGACCTAGTCGTTTAGTAAATTACCAATGAATATTTATAAATAAAAGGAATGCAATAAGATAATAGGCATTCGACAAATTTTTTTTTAAAAAAATCTTATGAAACAAATTGTCTCCTTACTTGTAATTGCTTTTTTTGCAATGACATCGTTAAATGCGTCCCCGCTAAGTCCTACCACTTCAAAGCCATTAGATATGTCTATCTATGAGGCAATTAATAAAGCTGGCT
>CALDEP010000390.1 GCA_937942475.1 uncultured Aureispira sp.
CTTTATCTTTCCAACAAGTTGCTTCTAAATCTAAGATGATATAATTCATGTTTATTTTTATTATAATGAAGGCAAAGAACAGCTATTCTTAAAACAATAATTCTTCTATTAATTTTGTTAACAACCATACATTTAAACCAAATAGTTCCTTCTAGCTAAATATTTAATATCTTTGAGAGAGCAATCTATTAAATTTTTCTTACCTTGAAAAGGTCTTTATACCTCCCTTTCATTCACTATATTGATAACGAATCCGATCATGATACGACGTAATTTTTTAAAGCTTTTAGGTCTGACAAGTGGCACCAGCCTATTAGGACTATCCTGTAATACGCCCTCAGAATCTTCTAATTTAGAGACCTCTGATACTCCAAAAGAGCAGCAATCGCTCTCAAAACCCATCCAACCTATTATTATTTCTACATGGCAACATGGCATGGCTGCAAATGCAGAAGCCTGGAAGGTTCTAGAAAATAATGGCACTGCTTTGGATGCCGTAGAAAAGGGCGTTATGGTGACCGAATCTGACCCAAGCAACAGCTCTGTTGGCATTGGTGGAAGCCCTGATAGAGATGGTCATGTCACCTTAGATGCTTGTATTATGGATCATGAAGGAAATTGTGGTGCGGTGGCTTGTTTGGAAGAAATAGAAAATCCCATTGCTGTAGCTCGCTTGGTCATGGAAAAAACACCACATGTTTTATTAGTTGGAAAAGGAGCGCAAGAGTTTGCCGTTCAAGAAGGTTTTGAACGCAAGAATTTACTCACAGAAGCTTCAAAAGAGGCTTGGTTAAAGTGGAAGGAAAGTTCTAAGTACACAACAACTGTTAATATCGAAAACCACGACACCATTAGTATGCTGGCCATTGATAAAGACGGTAATATGTCTGGTGCTTGTACGACGAGTGGAATGGCGTATAAAATGCATGGACGAGTAGGTGACTCTCCTATTATTGGTGCTTCTTTGTATGTTGATAATGAGATTGGTGGCGCATGTGCAACAGGTGTTGGGGAAATGGTTATTCGAGTAGTTGGAAGCTTTTTGGTGGTTGAATTAATGCGCCAAGGACATACTCCTCAAAAGGCTTGTGAAATGGCAGTGGATCGAATTATCGCCAAACACAAGTCTACAGAAGGGCAACAAGTTGGCTTTTTGGCTATGAACAAACAAGGTGAGACAGGTGGTTTTTCTATTTATAATGGCTTCAATTATGCCAAACGCACCCAAGATCAAAATGAATTGGTGGATACCACATTCATTAAAAAATGGTAAAAAAAAGAAGATTTGAAAATGAAATTATTCATCTTCAAATCTTCTATTCAACTCAATTCATCTACCTTATCCTAGAATCCAAAAACATCTTTCAACGTCAATTCTTTAAATGTTCCTAGTGATTTTAGATAAGTCATGTCTAATTTATCTTTGTCTCCTAAAATCAAGATCGTAAATTTACGGTCTTTAATATTAGATTTGTGATAAGCCTTCAATGCTTCTACAGCCGCTGTTTTGCTTTTTGCCAATTTCTTGTACGTCTCATATTCCGTTGCACGAATATCTTCGTCCAAACCTAAACGAGCATTACTCCTACGATCCCAAAAGATATCAGAACCTGTGATTCGTTCTGTTTCAATCTTCTTGATAATCGACTCCACAGCATTCAAAACTTGATCCTCTGCAACAGGCATTTCCTGAATAATTCCAGTCATTGCAGGAATAGCCTCTTTCATTTTATCCGCTTGAGTTCCTACAAAAGCCATTAAATAATGTGCCTTCTCCTTTTTATCTGGCGAAGCGCTATAAGCATAAGCCGAATAAGCTAAGGCTCTAGATTCTCTAATCTCTTGAAAAACAATAGAAGATAAACCAGCACCAAAATATTCGTTGTACAATCGAGCAATGGTATTTTCTTCTAAATTAAAGTTTGGTGTTCCTTTGGAAAGCATCATCACTTCAACTTGTGGCATCCCTTTATAGTCTACAAAAAGTACTTTATTTTCATCTGTATCTAACTGTAAAAACGTTCGTTGAGGAACCAAAGGGGTTAATTTGGAAGGCACCTTATGATGCTTCTCTAATACAGCCGCAACATCTGCTTGACTCTTCGAACCATAATAAAAGATTTTATGCTCGTAGGTTGTCAATTTGGCAATAAGTTTCATTAAATCATTAGGAACAAAAGCCTCCAAATCAACGATACGCAAACGTCCTTTTAGTGGCGATTGGTCACCATAATAAGCGTAACTCACCATTGCTTTTTGCAAAATTTGACGTTTATCTTTTTTCTCATCTTCTCGATTCTTCTTCATATCCGCCACCAAATTTCTCAAAGCTTCCTCATTCGGTTGTGCATTTGCTAAGATGTGCTCAAAAAGCTCTACGCCTTTATCAAAAGAACGATCCAAACCAATCAAACTAACGTACGACACATCTCCTTGCGCACGAACACTGAATGATAATCCTAATTTAAAGAACTCTTGTTGTAATTCTTGAGGGCTGTATTTATCCGTTCCCAAAAATTTCAAATAACGCAAAGCAACTGGTAATTCACGGACATTATAACTTCCCATATCTATAATATAGGCCAATTCAAAGGTCTGATTATTACTATTCTTAATATAATCCAACTCAATTCCACCTTTCAAGGTTTGGTTCGCTATACTTTTATTATAATCCAAAAACAGAGGCTCTTGACGTGGCGATTCCATTGCCTCAAAACTTTTTCGAAAAGCAGACATCACTTCTCTATTTAGCTTTACAGGTGTAATTGCAGGCTTATCTACCTTTTCTACATTTGCATCTGCCCCTTCCCTCTTATAGACAATGACGCAGTTATTCATACGCAATTTTGTAGTTGCAAAATCAATAATATTTTGCTTAGTAAATGCACGCATTTTTTTATATTTCGCACAAGTTTCCTCCCAAGAGGTATCAAAAATAAAAGCATCCAACATACTGAACGTTCTACCAGAATTAGATTCTAATTTTCGTATTTCTTGAACTTCCATATTATTAATAACCGCTTCCAACATCCAAGCCTCAAAGTCACCTGCCTTTAAGCGCTCTAATTCTTTAAGCATCAAATCCTTCACGGTTTCTACTGCCTGTCCAGCTCTTGGTTCTCCATACATATAGAAGAAAGAATAGTCGTTTGCCGACCAAGATCCAGCAGCACTACGCTGTCCGATTATTTGTTTTTGAATCAAGTTCATGTCAAATAATCCTGCTTTTCTATTGTACAAAACCCCTGCTGCTAATTGAGCTTTCAAAGCATCCTCTGAATTTGCGCCATCCAACAACCATCCTATTTGAAGGTTTGATTTTTCTTTGCCAAAAATATCAATAGACTTTGTAGCCGTTAATGGAGTTTCCGCTGATTTTTTCCATTTTGGCACTTTCTTCGACTTAAATTTCCCCCAATATTGCTCAATCATTTTAACCATTTGACTTGGGTCAAAATCTCCAGAAAGAATAATTGACATATTGTTAGGCACATAATAGGTGCTAAAATATTCCTGTATTTTCTCCATAGAAGGCGTTTTCAAATGCTCTCCTGTTCCTAAAGTCGTTTGCGTTCCATAAGGATGATTTGGCAACAAGCCTTTTAGGAAAGCAGCAAATACCTTACGGCTGTCTTTTCCTTGTGCAATGTTATACTCTTCATAAACGGCTTCTAATTCCGTGTGAAACAACCTTAAAACCAATTCATCAAAACGCTCAGACTCTAATTTCAACCACTTCTCTACTTCATTCGAAGGAATATCGTTGATATAAACCGTTCGATCCAAAGAAGTAAAGGCATTCGTTCCCTCTGCGCCTAAAGAAGAAGCCATTAGATCATATTCGTTTGCCGCAACATATTGAGCTGCCAAGCCTGAAAGAGAATCAATCTGATGATAAATAGCCGTTCTATCTGCTACGTCAGCCGTTCTGTGTTTTTCATACAGATCTGATATCTGTTGTAACAATACTTTCTCTTTTTCCCAATCCAAAGAAGCAATCTTACTGGTTCCTTTAAACAACATATGCTCTAAATAATGCGCCAAACCAGTCGCATCTGAAGGATCATTTTTAGAACCTGCACGAGTCGCAATCATCGTCTGAATTCTTGGTGCATCTTTATTCACACTCATATAAACTTTCAAGCCGTTCGCCAAAGTGTATATTTTCACTCCCATCGGGTCTCCTTCTACTGTTTCAAAAGCATAGGATCCATCTGCATTTAATTTTGTTTGCATATTTTTATTGCAGGATGTTCCAACACAAAAGAACAAAAGCATCATCCATCCTATTTTTTTTAAATTCATAATTCTGTTTTTATAAGGCACACTATGATAATTTCCACGTATTCTTAAAATCCAATCAAGTTAAGTAATTTCAAGACAAGCTACTTGGTTTCAAAATTAATAAATTATCTGTTAACTTGCCTATCTTAATCTTTCTTTAGCGTTTTGTTTTTTTACAATTAGGATCAAGGCAATACTCTTTGTAAACGGGTCGTATTTACTCTTAAACAAAAAATGCATTATTTAAAATCCTTATTTAAAAACAATTTCAAAGTTTTATCTTTAAAGCAAAGACTTCTTTTCCCTGCTCAACGAATTTTATTTATTATAATAATAAAAAACAGCGCAATAAGTTTTACCTATTGCGCTGTCTCCTATTCTAAAAAGAAAAAATCTAGATCATTGTTGCCAATTCAGCCAAACGAGCAGAATATCCAGCTTCATTATCATACCAAGACGTTACTTTTAACATTCCATTGTGAACGATTGTCAAAGGAGCATCAAAAATACTAGAATAAGGGCTAGAAACAATATCTGTAGAAACCAACGGCTTTTCAGAATATTCTAAAACACCATTCAAGGCGCCTTCTGCTGCTGCTTTAAACATTGCATTGACTGCTGCTGCATCCACAGGTTTATCTAAAGCACACATCAATTCTACCAAAGAACCTGTTGCAACTGGCACTCGAATACTCGAAGCACTAATTTTCCCCTTCATAGAAGGCATCACCAAAGCTAGTGCATTTGCAGCACCAGTAGAGGTAGGAATCATATTTAAAGCAGCTGCTCTTGCTCTACGCAAATCTGAATGAGGTGCATCTTGCAATTTTTGATTGGCAGTATAAGCGTGAATCGTGCTCATAAAACCATACTGAATGCCCCAGTTCTCGTCAATAATTTTCACCAAAGGAGCCAAACAATTGGTCGTACAGGAAGCGTTGGAAACAATTAAGTCCGCTCCTGTCAATAAATCATCGTTCACTCCTTTTACGATGGTTGGAATTCCCTCGCTTTTGGCGGGTGCCGATAATAAGACTTTTTTTGCACCTGCATTAATGTGCAACATGGCTTCTTCTTTTTTTCTAAAGAACCCTGTACATTCCAATACAACATCTACCTCCAATGCTCCCCAAGGTAATTCTTCTGGATTACGCTTTGAAAACGTTGGAATCGTTTTGCCATTAATAATAATTTTATCATTTTCGACAACTACGGTTCCATCAAAACGACGATGTGAGGAGTCGTATTCAAACAGATGAGCCAAAGTAGCGGTGTCTGTTAAATCGTTAATTCCTACAATTTCTACATCATCTCTAACAATTAATTTCCTAAGAGTTAGTCGTCCGATACGACCAAACCCATTTATTGCAATTTTTTTTGCCATTTTTTATTTTTTTATTTTTGAATCTTTTTTTGCACAAAAACCATTGACTGTGAACTCTTTTTGAGCGTTTTGGGTTACTTCTTATAGTTGGGTTTAATTACTTTTATTAGAAAGATAAAAAAAAGTTTTGACTTTTCTTTTGCAAAATAAAAAAACTCACGTATATTTGCACAGCAATGTTGAACACGTCAACACTACGGTCCATTCGTCTATCGGCTAGGACGCCAGGTTTTCATCCTGGTAAGAGGGGTTCGATTCCCCTATGGACTACTAGATTTTTTATACTACTTTGTAAATTTTTTATTTTTTAATAAAACAGGATTTTCAATAAAGTACTAAAAATATAAATTACATTTTTCAAACTTTCGAGTTTGCGCGGTCCATTCGTCTATCGGCTAGGACGCCAGGTTTTCATCCTGGTAAGAGGGGTTCGATTCCCCTATGGACTACCAAAGGAACACTCTAATCACAGAGTGTTCCTTTTTTTATTAAAAAAACTTCCCTCCTAATCAACAGTCCTCTTGTTTATTCCTACTTTAGTAGGTAATTAAGTAAACATCATTCTTGATATTGAAGTTGTTTATGCTCCATTCATTTGCAATATCAACTCTATGAATCACAACAACAACATTCGAGTAGTTTTTGCCCATATTATATTTTGGTTGCTTTTTATGGCAAGCCCTTTATATTTTAATACCATGTTGTTTGGCTTACCGATCGCCATTGTTCGAACGGTTATTCCAATTAGTGCCATCGTTATTATAGCCTATGCGAATAACCTGTTTGTTATTCGACAACTTTTCCGACGCAAGGGATTTGCATGGTATTACCCTTTTATAACTTATGCTGCCATTATCCCTGTGGCTTTTTTCATTATTGTATATGCCTTTGAATTTGTCAATATTATTACGAATGTTGAAGTTTCTTTAATCTTTGAACTAAAGCAGAACGGGGAAACAATTAAGACCGATAGAAGCGATTCTAGCTTCCCAGGTTCCGTAATTGGATTGATTACCATTCTAATCCTATTTATAAGCTCTCTCTATGGTTTAGCACTTGAATTTATACAAAGAGATCGACAAGAAATAAAGCTAAAGGCTACCAATCTAAAAAATGAATTAAAGTTGCTAAGGCGCCAAATCAATCCTCATTTTTTGTTCAATGCTATGAATAATTTATATGCGATTGTTCAACTAAAACCTGAAAAGGCAGGCGAATTTGTCTTAAAGCTGTCTGATATGTTGCGTTATGTTACCTACGATTGCCAGAACGACAAAGTATCCATTAGCAAGGAAATCAATTACTTGAATAATTATGTTTATTTTCAAAAATGGCGGGATCAAAATTTTCAAGACATTCAATTGGATATGGATGATTCGCTCAACAGCTTACAAATAGAGCCTATGCTGTTGATTCCTTTTATAGAAAATGCCTTTAAACACAGTTATGACCACAATAGCAACAGCAAACGATGGGTCAAAATAAGGCTTTTGAACAAGAAGGGCACCTTGGTTTTTGAGGTAAGTAACAACCTCTCTCAGTCCAATACACAAGAGGAAGTGCCTGATGAATATATGGGTATTGGAATTGGAAATGTTCAGAAAAGATTAGATCTATTGTACAAACACAAATATCAATTGCAGATTGAAAAGGACAGTACTAGTTTTCAAATTAAATTAACAATTCAACTGACATGATCATAAAATGTTTAATTGTAGACGACGAGCAACTTGCTAGAGAAATGTTGCAAGCCTATGTCCATAAAATTCCCGAATTAGAATTGGTTGCCCTTTGTAAATCGGCTTATGAAGCACAAGAAATTTTAAGTACTCAAGCGATAGATTTAATGTTTCTAGACATTCAAATGCCACAACAATCAGGAATTGATTTTTTAAAACACTTAGGCAACAATAAACCTAGTGTTATCTTTACAACTGCTTACCCTAATTATGCCGTACAAGGATTTGAATTAGAAGTTCTTGACTACTTGTTAAAACCCATTTCTTTTAATCGTTTTGAGCAAGCTATTCAGAAGATTATCAAAACGCTTGACCTTACTTATAAGGCAAATTTATTTGAACAAGAACAGGAACAAAAGGAACAGTTTCTCATGGTGCATTCTGAGCACAAACACCATAAGATTTTTCTAAAAGACATTATTTATATTGAATCGCTCAAAGAATATGTTCGCTACCATACCTCACAAGGAAGAATCATTGAATTAAATTCGATGAAACGCCTAGAAGCAGATTTGCCTAGCCATCAATTTATTCGAATTCATCGCTCCTATATTGTTGCCTTGCCACAAATTCAAAGTTATCAAAATGGCAACATCATACTCAAACTTCCTTTGGAACTTCCTATTGGCAAAACCTATAAAAAAGCGATTCTAGAGAAATTATTTAAGTAAGCAAGATGTACTCCAATAAGGAGACAAAAAAAGAGGTCTGCTCTCCAGCAGACCTCTTATAAAAACTTACCCAAAAAAACTACTTAAATTATTGCTCTAAGAGCATTATCCTTTTTCAGCCTCTTTACGTTCCGTTCTCTGACGTTCCACTTCTTTTGCAAGAAGTCCTACTTTTACTTCCAAAGATTTGATTCGTTTTTCCATTTTTGAAAACGAGTCTCCTTGTGGTAAATTTAGTTTATCAAAGGCTGAATCGACTATTTTTTTAAATCTATTCTCGAATTGAGGGCGCTGTGTTTCTGCGGTTTTCACAACATCATCTACTACTTTCTTTCCTTCTTCTTCAGAAATTTTTCCTTTTTCTACCAATTCATCAATAGAATTTTGTAGTCGCTCTGTTGTTGCAGCAACAAGGCCAACCCCTGTATATAGGGCCTTCTTAATTAGATTATCCATTTTAGTACGACTTGTATTTTTTTTAACAGTCAACAGCTTACGCTATACATGGCAGTTTATTCAGCCGTCATGTAGCCCAACTATTGTAATAAAAGTTTAGAATAAACTTCTTTGATTAATCTTTGCGAAGTGCTTCTAAGCTTTCCTCTACTAGCTTGCTCAATTTAGCTTCTAGTGCAGCAATACGCTCTTCTAATTCATCTTGCTCTTCAGATTTAGATGATTTAAAACCAGAGAATGCAGATCCAATTACTTCTTTAGCTTTAGCTTCAAAAGTTTCGATGTATTTAAACATAGAGCTAGAATCTTCAGATTCGTCTTCCTCGTAATCATAATCATCATCACTTCCATTATTAAAACCTACTACTTCTTCTCTTACTACTTTTACAATATTTTTACTTATTGCAAAAACATCTTTTACAGTTTCCGTTACGATATTAGTAATTGCCATTTTTAAATTTACTTTAAATTGATAGTTTAATTCAGTTTTGAAAATAGGGATGATAAAAAAAGCGCTTTTTTATCATCCCAAACGATTGATTGTTGATGATTCTTTTGGTATGAATCTTACGATGCAACAAATGTACTACAATTTTTTTGGAGTTTACAACCCGATTTTATACTTTTAGATAAAAAATAATTTATTCAATTATTATTAATAAAAAGACCATTTAAAATCACTTTATTCAATTATTATCTAATTTAAAAGCTTTTTAATATTTTATTTTCAAAATCAAGTATAGAAGAATTAAAAAAATTAAACTATCTTATTTCTAATAGTTCATTTTTCCTGTCATTTTGAATCTGCCAAGATGACGAAAGGCAACTTTGTCATACTTTTTAAACTAAAGGAAGAACGATAGTTTAGTTGGAGGATTAATTTTTTAATCTTTTGCTTTTTTTCGTACGCTTTCGGTGTAACCAATTCAAGATTTTGACTTATTAGGTTATCATAACCTATACATATAAAGCAATTATCATGAAATCCCTACTCCTTAGCTTTTTTTGCAGCCTAATTTACTACAACAGCAACGCTCAATTTCCAAACCTCGTCCCCAATCCTAGTTTTGAAGATTTACACGGCACTCCTCCGACTCACTTTTCGTCCAAAGCAATTGATTTTGACACCATCATGCAAGATTGGCAAACCGCTAATTTAACCTCTCCTGATATCCTCACCTCAAACTTAGACAATAAGACTCGATCTTATTTAATAAAAGAAGCCAGAACAGGCAAAACGATGGTGGGAATTCTCAATAATTTGGGAATTTGGGCAGAATACATTCAAGTTCCCTTAAAACAACCGCTAGAAGAAGGAAAAACCTATTATGCAGAATTTTGGTACATGGCATTGGCGAGTAAAAATCATGCGATCCCTCAAACAAATTCTAATTTTGGATTATGGTTTCATGGTGGTCATTTACAAAAAACGAAAAACTACATTGTAGAACAACCACAAGTTGCCGCTACTCAAGTAGCGTCCTGCGCCCCTTATACTTGGCATAAAATGTCAGGAACCTTTGTTGCCACCAAAGCGCATTCACATGTTTGTATTGGACAATTTGAATCTAACTTTAATGGCGCAATGAATGGTTGCATTGCCATTGACGATGTGCTTGTTCGAGAAACAAAACCTGTTCTAAAAATAGAAGTAGGAGCAACTTTAGTGCTTGACAACATTATTTTCAAAAGTGGTACTGCTACTTTAGAAAAAGAATCTTATGCTTCTCTAAAACTATTGTATCAAAGTCTTTTTGACGATCCTAAGCTTTGTATTTCCATTCATGGACACACGGATAATGTGGGAAGTTCAGCAGATAATCTACATTTATCTGCCAATCGGGCACAAACGATTTACAACTATCTAGTTCAAGAAGGTGTTGATAAGAAACGTTTACAATTCAAGGGCTTTGGTGAGGACAAGCCTGTTTCCACGAATGAAACTAGCTTTGGACGCAAGAAAAATCGTCGGGTAGAGTTTTTAGTTCGTGGTACGGAGTTTTAAAGTTCTCCCTCTTCCTTATAAGCCACATAATTAAATAGCGTCTGCACCAATTTCCCTTCAGGACGTTCATTGGTTTGCAATTCAAACTGCTCTATAGCGCAATTTCGTGGACTTTCTAAGGCTAGTATTTCCGCCTCGCTGAGGTGTTCAAAAATAGATTTAAACAAAATATAAGGCACTTGATGGGTTATAATTAGCACATTTTGCCCGCCATAATCTCTACTTAATTTAGATAGAAAGCTATAAATACGATCACAAACATCCAAATAATTTTCGCCTCTAGGCAAACGATAATAAAACTTTCCATCCCGTTCACGATCCTCATATTCATCGGGATACCGCTCCTTAATTTCTGCTGTTGTGAAACCATGCAATCGCCCAAACTCCTTTTCTCGCAATCTAAAATCATTATAAACCGTCAAATCATACGCCAGCTGTTTGACAATTTCATGTGAAGTTTGCAAGGTTCTATGATAAGGAGAGACAAAACAAACATCAAATGGAGTCGTTTTATTTAGGTACTTTCCAGTTTCTTGTGCCTGCCAAAGTCCTTTATCTGTCAATTTGATATCGGCATCTCTTATTTTTTTCTGCTCTGCCAATACGCCATCTAAATCATCTTGAAAAAGATCAAGAGCAACATTCTGTTCAGATTCTCCATGTCTGATAATCGTTAATCGACTAGGCCATTTTAGTGCTAACATAGTTTTATTATTTAGGTTCTTTGATCCTATTAAATTATGAATAACTTATTCACAAGTTGTTGAATACCCACTTTCATCCCAACATTGTTCAGAAAATAGCTGATTCTTTCTCCAGGTTTGTTCTTTATACAACTTGCCATTTGCAGCATAGGTTTTCCACAGCCCTTCCCTACTTTCCTGCTCAAAATTAGCCACTATGCAAATCGAAAGATCATCTATATGGCAGATCATCCAAGCACCATTTCGCTTCCCCTCTATCATGTTTCCCTCTGCTACCAGTTTCCCTTCATGATACCACTTCATCCAACCATTGGCTTTCCCATTTTTATAATACCCTGCTGAAACCATTCGTCCAAACTTGTCGAGCTCTTTCCAAAAGCCCTCCTTTTTTCCATCTTTATATTGATTACTAATACTAGTATCCATATCTACAGCCGCCATTTTATTCAAACGAAATTGCTCTTTAGAAAACCTAAATGTAGTATCCTTAGTAATAACAGTAGGTGTTACAGCTGTATTTTGAAGGTTTTCCTTTTTAGAATTCCCTTGACCTCCACAACTTAAAAAGATAAAAGAGAATAGGATTCCAGTTAAAATTTGATTCATTTTGCCTTCGAGTTAAGGTGATAACACTTATTTTAGTGCTGCTATATTATATTGGGACAAGGCTTTATTATAAACAAAAACCTTTTTGTCATTTACGTCTAGGAAATTACCATCATCTGTTTTTCGAAAAATCCATGTTTCAAAAATAGTTTTTGCCTTCCAAACTTCAGCGATTTTACGAATAGCCTTCATACCATCTTCGCTCTCTGTATCGTTCACCAAGGTACCATGGTAACTGTGTTTTTCTAAGCGATAAGCAGCATATTCCTGCGCTATTTCTTCCCCATTCAAACTAATTCTTCGACCACCAGCATAAATTCCTTTGCTATACAAAAACTCTTTGTCATTTTCCACAACGTGGATTTCAAATTCCATTCCTCTTAGAAGAACAAGTCTTACCGTCATGGCGCCATAACCGCCTTTACAATCATAAACAGCTTCAACTTTGTTTTTGATTTTTTGAATACTGGTAGGAATAATATTGGCTTTTTCATGGCGCTCCTTTGTGGATACTTTGGGAGTATTAGTTGCTGACTTTTTAGGGCTATTAGGCTTTGTTTGTTGTCCTTTTGAAGTTTTTTGATCAACTCCCTTATACATTTTATTTGTTTTTATGTCCAACAAACCCTCTTTCTGTATTCTAAATTCCCAAGTTTCATACACCAGCCCTTTTTTCGGGAAGTGAACATAATATTTAATTGGAGCATTTTTCTTTTGAGGATCAAAAAAGAGCCCCTTCATCTCATGGTGTCGAAAACGAAATTCGCCTTCGCTCGCTTCTATTTTTTCACTTTCCAATAGATAACTAACTCGCTCTGGAAAGACCGATTCATCAACTGTTTTATTCCAAGCGCCTTTAGAATAAAGATACTCCACGCCTTCTCTTTTCAAATAGATTTCGTAGCGCTTATCCTTAGACAAAAGCAAACGCACGGTTCCTGTCTTTGATTTGTAAGAATAGTTTCCCTGTGTCTTGTCTTTATTAATAACTGTCTTATAAGAGGCAAGCAAACCTGCACGACGTTCCCAAGTTGGATTCAATTCTTGGATGTATAGATAAGTAGCATAGGCTATTCCCGAAAGCAGTAAGCTTAAAACTAAAAATAGAATTACTTTTTTCATGAATTTTAATTTGGTATTTTTTAAATAAAATAGATTACTGAATCAAATCTCCCTTTCTTTTTAGAACAGCTAAACTTTAACTAAGAGTTATTAAAAAAGGATTATTACAAAAACTCTAACAAAGTTAATACTTCGTGGATTTTTTGTTTTTAGCTACGCTGAGCCTTCGGGTTTTCAACGGAGTAATGTAAAAAAGGATTATTACAAAAACTCTAATAAAGTTAAATCTTAATCCATTTAATTCCACTAAAGTAAGTCCACAAAATAAATAAAACCTGAAGTGGAACTCGAAACCACAAATAAGTCACTCCTACCCCTTTATAAGTTGCATTCTGATAATCAACATTTAACATAGCCGCATTAATATTAGCAGGTAAAAGTGCTATAAAGAAAAGAATCAAAACCCAAGCTGTTTGTTTCCTTAATTTGGGAATATGAATCGCAATAGCTGCTCCAATTTCAAAAATTCCAGTAAGGTAAATAATTTGATTTTTAATAGGCAAGATTTCAGGCAACATCATAGCCATACCTTCGGTAAAAACAAAATGCCCTATCGCTGTAAAACAAAGCATGATAGATAAAGAAATTCGAGCCGATAAATCAACTTTAATCTGTTGGTGTATTTTTTTTGTTACTAAAAGTGTAATCAAAAAACTAGTCAGGAGTACAAATAATGGTTTCATATTCTATGGTTTTAATTTTCACAAAATTGCAAAAACTAAAGCACCAAAACAATGAACCCAAGTTAAGAAATTCGCTTTCTAATTCTACTTAAAGCTTGAGGGGTAATACCGATATAGGAAGCCAAGTATTTCAACGCAATATATTTCAAAAGTTCAGGGCGTTGCTCAAAAAGATTCAAATATCGTTGCTCTGCGGTATCATTCAATAAAGACAACTCTCTTTGTGCCTTTACTCTATATAAATTTTCAGCTGCAAGCCGACCAACTGTATTTCCAATCGAAGTATGTGCATAAATTTCTTGTAAATCCTCATAAGATAAACTCCAAATACTTGTTGGGGTCAAAGTTTCAATTTGATAAATACTTGGTGATTGAGTAAGAAAAGAGTCATAAGCACTAACAAATTCATTCTCAAAACAGAACCCAAAGGTTAAATCATTTTCAAACTTTGGAATGAAAAAACGGACAATTCCTATTTTAATGAAGGAGAGATGTTTCTCTATTGCACCAACCTCTAAAAGTTTTGCTTTTTTGGGGATTTCTCGGTAAACCAACTTGGAAGAAAAAAAGGTCCAATCCGCTTCGCTTAAGGATACATTTTTTTCTAAGTATGCTTTTATCGCTTCCATTAATAATTTCCTGTATAAAACAAAAAGAGGCCCCCCCTTGCAATGGGAAGCCTCTGAAAAAACAGTACAAAAATTGCTAAATTACAAACCTATTACTTATTAGAAACTTGTAAAAAGCATGGTGGAAAGGTAGTCAATCTCTCCACCTATATGCTTTAACGTTTAAACTAAAAATCAAGTTTCTTTTATGCCATCTATTTTTCTTAACGAAATGTTAAAGTTTTGAAGCGTTCCAACTATTCGGAACTTTAAGTAAACCGATTAGAACCGATATCCCAAAAGTACATACCCTCCTATGTGGATAATATTCGTCTGATCTTCTCCTGCATTCAATTGATTATTACCTTTAAATATATTCGATGCGCCAATATCAGAGCGAATTCCATAACCTAAAACAAATTTGTCAATTAAAATTTCTTGTCCTAGCGCTACTTTAAAACCAAAATCAAATTGGTGGTAATCCGATTGTTTATCAAAAAACAAGACCCCATCATAAAATAACTTTGCTTCTCGCAGCATTCCCACATAAACACCTGCTTGGGCTACTACTTTTGTATTTACTAACTTATCGCTACTCGTCTGCCAAAGGTCATGTTTGTATGCCAAGGAAAAACGATTGTATTTCATCACCCATTCTTTGATGTAAAAAACACCCTTTTCATAAGTTCCGTAAGCTTGTCGATTATCTGCATTAATAGAAAACTCAGCAACTAAAGCCCCTCTTGGAATAATTTTATACGATGCCCACAAGCCATAATTTGCAGCTAAACCAAAGTAATTTGTTATCAAACTATTCTGATCAAATCCTTCTCTAGTTTCATTATTGAGCAACATGGTTGAATTTACAACCACAAAAGCACCCGCTTCTAATTTCCCTTCTATTAAGTTCTTTTTAAGCTTTTTCTTTTTCTCTAACTCTATTTCATCCAACAATTGGATAGGCTCTATCGTAAAATGATTAGCTAAAGGATTTAATGCTAAAGCATCTAATAATGCTATATTTAAGCTTTCTTTCTCTTTGCCTTGAGGACTATTCTTGTTTTCAGAAGTTATTCTTTCAATATTTTCCGCTGTACTTTTCTTGTTAATCTCATTCGGTCCCTCTACTATTGAAGTAGTTGACGTCCCTTTTAGTTCTGTTGGAATACCAGCAGTAATAATTGCAGGTGCTTTCTTAGAATTTATTACTGCATTAGCAGCAACTTTTGGCACAACTATAGAAGAGCTACCTGTTGTATGCTCCACCTTTCCTCTCTTAGACGAATGCTTTGGCGCAAGGGTTGGAAGCGTTCCAATTAAATTTTTATTATTTGTTTTTAAAAGCTCAGAATTCTTTGAATTTAAAGGATTTAAAGGACTATTATTTTGTTTTTGATTGGCTTCTTTTTCTAATCCAGCAACCGTATTTGTTCCTAATGTAGCAACAGGTGCCTTATTTACTTCTTTGTTAGAATGACCAACCTCTTGGGCTAAATCGAAGCTTGGTATGGTATAAGGTTCCTTGGTACAGGTTTTTAATAATAACAAGCATAGTGCTGCCACTCCCAAGAATCGCAATATTCGACCACTCCAATCACTCACCACAGGCTCTTTGTCCAAGACTTTACTAATTCGATCCCAAGTTTTATCAATATTCAACTGACGGCTAACAGCATACCAGACTTTATTAGGTGTTTTTTTAGTTTCTTGTGTTAAAAAACCTTCCCTCAATTTATCATCTAAGGCAGTATCAACAGAAACAGGAGGCGCATTTAATTCTTCAGAAATAGCTCCCCATAAGAAAACTGGAGCAACTTTAGTCTTCGACAAAAAGCCATCTTTAACTTTTTTGTCTATTATAGTATCAATTGGAGTTGTTTCCTCTAAGGCATCGTCAATTTTATCCCATATTGATGCAGGAGCTTTTTTAAGCGGCGCCGCTAAATGTGCGGTTTGAATCTTTTCATCCATAGAGCTGTCTATAGTATCCTCTATAGTCATTTTCTCTGAAATTTGATCCCACAAATGCTCTGGCGCTTTCTTCTGAATAGCATCAAAAGAAGACTTTAATTTGGTGTCAATATGTTGGTTTAAATTATTTTTCATTGTTCTTGCTCAGCAGCTGTTTTAACAAGGTTCTTGCACGATGCAACTGAGACTTTGACGTTCCTTCACTTATCGCTAATTTTGTAGCAATTTCTTTATGATTATAACCTTCTACTGCATATAACTTTAAAACTAGCGCAGCTCTAGAAGGCAATTCGTTGACTAAGGCAATTAAGTCTTGGGCATCAATTTGTTCCAAAACATTACCAACAGTAGGACTAATGGCTACTTGGGTATACGATTCTAATTTTTCTTCGTGTCGTTTTTGTTTTCGATATTGATCTAATGCGGTATTAATAATAATGCGTCGAATCCACCCCTTCAAAGAGCTTTCAAAATTAAACTGTTCTAACTTTCTAAAGACCTTAATAAAACCATCTTGCAGAATGTCGCAAGCGGCATCTTCATCATTATTATAAGAAAGACAAACACTATACATTTGGTCTGCATATTTTCGATAAAGCAGTTCCTGGTATTGCCGTTCATTGGCAATACAACGTTCTACTAGTTCTTTTTCCGAAATATTATTTATGTCCAAATTATCTTTCACACTCAATTAGCTTTGTTTCACAAAAATAGCTTTCGCAGTATCCATTTCTAAAGAGGCAACTACATCATTATAAAGTTGTCCATTCATGGTATGATTAATCAGTATGGTGTGTATTCCTTCAACAGAGATTTTTTCTGCTTGTTCCAAGGCTTCTCTCGTTAAACTGCTAAACCACTTGGTAGGATTTAACAAAATAGTTGCTTTCGTTTTGGCAACTTGAAATAAGTCAACCTGTGCATCATTTTCAACTAAGTCTTCTCCAACAATAGAAAAAGTTTCCATTTTAGCCATCTCAAAACAAACAGGATAAGATTTGCCTGTCTTGCTTTTGAAGAACCCATTAATTACTAAATTAGGCTTTTTATTTTTAACGGCTGAAGTTATTTCCAATTTAATGCCTGTATACATTCCTTGAGGTACATCAAATTCCAAATCACTGACCTTTGTTGCGCCAAAAAATGTATTTAATTCTTCTGTATAATGTTTTGTAAAATAAACATCTCCCCCTTCTTCTCTTTTGCCATCAAATTTAAAAGACTCCACAGTGATTTGACCTTTCTTAAAAGACAAAGCACCATCCATGATCGTCTCCTCTGCAAGGCTAATGCTGAAACAAACTTCTGTTGGTTGTTTCCACTGATTAACTTTTGAACAAGCAAAGATACCTAAAATAAAAACACAAAAAATTTTCAATCCCATATCATGTTATTTTCCCCTAAGACGTCTCTAATTCGGGATAGGTTGGAAGCTTTGCTTTTTTTTATTTTTTTATTCTAAAAGTTATTTATAATAATACTCCGTGGATTTTTTTTTTAGAACCAAGTCTAACATTCTTAAAAAGGAGCATCGCCCTGACACCACCTCTAAGGAGCATCGCTCCGACACCTTTTATCCGAAAAATACATTGTGATTCAATAAATCACTCCACAACACACAATGCTTCGTGCAGATCACGATAGCTAAGTATAAATTACAATTACGTATACCCAAGCATTCAAATGGGGTCTTTTTTGATAATATTTCAAATAAATAATATTAAAAATAAAATTATTATTTTGATTCTTAATTTATTTTCTATACTTTAGTCTAAAGATTAACCCCTTATGTATATTTTTATAAACAATTGTTTTTTAAAAAGATTATTAAACCTAAAACCCCCTAACCACATTTCATTCACAATTCCCCATTTATTAAACATGAAAAATTTTAAAAAAAATTTCCCATTAATTCTTTTTTTATTATTTACAGGGCTCATACTAAACGCCCAGAACGCCCAACAACAACACGTACATAGTGATGGAACACCACATCAAGAATGTATGTCACACGCTACCAATGGACAAATTAGCTACATGAATCGAACCCTTCGAGCACGTCAAGACTATGTTGATGATGGTCGATCTGGAACGATTTACATTCCTGTTCGACACATCATTGTACGCAAAACAGATGGCACAGGAGGAATTTCCTCTATTGATTTACAAACTGCAATGGATGGCTTAAATGCTGCTTATGCCGTTGCAAATGTTCAATTTTACGAGTGCAGCAAAGCCTACGTAAATGACGACACTTATTATGACTTTGAAACTTCTGAAGAAGCAGCGCTCGCAGCAGCTTATGAAGTTTCTAACGTTGTGAATATCTTCCATTGTAATACTGTTTCTAATGGAGCAGGAAGTTCTTATTGTGGATATGCTTATTATCCAGGTGGCTCTGATAGAGTTGTGATGAAAAACAGTTGTACCACCAATGGAAGTACTTTAATTCACGAACTTGGACACTATTTTTCTGTACGACACACCCACAATGCCAACAATGAGTTGGTTAATGGTAGCAATTGTAGTACTGCTGGTGACCAAATTTGCGACACGCCTGCCGATCCTAATTTATCAGGAGTAGTGAGTGGTGCTTGTGTATATACAGGAGTTGCGACCGATGCCAATGGCGATAGTTATACCCCACAAACGACCAATTACATGTCTTATGCTAGAAAAAGCTGTAGAACTGCTTTCTCTACAGGGCAAATTGCTCGCATTCGTTACAGTGCCATCAATGATAGAAATTATTTAACTTGCTCTTGTTTTACCTATGATTACATTGGAGCCCATAATTTTGGTACCGATGTTTCTAGCCACAATTACACCACTTCTGCAAATACATCCCTAACAACGGTTTACAATTGTGACAGTGATGCACAACAACTACGTGTTGGAAATTGCTCTGCTGCTCCAAATACAGGAGGTGACTTCGTAAGTGTAGAATTTGATGTACCAGCAGGTACCGACAAATTACGCTTATTATTGAAAGGTGGCTGGCAAAGTAATCACAGTGAAATACACATTGACGGTCAATACCAACGTGATTTTACCTTATCAACCGCAAACTGTAACACCGCCTATACTTATGTATACATTTACAATATTTCAAATCATACACAAGATGGCAAAGTTGTTATTAAACTAGTAGATCCTGAAGCTGGGTGTACGGGTGATTTTAACATTGATTATATGCTTCTTTATGCTGCTAATTGTAATCAAGGTGGCTATGCTAAAATACCTTATTTTACCAACTTCAATTCTGGTGTTTTAGATAATTACTGGTTGACACAAAGTTCTAACGAATTTGGTCGTGCTGAACTAACGAATGCTAATGGTCCTTATTCTGGGGCGTATCATTTGGTGATGGATGCGAATACTAATAATAACTATGTGACCAACCAAGCGGATTTAAGAGTTGATTTATCAGGCTGTACTAGTCCAACATTATACTTTAGATGGAAAGAATTCTTGGATGAAACACATGCAGAAGATGGCGTTTATTTATCAGATGATGGTGGCGAGAATTTTGTTAAGGTACACGACTTAACAGGTGCTGCCAACAATACTTGGACTGCTGTTACGCTTGATTTGGCTGCTTTGGCAACTGCTAATAGTCTAAGTTTGAGCGAAGAATTTGTTATTCGATTCCAACAATACGATAATTATGGGGCAACAACAGATGGGATTGCCATTGACTACGTTTATGTGTATGGTTGTAGCAATACACCTTCTCCAATGCGTATGATAACAGACAATGATCAAGCGATGGGTTCTGTTGTTAGTGTCTATCCTGGTTCGGAAAATGCAAGCAATGATGCCTTTACAACAAGTATTAATACCATAGAAAATAAGGCTCAAGTAGATTTATTCCCGAATCCTGCAAATCAGTTACTTAACCTAAACTTCAGACAATTTAAAGCAACAGATGAATTGACTATCAAAGTAGTAAACATGTTGGGTGCGGTACAATATACCACGCTACATACTATTGATAATGCTCAATCAGATGTCTTAGAACTTTCTGTAGAACAATTACCTGCGGGCGTTTATAATGTTATTATTCAAAACGCTTCTACCCTTATTACCAACAAACCTTTTGTTATTAAACGATAATAAGTCCTCTTTTGTATAATTATAGTACCAGAGCAAAATCTCAATAGAGGTTTTGCTCTTTTTATTAACATTATTAAGTTTAATACTTCGTGGAGTTTAGCTACGCTGCTACTCCGTGGTTTAGTTTTTTGATAAAAACATAAAAAAACACCTTGTATTAGATTGATTATCAGCTTATTAATACTTTGGCAGTCGAAAGCGTATATTACTAATAATCAATCTAATACGATTTAGCTGCGCTGTGACTACGTGATCTACACGAAGTATTGTAAGCTCCTTTGAACTTTTTTATCCTAATAAGGGTTCTCACAACAAGCATTATTACAAGCATTATTATAACAAAAAACACAACAATAACATGCGTTGGAAAGTACAAAAAGAGCCTTCCAGACTTTTGATTTTGGAGCAAGGTAATCAGGACTAGCAGATCTTATGAAAATAGATCTTTAAATTTCTACTTATTTTAACTAGAAAATTCTATTTTCGCAACACTAGTTTTCAAATTACATAATTTATTAGTTGATAAGTAATTCTATAAATGATTCCTTAAAGAACTAATCTTAATCCAATATAGCATAATGCAACATCAATATATTCAAGATTTTGCTCAATACGAAGATGGAACAGAAGTAACCATAAAAGGCTGGATTGACAAGCCTCGTAACAGCAAAACCAACCACTTTTTTGATTTTCGTGATGGAACAGGTTTTACCCAATGTATTGTCTCTTTAGACAGTGTTGGAGAAGAAGCATTTGAGCAAGCTAAACGCTTGACAATAGAAAGCTCGGTTTCTTTTACTGGTAAGATCTTGCGCAACGAAAAAAGTTTGGGTGGATACGAAATCCAAGTCAACAGCTATGAAATTTATCATATTGCAACGGACTTCCCCATTACAAAATCAGATAGCGAACATGGTCCAAATTTCTTAGAAGAACGTCGCCACCTTTGGTTGCGTAGAAGACGTCAATGGGCGATCAACCGTGTGAGAAACCAATTGATCATGGGCATTCACCATTTTTTCCAAAACGATGGTTTTGTACAAATGGATGCGCCTTTGATGACGGGTTCTGCTTGTGAAGGAACAACCGATTTATTTGAAACAGACTTCTTTGGTCAGCCTGCTTATTTGTCTCAATCTGGACAATTGTATGCTGAAGCAATGGCAATGGCGATGAACAAAGTATATACTTTTGGTCCTACTTTCCGTTCTGAAAAATCAAATACGCCTCGTCACTTAGCGGAATTTTGGATGATCGAACCAGAAGTTGCTTTTGCAACCAATGAAGATAACATGATCTTGATTGAGCGTTTTGTAAAAAGCGTTATTGCACATGTCTTGGACAAATGTACCATTGAGTTCAACATGCTAGAAAGAGATACTTCTAAGCTACAAGCAGTAGTTGATGGGGAATTTCCTCAAGTAGCTTATTCGGAAGCTGTAAAAATTCTAAATGGTTTGGTTGATGTGGATGGTAAGAATGCCATTAAATTGCAAGAAGAAGATTTGGCAGCTGCCAAGGCTTTGATTGTAAGCCACAAAGAAGAGATTGCTACTCGTGAAAAAGCGATTAAAGCGGGCATGAAAAAAGGTGCTAGAAAACACAGTGAGCAAGTGATTTTCAAATTACAAGCAGAAATAAAAGTAGCAGAAGAGCAAGAGCGCAACATTCCAAAATGGATTGAATCGGCTAAAAACTTCAAAGATGGAGAAGATTTAGGTAGCTCTGACGAGACGGTTTTAACCCGTGTGTTCTCCACACCTGTCATGGTGTACAACTGGCCAACCAAAATCAAGGCCTTCTACATGAAAGAAGTAGATGGGCATCCTGAATTTGTAAAAGGGGTTGATTTATTGGCTCCAGAAGGTTTTGGTGAAATCATTGGTGGTTCTGAAAGAGAAACAGACATCAATATTTTATTGAAAAAAATCGAAGAGCATGAATTAGATCAGGCGGATTTTGAATGGTATTTAGATTTGCGTCGCTTTGGTTCTGTACCACATGCAGGTTTTGGTTTGGGTTTAGAACGTTTGGTGCGTTGGTGTTGTGATTTACACCACGTTAGAGAAACGATTCCGTTCCCTCGTCGTTATGGACATATTAAGCCTTAATTTTTAAAGGGCTTTATTTATATTAATACTTCGTGGAGTTTTTAGTTTTTTTGCAAAAAATATAAAAACACATCTTGCATTAGATTCATACACGAAGTATTGTTATATTAAAACTGCATTTCTCTAAGCGTAGGGGAATGCAGTTTCTTTTTACGATTTGTTTTTTTATGATAACAACTTATACAGATGCAGTTGGCTCGGTGGCTACTCAAATTCAGAATTTCCCTTCAGAAGATGGCAATAGTTATCTCTTGATGGAAATTGAGGGCGTTCTATTTCGAGGGAATAGTTTTGATGATTTTGAGGTTCTTGATTATGATACTTATTCTACAGAACAATTGGAGCGTTTCACCTTCAACAAACACCTTGCATATCAATCAAAAGCAACTATTTACGATTTGTGTAATTGTAAGTTGGAGGTCAAAATTCCTATTGTTATTATCAAAAAAAGCACGCAAGAGGAATTGGAATCTGTTCTAAATCTTTCTTTAGAATTAGGTTCGCCAAGTGCCAATGGAGGGATTGATCATGAATCTGCAATATTTTCTTTGCATCTAGAGCAAGAATATTTTCAGCAGGAAGGAGATGTTTTTGAGGTAGGATTGGATGGCTTAAAAAAAACGATTGGAGCAAACTATCATTTTAAGAATTGTTATGGTTGCCTTTATGCAGATTATAGCCCTTATGGACTTGGCTTTTTTAATAGTTTGATGTGTTTCAAACAACAAAAAGAAGCCTATATAGCCTTGAGTGCGAATTTTAGTAAATCCGATTACTTTAAAGTCATTGATAAGGGCTTTGGGTTGGTACAGGAAACCTACGCTTGTCCGTCTTTTGAAATAAGACTTCCTAAAACAGGTTATCGAGGTTAATCGTATCTCTTTGAATTTCCTTATTTTTAGAACGACCAATTTCAGAAGTAATTCCTATTTTTTTATTAATTTAGATACGTACTTTAAAGAACACTTCATTCCAATTAAAAATCAAGGAATATGAATAAGGACTATCTCCGATTAGAACTCGAAAAAAGCAAACAAACTACCTTGCAATTTTTTGATTTACCTTTGGACGATTTAGAAAAACGCTATGCTCCTGGCAAGTGGACGATTTGCCAAATATTACATCATTTAGCAGATGCAGAAACCATACTTTACGAACGTATTCGACGCGTTATTAGTGGTCCTCAGCAAGTTCTGTGGAATTTTGATCAAGATCGATTTTGCGAAGGATTAAATTACAAGGATTTTCCTTTGACAATTAATAAGGAAATTTTTAATGCTACTCGACGAGCTATTATTTATCTTTTAGAACATCATTATGACGATAAAAAAGCATTGACTTTTGTTCATAATCTAGCTGGTAAACGCACATTGGGAGAAGAATTTGAAAAGGTAGCTTGGCACAACGAGCATCACCTCAACCACATTCGCCAAGCCTTGCAATTTGGCTAAAAGCTATCTTAGTCCTTATTAATCTATCTATTTTTTTTTAATCATCAATTAGGCAAGCTTTTTGAATTACTAGTTGTATGGCTAATTATTAACAACACAACCAACAAAACAAAACGTGTAGCCATCTCTTTATGAAAGTTACAGGATTTACCTTTATCAGAAATGCCCTTACCTACGATTATCCAATATTAGAAGCCATTGCCTCCATCTTACCACTTTGTGATGAAATGGTCGTTGCTGTGGGCGCCTCAACAGACGACACCTTAAATTTTATCAAGGGAATCCATTCTAGCAAAATACGAATTATTCAAACCGTTTGGGACGATAGCCTCCGAGAAGGGGGTCAAGTTTTGGCG
>CALDEP010000391.1 GCA_937942475.1 uncultured Aureispira sp.
AGACGATTAAGTAGGTATAATCAAGCGCTATTTTTTCAATAGTACAAACATAAGGCATCTACTTTTAGTAAAAAAGTACTTTTTTGACCTATAATAACTTATTTTAAATTAATATTTGTTATTTAAAGGTTGATAATAAGAGTTTTATGATTTATTTTTTAGAGAATAGTAATTATTTTAGTTTTGAATAATAGCAAATTAATAGAAGTTTTAAGGAAATTGCCAACTCGGATGCAGCATAGATTTCGAGAATATGTGCAAGCTCCCTTTTTTAACAAACACCAACCCACCATTCGCTTGTTGGATTGTTTGATGGAAAATGCTCCTGATTTTCAGTTGGATAATGTGGATAAAAACACCCTTTTTAAAAGAATCTATCCCAACAAAAAAATCAGCGATACTCAATTTAATTATGTTGTTTCTAAGTTACTAGACTTATTGAGCAATTTCTTAGCCTATGAAGAATACGAAACACAAGTATTTCAAAAAAAATACAATGCCCTAAAAGCAGTTCATAAATTGGGCGTTTCAAAACAGGCGGCAAGCCATAGCCGGCAACATGCTTTGTTGCAAGAGCAGTATCCTTTTCAGACAATGGATTTTTATTATGAAAAATACCGTTATCACACCATGCTGAATCAGATTCATTTGGATAAAAAAAGACGCTTGTATGATGCCCACTTACAGTTTCAAAACAATCAATTGGATTATTATTACTTAGCTAATAAGTTGAAGATTGCTTGTGATATGTTGAGTCGAAACATTGTGATTCAGGCAAATTATGAAGCTCATTATATAGAAGATTTATTGGCTTGGCTAGAGGCAGATTCCTTTGATTTGACCGCACATCCTTTGATTCATGTTTATTATCAAATATTAAAAACCCTTCAAAATAGTACGGATGCTGCCTATCAAAAACTAAAGGACTTGATAGAAAGGTATTCGAAATTTTTCTTGCCAGAGGAATTATTGTTGTTGTATGATTATGCAGAGAATTTTTGTATTCGAAAAATCAACAATGGGATCACGCGTTATTACAAAGAATTTCTGACGATTTATAAGCAAAAATTGGAGAAACAGCTCTTGCTAGAAGATGGTTATTTGCCAGAGAGTGATTACAAAAATATTGTAACCGCAGGCGTGCGTACAAAGGATTATCAATGGACAGAGGCATTCATTCATGAAAATAAAAAGAAGCTTCGACCAGAAGTACAAGAAAATGCGTTCAATTATAATCTAGCGGTCTTTTATTATGCCACACAACAATATTCGGCTGCTTTAGAATTTTTAATGACGACTTTGTTTACCGATATATCTTATGGAGTGGGTGCAAAGACGATTCAATTGCAAATTTATTATGAATTGCAAGAAATAGAGCCTTTGATCAATCTAATAGATACCTTTAGATTGTACGTGATGCGGCACAAAACACAGTCCGATTATCGCAAGAAGGCAAATTTGAATATGTTAAGAATTGTCAAAAAAGTGGCAAAATTAAAAGAAAAGTCAACTTTTATGCCTCAAAAACAGTTTGAAAAAGAACGGACAAAGTTAGAAGTATTATATACAGAATTGAGTCCCTTGTCCAATTCTGATTGGATCAAAGAAATTATTCAAGATTTAGGAGCGTGTTCTTAATCTTAATACTCCGTTTATTAGCTGCGCTGCTACTGCGTGGTTTTTAGTTTTTCTATGAAAAACATAAAAAAGCATCTTGCATTAGTTTGATTATCAGATTTTTAGTATTTTAATCAACAAAAGTGCATCCTGCTGATAATCAAACTAATACGATTTTTCAACGGAGTAATGTAATCTTAGAAGAATCCTAATTTATAAACATGAAATATTTATTCAATCTATCCTTGATTTTTTACCTCTTGAGCTATCTGTTGCCCTTTGTTGGGCGCTTATCAGGATATGAATTAGAGTTTCAAATGTGGGATTCTATTTTGGCGGATGATATTCCAGAAGCAGATTTGGCTATGATATGGAGCATTCGATGGATGGTAACCATCTTCCTATTGGTCATGTATTGGTTGAGAGTTCCAGAAATACATACTTGGGTAAGCCTTTATACCGACAAAAAATTGTTGAATGCCTCTTTATTATTGCTGTTGGCATTTTTGGTGATGTATCCTTTTGTTTTTGAGCATTTGAACTGGCAATGGGGCGGTTTGGTTTGGGCTGCTTTGGCTATTTTTACAGGAATTTCACACATCATAACAGAACCTCCATTCAAGAAACCAGAAGTTTTTCACAGCTTAGAACAGCACTTAGTAGAGTTACACGAAGATTAGTCTATAGATTGACGACCTTAATGCTGTCGTTAACTCGTTCTGTGGTTTCAGGAACATAAATAACATAACTTATTTTCTCACGGACTTCTTGCCCTTTGATGGTAATAACATCTTTGTGTTTTTTAGCACTCAAAGTTAAGGTTTGTGTCTCGTCATTGAATGATTTTTCTAAGTCATAACGTCCACCTTTTGCAATGAAATCTAGCAAATTAGTATTTGGCGAAGAAATACTAATCAACATTTCAATAACAATGCGAGAGCCTTTAATGTTTTTTATGACAACATCATTGCTTTCTACCTCCAAATTTATATTAAGGGCATTTCTAGAAGAAAAAGTTTGATTAAACTTTAGATTAGCTTGTGCATAACTGTTGCTGAAACTAAGGGCAAAAAGAATTATGATGGAAAAAATCTTCGTTTTCATGTTTTGTGTTTTATGCTTGTTCGAATGGGGTGTTGATTTATACAATCCTAGAATGATGCCAAAAAATATCCTGCTACTGTTTTAAGATGAAAAAAAGCTTAAAAAGTGCCTTTTTTAAGGACAAAATAAGGTAATTTTTAGATTGGATTATGTTTTTAATATCTTGTTTGTTAGGGTTTTATGATTTGGTGATTTGCTTTTTGTTAATTTAATTGAATAATTGTTCAATAAAATATGCAATAAAATGCTTAATTTTGCATTAGAAAAAGATATAGATAAAATTTTCGATTGAATTTAATAGTAGTCAACATGAGATTTAGACGATTAACCAATGAAGAGTTGGAAACTTTGGAGGAAGACTTTATACAATTTTTAGCCTCCAATCATATCACCGCAAAAGAGTGGGTTGGTTTGAAAGAGAATAACCAAGAAAAAGTAGAAGAATTGATCGGCTTGTTTAGCGACATCGTATTGGAAAAAGTATTCCTTAATTTGGATTGTTTGCAACACAGAACCAAAGACACCATTCGAGTTTTCTATTGCCAAGAAGATAAAATTACCATGACAGGGCTGCAAATTAGTGACCCAAGCAAAGATTTAACGAATCCAGAGGATTTAAGCGTTTTGGCAGATCCAGCTAGCTTGAAAGGTAGCGTGAAAGTATTTCAGGTAGAAAAAGCTTATGTAGAAGAGCGTGCTGATGAAGTATTTGGTATGTTGTACAAGGATGGCTGTCAGCCTGCTAGTAAATCAATGTTTGATGCGCTCGTCAAAATGTACGAAACGACCAATTAACCAACAACCATTATATCTTATTTCCGTTTATTTTTTATAGTATTCATTCGCCCAATTGAATAAAAAATACCTTTAATATTTCTTATGCAAAATTTAGAACAGTTAAAAGAGCTTTTGTCAAGTCCAAAGCGTATTGTCATTACTTCTCATGCCAATCCAGATGGAGATGCCTTGGGATCGTCCTTAGGTTTGTACCATTACTTGAAAAAGCAAGGGCATCGAATTACGGTGATTATGCCGACAGAAATGCCACAGTTTCTAAATTGGATGAAAGATTTTGACAATGTCTTGGTTTATGAGAACACTCGAAGGTTTTCTACAAAAATAGTGAAGGAGGCAGAGCTAGTTTTTGCTTTAGATTATAATGGCTTGGGAAGAATAGAAAGCATGGGTTCTTTGGTTGGGAACAGCAAGGCTTATAAAGTAATGATTGATCATCACATTGATCCAGACGACTTTTGCCAAGCAGTATTGTCAGATGTAACGGCAAGTTCAACTTGTCAGTTGGTCTATGAGTTTATCGAAATGATGGGCGATTTAGACCAATTAGATACAGATATACTCAATGCTTTGTATGTTGGTATTTTGACTGATACAGGAGGCTTTCGCTATGCAACCTCTGCACGTTTGTTCCGAATTGTTGCTGCTATGTTAGAGAAAGGGGTTGATAATAATAAATTAACGGATTTAGTATTCAATTCTTACACAGTTAAAAGCTTTAATTTGTTGGCGTATTGTATTTCAAATTGCTTGGAAATCATGGACGACTACAATACTGGAATTATTACCATTTCTCATGCAGATCACAGAAAATATAACATTCAACGGGGTGATCTAGAAGGGGTGGTGAATTTTATTTTGAAAATAAGAAAAATGCGTTGTGCGGCTTTAATTACAGAACGCCGTGATATTGTGAAGTTATCTTTGCGTTCCAAAGGAGACTTTTCTGTACAAAAAATATGTTCTGAACACTTTAATGGTGGTGGGCACAAAAATGCTTCTGGAGGAGCCAGTAAGAACTCGTTTCAAGAGGTGATCGAGCAATTCAAAAACGTTATCAAAAACGAATATAAAGAAGCTTTGACCAAAGAATTAGTGGTAGAACTTTAAAATTATCTGAGTTGTAAGATTTAAGTAGCAAGTCGTAAGTTTTATATTATTATTAAGAATTTTACGACTTAAAACTTATATCCAATTTCACCACGAAGTAGCAGGGAAGCTAAAACGCTAAGAAGTAGTTTTAAGTTTGAATTTCTATGTAACTTGTCAAAGCGTCCAATAATCTAATAGCTATGTTCTCTCTTTTTAGAAAAAATAAAAAAGTCCAACATCCTCTTTTCGGAGAATTGGTGTATAGACCCAATCGTGGTGAAAATAAAAAAGCACTGCCAGGTTTTTGGGAAGGTTTACTTTCTAATAATGACAGCCCTTTGCAGCTCATTATTTGGGGAGATAAAGCAACTAGCCCGCATCCAAAACAGGAAGCACTTTTCAATCGAATGTTAAGCAACATGGATGCATATATAAACGCATCAAAAGAAGGCTTGCACGCATATATTCAAGCAGAAGAAGCTAAAAGTAGCAATGACGAGGATTTGCGTATTGATCTAAATGCTCCTGGAGTGACTTGGACCTTAGAACAATTGTACCTTCAAGCTTATCCTATGAGTATTCGCTTACAGGAAGACTTAGATGAGCATAAGGATGGCGTTGCTTGGGGCTTCCGCTTCAAAGTCGATGGTTTGTACAATGGAGATGGCTCTGTTGCCGCTTATTCTGCCTATGTTAATTTGGATTTACATCCTAAATTTCCGTTTACTTATCAGTGATAAACAGTAGCTTAGAAAAATAATAAAAATGCTCCAATTTCAATTTGAAATTGGAGCATTTTTAATAAACATTATTACGAATTAAATTAAAAAAAACTTACAAAGCACCCTGCACCTTTACTTTTGAGCTAGTATCAATACCGCCTAATATTTCAATATTAATACCATCAGACAAACCAACTTGGATGTATTTTTTTTCAAATTCCTGTTCTGAAATTTCAGTCTCTACATAAACTTTACCATCGTCCTCGAACATCAAATCACGTTCTAATATAGCCAGCACATTAGAGCGTTTATCAAGAATAATATCGGCACTAGCACTATAACCTGCACGCAAGAAAATGCCTTCTTTTTGAACCACATCGGCAATGATTTCAAATTTTACAGAGCCAGATTCTTCGACACCTTTAGGCGAAATGTAATCCAATACAGCTTCAAAGGTTTGCTTCTCAATCGCACCAACGGTCAATTCCAGACGCATTCCTTTTTTTAATTGCCCAACATCAGACTCGTCAATATTTCCTTCAAAAACTAAGTCCTCCATGTTGGCAACCTCTGCGATTTCAGTTCCATCGTTAAAGGTATTTCGCTCAATCACAGCATCTCCAACTTCGACGCTAACATCCAGCACCATTCCATCTACCGTCGCTCGAACGATATTGGCAATTTGCCCAGATTTGCTGGCAACTCCTTTTTGTAATAATTGAAGGTTACTAATCGCTGTTTCTAGTTCTTGTGTAGCAACGTCCATATTGGATTTTAATTCTATGATCGAACTATTGGCACGAATCGTAGTATTTCCCAAGGTAGTTTGAGCCACTTCCAACGCTGCTCTGAATTGCAAATACTCTAATTCAGGAATGACCCCTTCTTTAAATAGTTTTCGATATTTCTCTTCCTGAACTTTGGCATTTTCAAATTGGGTAGAAGCCTCTTGAACGTCGTATTTTTGGGTATTAATATTTTGTTGTTGTTTGTAACGACGTGTTGCTTCTTCCAAACGAATGCGAGCCAAATCTACATTGGCCTTGGCATTATTAAGCGCAGTAGGACTAGGAACCAATTGCAAACGAGCGATTGGATCTCCTTTTTTGACAAAATTACCTCCTTTGACAAAAATTTCATCAACAATTCCTGAAACTTGAGAGGTAATCATAATTTCTATCCTTGGTTTTACCGTACCCGTAGCTACTGATTTTAGAGTAATAGAAGTTTTATAAGGACTTGTGATTTCGTGTATGGTATTGCTTGCTCCTGAGCCATTATAAAAATAGGAAACCAACCAAATTGATAAAAATAAAAATAGGGTTAGAACAACTCCAAGTATGATGTTTTTCATTATAAACGATGTATGTGAACGAACTAGTAAATTAGTAAATGTTATGATTAACTCATGTTCCGCAAAAAAAATAATTGGGGCGATAAAAACCAACTAAGATTTAACAGTTTTGTTTTAATGTTGAATGATGAATTTTTAATTTTGAATGCTTTGAGTGTAAACATTAAGCATTCAAAATTAAAAATTCAACATTTAAAAGGTACTTAGATAAGTAAAAATAGATTTAAACGGTCACTAAAAAGTTCTTATATAACTCATGTTACGCAAGATTTTTTTCGTTAAGCATTAAACTC
>CALDEP010000392.1 GCA_937942475.1 uncultured Aureispira sp.
ATTTAATTGCACAATTGTATCGAATAAAATTGTCCAATGAAGATACAGCGATCAATACCATGTTGAAGCAAAGCATTCAGAAAGCAAGAGCGCTCTCTCATGACCTCAGCCCACCAATGCTGGAACAGATTTCTATAGAAACAATTATGCTGGATTATTTGCACCCCTTCCAAAAAAAATATGAAATAGATACCAACCTAAATGAAGAAGGAAACAAACCGATTCACAAAAATATTAAATTACAATTATTTCGTATATTTCAAGAGCTCTTAACCAATATTGATAAGCATGCAAATGCAAAAAAAATTGAAATCTATTACCGTTTTAAACAGCATTACCTCTGTTTAGCGATCAAGGATGATGGCGTAGGTTTCAAACCAAGCAACCAAACAGGTTTAGGCTTCAAAAACATAGCTTTACGAACCCAGATATTAGACAGTTCGTACAAAATAAAACAACAAAATCCCAACGGAACAACCTTTATTCTCTTACGTTATGACAACAAATAATATAAACATTGCTATTGTAGACGACGATTCTCTAGTGGTACAATTGCTAAGTGGATTCTTAAAAAAATCCGAAAAGCCTCTATTTAATATTTTGCTGACGGCTAATAGTGGAAACAATTTTATAGAAAAATTAAACGCTGGTTCTTATAATGATTTAGACATTATATTATTAGATCTAAGAATGAGGGATGGCGATGGTTTATTTGTCTTGGAGCAACTACAAAAATTGCCTTTACAGGCAAAAGTCATTGTACTTACTTCTTATTACAAACCTTCTTATATTGGTCAAATGATGAATTTGGGCGCTCATGCATTTTTACCTAAAGAAATAGAAAAAGAAGAATTAATGGCTATTATTGAAGAAACCTATCTTAGAGGACATTATTTTACCCCAGAGCAGTTAGATTCCCTTCGAACTCAGATTGCACCAAAAACGCCAAAACTGCAAATAGATCCTAAAGATACCATCACTGCTCGTGAACTAGAAATTTTAAAACTCCTTGCACAACAACTGACCACCAGGGAAATTGCCACTAAATTATTCATTACTCCTAAAACAGTAGAAGCGCATAAAAGTAATTTATTATCTAAAACAGGTGTCAAAAACACGGCTGGATTAATTATGTTCGCCATTCAAAATCAACTTATTAATCCTGATGATTTCTTGATTTTAGGCGAATAACAAGTCGTCGTCCTTTTGCATAGAAAATGCCCAATCTCAACTATTCTACTGTTGAAATTGGGCATTTATATTCTAAAGAATTAGAATTCTAAAAACGGGTCTAAAGCCCTACTTAGGACCAAAAGGATTTTTAAACTTTCCAAAAGGGTTGGGTGCTTTGCCATCATCTTTCTTCCCATCGTCTTTTTTCTTATCACCTCCCAAAAGACCACCTAGACCACCTGGATTCTTAATAATACTTCCTGGGTCTTTGATAATTTTACTTGGATCAATATTTTTTATGCTATCAACGACAGAACCAGGATTGCTAACAGCCTGTTGTGCCAGTTGTTTCGCTTTTGCTTCTGCCTCTCTTTTCAAACGATCTTGCTCTGCTTTCAACTTCGCTTCTGCTTCTCCACGAATACGATCGATTTCCGCTTTTGCCTTCGCCTCCATTTCATCTTTTACTTTTTGAGCTTCGGCTTTCACCGCATCAACAGCCTGTCCAGCAAGACCTTTACCGTCTTTGCCACTGGCTCCTAATAACTTCACGTCAAATTTAGGCTTGGCAAAAGTCCCTCCTATTCCTACATTCAAGTTTAGAAACTCGCTATCTTCTAGTTTGATTCCTAACTTTGCGGCTTGTGGTCCTAAAGCACCTATTCCTGTACTCAATGCGTTATTAGCTGCCGCACCAACGGCATTTCCAGCCAACAAAGAACGAGGAACACGCATTTTCATATCATAATCCATGCTATTATCCAAACCATGTGATCCGCCCAAAATAACATCCATCCCTTTTACAGCATAACTTGCTGGATCAATATTAAGACGTCCGTCTTTTATGGTAAAGAAATTTGTTGTATTCCCTAAATCCAAAGTACTTAGATCTTTGACATTTAGTTTATTACTCAATTGGTTTAAACCTTTATTATTTTTAATCGTAGTATTAAAGGTTTTCAGAATTCCTTTGGCAGTCAAAGAACCTAAATCTGGGTATAAATTTTCATCCAAAACCCCATTGATTTCAAATTCAGAATTGAATTGACCATAGACAGATTCTAAAATAGGCAACAATCGTTTGGACAAACCAACTTCCTTTGCAATTGTCTGAATATCTAATTTAGAGGCATCATAAGCAAACTTAAACTTAGGATTTGAAGGGTCTTGTGTATCGTATTTACCATTCATCGCCATTGCTCCACCAAATGCATCTGCTCTTAAAGCATTGATATCCAAAATATGGTTGTGCACATGTGCTACTGCTTGAACATTCTTTAGATTATAAGTATCATAAATTAAGGTCTTGAACGTTGCCTGTAAGGTAAAATCAATGTTACCTGGAATTTGCATAGGCTCCAAATCACTTTCTACTTTACTCAAATCCTCTGGTACTTCCTTAATCTCTGCTTCTTTTTCTACTGCTGCACCATCCTCAGACATAAACTGATTCAGATTCATATAGTTAGAATACAAGGTCAAGGTACCTTTGATAATTTCATTTGAAAAGAGGTATCCATAAATATTCTCCACCGTTCCCTTCGCTCTCAAATCTACTTTCCCCATTACCAAACTCATGTCTTTTAACACCGCTTTCTCTGGTGAGAAACTACCTTGTGTAACAAATTTTTTGATCTCGTAAACATCGTATTTAATGTTCTTAACATCGACATCCATTCCAAACTCAAAACCATCAAACATAGGAAGTTCTTCCGCTGTTGTCGTATCTTGCATTCCCGTAGCTACCCCTGCATCTTGAGGATCGGTTTCCCCTGCTTTATTATCAGCACTTGGGTCTGTCCCGCCTGCATTCATAATTTCGTTCAAATCCAACATATTAGAAATTACCTTGAGGTTTCCTCTCATAATTTTATCTCTAGAAAAGTACGTCAAGATATTATCTAATTTACCACTAGCCTTGATATCACTTTTCCCAATTTGTAGATCGAAGTTTTGTAGATCAACATTATTTGGCGTAAAATTCATCGCCATGGTCTTAATTTTTACGGGCGGTAAATTAGCTGCTTCATAATTCATCCCAGAAATCATCAACAAACCCTTCATATCAATCTTGTCGTATTGTTGTTTATTAACATAAGACATTTTTGTTTTGGTTTCCAAATTTGCTTTGATAATTCCAGAAAGCTTAGAAACACCTTCCATTGGAAACGCTTTGCTTAACTCCGTCAAATTAATCGTTCCATCTATTTTTGCCGCTATATCTGGATCACTAATTGGCGTGCTCAACTTTAACATGGCATCAAAAGGATTCTGACTAATATTAACATGAAATTGACTAACATCTACCGTCAATTGATCAAAATCCGACGAAGGACTCTTTATGGCAATTGTTGTATTAATATCCTTCACTGGTAATGGCAAATCAGGGTATTGAAACTCGCCATCTTTTACGGATAGATTTAAAGCAAAAGCAGGTAAGCTTTCTTTTTTAGAATTATAAATGCCCTTTACATTTCCATTAAATTTAAAATCTCCCTTCGTTTTCACCGAACTAAAATCTTTGGTGTAAGCAGCTGGAATCATTGACAACACTTCTGAAAAAGCAGTGTTAGGCGCATTAAACTTCAAATCTAATTTTAGATCATCTGCTGTTGGCTGTGCTACTTCTCCATCTAATTTCAGAACCAAATCATTCAAACGGAAAGAATTGTCTTGAATCTTGTACACCTTCTTATTTAGGTCAACATTAGCATTAAATTCAATCTTGATATTTGCTTTTTTTAGATAAGAAATCTTTCCCATTGCCACGGTTAGAGCCTGAATAGTCGTTTCTGTTTCTAAGTCAAATATGGACGTTGTAAAATCACCACTACCACTATGATTCAAATTTTTAGCTTCCACATACATTTCAGCCGTTCTATCATCATAGATTAAGTTGGTATTTTCTATTTCCCAATACTTAATCGTCAGTTCCATATTGCTATTATCACTTGTTTCCTCAGTAGTAATGGTAGGATCTGCTGGCGCATCACTAGGCTTCATAATATCATAATTCGCCTTTCCATTCCTAAGCACCTTTACATACAAATTGGCATCGCTTAGAGTGATTCCATTGATTTTGTAAATGCCATTGTAAGCATCCATTAAGTTGAGTGTAAAATAAAAATTACCAATCTCTGCTAATTTTTTACCTTCAAACTCATCCTTCCCCGTAACGGATAAATCACCAATACTAAAACTAAAATCAGGAAATGTCCACAACAAAGACAAACTAACTTGGTCGTTATCAAAATCTAAATCTGCATTAATTTGTTCATTAGCAAAACTTTTTGCTGCATCTAAAATATCATTTTTAAAATAAATAGGTATAATGATAAGTGCTGCAATAAAGGCAACTAATAATCCTCCTATAATCCTAAGAGGCCATTTTAAAATTTTCCTGATCTTACCAGCCATAATGTAATCTGTTTACATAGATATAGTATATATCTATTTTATACGTTTTTTATACAATTATTCCACCTTAAAATAATAGATAAAAGATGATTTTAAATTCTATCTTTATTGAACATGCTACTCCCTTAAAATCCATAAACTACTGTATCTATCATCCAATAGATAATAAATTCAAATAGAAACTAGTGAATATAAGAGGGAGGTAATACAAGGTAATTATTCACTTTCAATATATCAACTAAAAGCCTTTTTTTAGATGGAAAGCTCCAAAAATAAAGCCATTTCTATATTTGGCAACAATCGTGATGTTCTTTATTATAATAATTTTTTGTTAAAGACAGACGCGGAAGATTTATATAAAAAACTATTGGTTGGTTTGAATTGGCAACAACATCCAATTCGAATGTTTGGGAAAACAATGTTACAGCCTCGATTAATTGCTTGGTATGGCGATCAAGACATTCAATACACCTATTCACAAACCACTTTAGTAGCAAAGGGCTGGGACGATGATTTAAAGCAAATTCAAGAAGCCTTAAAGCAGCACTTTCAACTAAACTTCAACTCTGTTTTAGCCAATCTATATCGAGATGGTCAAGATAGCATGGGTTGGCATAGTGATAACGAAAAAGAACTCGGTACACAGCCTATTATTGCTTCCATTAGTTTGGGTGCGGCTAGAAGCTTACAGTTTCGTCAAAAAGCCCCTCCTAAAACCAAAACATCCATCTTATTAGAGTCTGGTAGTTTATTGTTAATGCAAGGCAATACGCAAGAGCATTGGCAACACCAAATTGCTAAAACAAAGAAAGTAAAAACGCCTAGAATTAACCTAACCTTCCGAATCATTCAACCTTAATCTTCTTGGGTTGACAAAGTTTATTTCGATATAGGCTTATACAAATAAAAGCGGCTGTCCAAATGGACAGCCGCTTTATATATTTCGATACTAATGTATTCTTATCGTATCAATGTAAACTCACCTCTAATTAGGATTGGGTTTCCTACAGAAGGAATGTACTCAAACACATAAAGATAAATATCTTGTGGTTGAGGAACACCTAAGTAAGTTCCATCCCAATAATGATTCACAGTATCGCTGTAGATTAATTGTCCCCAACGGTTGTAAATCTTAAACTGAATTACTTTGTCTGACATTTGCAAACCAGCAGGTTGGAATAAATCGTTAATTCCATCACCATTTGGTGTAAATGCGGTAGGCATTCCCATATAAGACTCAACAGTTATCATTACTGAATCTACAGCGGTACAAGGACCAGCAGTTGCAGTAAATGTCAACCAAGTACTACCATTTCCAGGGTTACCAGTTGCATCTGTAGCGATTGCAGTAGAATCTGTAATATCTACAATTGAAGCATTACTTTGCGTCCAAGTATAAACAGGGTTTGCATGATTTGTAGTTGCTCCACCACTGATAGGAATAATGTCATTCACTTGGATAGTTGCTGTTTTATCACCAACTGTTCCAACCCATGCATTTACGCCTAAGCTAATATCTACTACTGTAATTGATTGAGTTACGGTACAAGAACCAGAAGTTGCTGTTACTGTATAAGTTCCAGCAGCCATACCTGAAATGTTCTGTGTAGTAGCTCCGTTAGACCACAAGTAAGTAGTTGAAGCAGAATCACCCGTTACTAAAGTAACATTTGCATAAGAAGATAAATCTCCATTACAAATGATGTCGTCTTTATCTGTAATTTGAATTTGTAGTGTACTACTAGTCATTGTCAAAGGACCAACAGTAACCGTACATCCTTGGTAAGTTACATCACAAGTGTACGCTACACCAGCACTTAAACCAGTTGCAGTAGCTGACGTTTGTCCGTCACTCCATAAGTATGTGTATGGACCAGAAGGACCATTTGTAACTGCTCCAGTTGCTGTAATACTACCATTTGATAGATTACAAGAAGGATCATTTTGTGCAGTAAAGCTAGCCGTAAGACTTGGTTGTACTAAAACAGTATCTCCAATTGAAGAACAGCCTGAAGTAGCATCCGTTACAGTTACAGAATAAGCACCAGCAGCCAAGCCCGTTGCAGGGTTTGTTGTTTGTGCATCTGACCAGTTGTAACTCAAGGTACCAATTGCACCAATTGTTAACACTGTAATATCACCATCATTACCTCCACAAGTTGGGTTAGTAATATTGAATCCAATTACATTTAAAGCACCAGTTTCCTGTACGATAGCAGTTCCAGTAGCAGTACATCCATTAGAAATACCCGTTACTGTTACATCATATGTTCCTAATCCTAAACCAGTAATCAACGCTGTTGTTTGACCACCTGCGTTTGGAGACCACTGATAAGTATACCCAGCAGGGTCACCTGTAGCAGCTGCTGTAATTTGACCTACAGAAGTACCACATCCTGTATTGATTACAGGCATTGCTGTAATACTTACAGTTGGACTACCTGTAATTAAAACACTATCGATTGCTTGACAACCATTAATGTCTGTTACAGTAACAACAGTCATACCTGAAGGTAAGTTAGTTGCCGTTGAACCAGTAGAGGTACTATTAGACCATGAGTAAGTATAGCTATTTGCATTACCTACCATGTTAAATGTCGTAAAGACAGTCGCTGTACCATCTCCTGCACAACTTGTGCTTGGAGTAGCATTTAATGTAATAGAAGGTGCTCCTGGGAATGGAGAGTTGATTGTTACTGTCAACGTATCCGTACAACCATTCGCATCTGATAAAACTACATCGTAGTTACCACGTGCCAAACCTGTTGCGGTAGCTGTAGTTTGGTTACCAGCAGCAGCATCCCATAGGAAGCTGTAAGTAGGAGTACCTCCCATTGAAACAACAGTTCCTGTTCCATCTGCATCTGCAAAACAAGTTGTTAATGTCGTATTATCTAAAGATACAATAAGTGAATCTGGTTGTGTAATTACTAAAGTATCTGTATTTACGAAACAACCAAATGTATCTGCTAAATATGCGTAATAAACGCCAGCAGGTAAACCTGTAAAGGTCGCTGTTGCTGGTGAAGTTCCAGTAGGAGTTACAAATGGCGAACCAATTTGAGCTCCAGAAGTATCAAACAAAGTAGCCGTATAACTAGGATGATCTCCTAATACGCCACCATCAATATCAATCGTCATTGTACCATCATTCGCACCATTACAAGATAAGTTTGTAATAGCTGATGTATTTGGCATTGGACAAGGAGTTGTACAACACTCTAAGTATGCAGCAGCATTTGTTGGACATGGTCCAGCACCACCAACTGCACGAACTAAAATATTAGCACAATCGCCATTTGTCAAACCAGTTACTAAGAAAGAACTATCTGCAAGTGGTCTTGGAATCCAAGTCAAACCTGAATCTAAGCTATATTCCCATCCTGTTGCACCTGGAGAACCACCCCACTCAAACAATACTGTTGTAGCTTGGTTTGCTGGTGTTCCACAAGCAACTGTTGGAATTGGAATTTGACTATTTACAAAAATTTCAATTGAATCTGTCAATACACATCCTTTTTCATTAATCTCTACTACATAAGTAGTAGTAGCTTGAGGATATGCATCAGGATTGTATGCTGTTGCATCTGATAAAGAGAAACCTGGTGTCCAATCATATGTAATTGGTCCAAATAAGAAGGCAACACCTGGAGTAAAACGGAAAGCATCATTGGTCGCTGACCAGTTTGCAACTCCATTACGTCCAGGAACTGCATATCCGATTGTTCCATCGGCATTCTCAATCCCTTGAGTTGTAACGTCATTAGCAGAACCAACTACAGATGTCGTGTGTATATCAATTAAATTTGTTCCTTCATGTAGAACAATTTGTCCAGTGATATTATTCGCACCACCAAAACGAGGTACGTTAAGGTAATTTACAATTAACTGACGGTTAGGTGCAGTACCTACTGTAAAGTACTCAATCGTACCACCATTACTAGGATTGATATCCTCCCAAGCAAAGGCAATTAAGTTGTTTGGAGTAAAGGCATTTGGTAATGCTTGTCCCGAACAACATCCTTGTGGAGATGATAAATCAAACGAAATAAAACCGTTTGAACTAATTACAAATTGTGTGTATGAGCTACAGAAGAACTCAAAAGCAAATCCAATTGGCAATGCAGCACTTGTTTGATCATCAGACAAAGATACAGAAGTACCAGAACCTGCTACAGGTGCAAAAGTAATTGGATTAACAGTATAAGTACTACAAGCTGATGGATCAATCACAACAACAGAATCCGATAAGATAGCTGTTAATAAAGTGGTATCACCTGGACAAATTGTATCCATTGTTGCACTTACCAATGGAATCGCATCTCTCCATTTTAATTGAACACTATCAGAACCAACACACAAACCGTATGTATAGTTAATAGTATATGTTACAGAATCATTCGCCGATCCACTTACAATAGCGTCAGGGTTATTGATTGTTGTACTTGTTAAGTTCGCTAAATAGCTTGATGCATTTGCAGTCCAGCTATAGATACCATTTACCAAATCAATACCAGGACCAGAGATCGCTGTAGTAAAGGAAATTGTATCTAATTGATTGTTTGGACACAAAGAAGTTTCTGTCGCAAAAACATTTAAGTTAAGTGGCAAAGCACTCAAGAAAATAGAAACAGAATCCGTTGTTGTACAAGGGCTTCCTGATCCAGAAATTGTATCTGTTGTAAATGTTACCGCTAAAGTAATAACCTGCCCATCTAAGGTTGTTGCAGGAATATCAACTAAAGGATTAGGAATTGTATCATTGCTAAATGTTATCGTAGGTCCCGCCAATTGTGTCCAAGAGAAGGTACCTGCCGCTAGTGCTCCAACCGAGGAGAAACTATTAGCGTTCATTTGTATTTGTTGTGCTATACCAGGACAAACAGTGGTATCCGAAGCGGTTACCTCTACACCAGGTATAATTAAGTTATATCCTAAGATTTGATCTCCTGGAATAGGACAAGCCCCATCCGTAACACCAATTGTAAACTGGTTAACCCCTAGATTTGTTGGAACAGCTGTTACTTGTACAGAAAGCTGTGCACTATCGTGTCTAAAAGGAGGGTTTGTATTTAAGAAAAGTGCCGCATTTGGACCAAATACCTGATTTATATTTGTATTGGCAGGATTGATTTGAATGGTATCACCATCTGGATCTGTCAAAATTAATTGAAAAATCAATGTTTCTCCAGCACAAACAATAAAGGTATTTGCAGTAGTATCAAAAGAACCACCATTTAATACCGTTGGCGTGTTAGAACCTACAGGAGAAGTACAGTTAACTGTATTCAAAACAACCATTTGAATATCACGTTGCACATAACCGATTGTATCACCATTTAAAATTTGAAAAATGGTTACCGCAGCTACCGCAATTTGTTGTTGATTCGCTGCTAAACAAAACGTCATTTGTCCTGTAACAGAATCCAATACAAAACTATTTGCTGGATTTGTAATCAAAGGCTGTTGTGCCGTTTGAGGAAAAGCATGAGGAATACAGTTATTAGCGCCTTGTAACGGACAAGTCATCGCATACCGCAGCGAATCACCATCTACATCAAAGGCTCCATGATTGTAATTGTAGCACTGTCCTGCACAAAAATAAGGTGTAGGATTAGAAGTAAATGTCGGAGAACTATTACAAATTGTACTATTAATTCCTGCCTCTATATAAAAACCAGCCTGATTTAAGGCTAAGTTCGTAACAGCTGCATTTCGACAACAACTTGACCAACTAACAACCCAATCTGTACAAGATGCAGGTAGTGTAATTGTATCTTGGTAAACATGTACCTCAATACCTGGTAAGTTACCACCATTACAAGATGATTGTGATAATTGTGCGTCACACAATTGAGAAACCTCGTAAAAAGTGTCTCTTGGAAGAGCGACACCTGGAGGATTCAAGCCACAGCTAGCAGAGTTAAAATTAATAAACTCTTGCGTGCCCATGCCTGCACCACTACAATCTCGATAGATTGTTAAAGTAACCACATACCGGTTGTTACCGACACACTGGTAAGTGAGATCGCCACCGGCAAAGTGAGAAGCGTTCGCATCTTGGCTGCCAAAGACAAAAAAGCCTAAAGCTAGCAAGAGGATACGCGAGTAGCGCCAACATCGCTGGACTACATTTGGAGGAAAATTTTTGCTATCCAAAACTATATGATTTAGAAGTTAAAAAATAATATATGTATTACGTATTAATAGTGATCCTCTATAGGAAGTTGTTCTTGCTGGGGTGATCTTTATTGTTTTTTAACAGTAGGAATGCCTTCCAACAAGTAATCATAAAAGATTAATGCTTCTATATAAATGCATTAAAACTAGGATACACAACACTTTCTATCTTTTGAGAATCTTCCAAAGTTACATTTTAATCATCAAGAATTAAAATAACAAGTCAACTTTAACGGAGTTATTTTAACATTTTGTAAAGAATTTATCGTTTCAAGATGGTTTTTTGATAATTTTTTATACGGTCAATCCTATCTGACGCCCGATTTTATGCGCAAATTAGCTCCTTTTTCTTTTTTCTGCTTTACACATGATGTGTAAAGCAAACGTTAAAAAGTGTTAACCTGCTGCTTCATTTTTTATTTATGACACATCTTTTTATGTTATAATTAACTGACCTTGTGCAGAAAATCAATTTGGACGTAAACAACTCAAATAGAATCGTTAATTCACTTTATATCAGTTCTCAACTCCTCATGATTCCCTATTTACTTGCTACAAGTTTCCAACAAGCTTCAAGCTTAAATCCATAACGAAGCTTGTTGGGGAGCTTGGGTTGAGAATATTCCCCTTTAAATTAGCTATTCCTATA
>CALDEP010000393.1 GCA_937942475.1 uncultured Aureispira sp.
TTGCAACTTCTAATAATGCGACTCTAACGGTCAATGCAACGCCTAATATTACGACTCAAGCGACCAATCAAGATGGCTGTGTTGGTGATAATGAAACCTTTACGGTCGCTGTTTCTTCGGGTACCTTCCAATGGCAAGAAGATTCAGGGCTTGGTTTTGCGAATGTTACTAATGGTGGTATTTATAGCGGCGCTACTTCTGCTAGCTTAACGCTAACTGGTATTACAGTGCCTTTAAATGGCGTTTTATATCGTTGTGTTGTTAGTAATGGTTCTTGTATTGCAACTTCTAATAATGCGACTCTAACGGTCAATGCAACGCCTAATATTACGACTCAGCCGACCAATCAAGATGGCTGTGTTGGTGATAATGAAACCTTTACGGTCGCTGCTTCTTCAGGTACCTTCCAATGGCAAGAAGATTCAGGTCTTGGTTTTGCGAATGTTACTAATGGTGGTATTTATAGCGGCGCTACTTCTGCTAGCTTAACGCTAACTGGTATTACAGCGCCTTTAAATGGCGTTTTATATCGTTGTGTTGTTAGTAATGGCGCTTGTGCTGCTACTTCTAATAATGCTACCTTGACCATTAATAGTACGCCTGTTATTACAACAAACTTAGCAACAAGTACGATTCAATGTGAAGACAATAATTTTGACCTAACGATTGCAGCAAACAATGCTAGTAGTTTCCAATGGTTTGAATTTAATGGCGTGACTTGGTCTTCCTTAGTAGATGGAGGAATTTATAGTGGTACGAATAGTGCAACATTAGCATTTACAAATCCAACAGGAATTGACAACAATCAATATTATTGTGCACTTACTAGTCCATGTGGAACGGTTGATAGTGATACTATATTGGTGCGTTTGATTCAAATTACTAGACAACCGACCCCTCAAGCGGGTAATGCTAGCGATACGGTTAATTTTATTACCAATAGCATCAATGAAACTTGTGGCAATGGTTGGGAAATTAATACAGGATCTGGTTGGACTTTATTGCTTGCTAATGTAGCTATTTATCCAAATGGCGTTTCTGGCGATACGCTAAAAGTTATTGTTAGCGCTGGCTTAGATGCTGCCTGGTATCGACGTGTTTCTTGTGGTCCTTCTTGTGTCAAAGCATCGGATTCTGCTCAAATTTCTATTATTTTATTTAGTGATGTGCGAGGAAACATGTACGATTTTGATGGTGTGGACGATTATATTGCTGTTGATACAACTCCTTTGGGTGCTTCTAATACTCAAGATATTTCCTATACTTTTGAAGCTTGGATTTTCCCTGACGATGTAACTACAAGACAAGTTATTATAGGAAATCACAACTATGCTGGTAGCTTTGGAACCAGTTTAGATATTATTGGTGGTCAAGCTCGATTCTTCAAACAAGAAGGTCTTGATGTTGTAACGGGACCAATTACGGCTTCTGAATGGCATCATCTTGCTGGTACTTATAATAGTACTAGTAACGAAATGAACTTTTATATTAATGGTGTCTTAATGGGTACAAGTATTTCTACCCAAGCAGATGGTGGTGGTATTCACAATATTGGCACACATTCTGGCGATGGCGCTGTCGCTTTATCTGATTTCTTTAATGGAAAAATGGATGAAGTACGTATTTGGAGCGTCGCTAGAACGCAAACTCAAATTAGAGCATCTATGCATCGTTCTTTAGATGGTTCTGAACCTAATTTAGCTTTGTATTATCAATTTGATAGAGATAATACGGCTGGAACAAATTTAGGTGTTCGAGATGCTTTGGGAATCAGTCACAGTACGGCTCAATTGGCAGCAGCTTCTTACACGCCTTCACAGGTACATGTTGGAGGTGGTGTTTCGAATACACAATCGGTCACAACAACTGGGAATGTACTCTTCGCTGGAACCAATTTAGAAATTGACTTCCCTATCACGCACCCTAATGGTGAAATTGTTGTAACACACGTTATCACAGAGAACCCAGTTAATCAACCTAGTAACCTTCCTTTTGAAACGGGTTATTGGGTGGTTAATAATTTTGGAACCGTCAATACTGCTTTGGCTTCTACCCCATTATTTAGATATGCAGATGGAAATGTTCCTTCGAATATCCTAACTGATTTCACCTTATACAAACGTCCTTCTAGAGCATTTGGAGCTTGGACAACCTTTACTCCTGCTGCTACAGCAGATAATACAGCAGGAAATAACCACTGTTCTTTTTCTGGTATTAATGACTTTAGTATCTTATTTCCTACGGATAATATTATCTTATTAGAGCATCAGTTTTTGTATTTTGAAGCGCAAGCTACCTCTGAACAAGCCGTCAAATTGACTTGGGAAATTAACGAAGAAAAAGACCATCAATTCTTTGATGTTCAACGTAGTCTTGATGGGGTTAATTGGGAAACGATTGGTCAAGTCATTAGTCTAAATACACCCACAACCTATAGTTTCTTGGATCAACAGCCTGCCAATGGTCAGAATTATTATCGCTTAAAAATTAGAGCCATTAATAATGAAACAAGCTATAGTAACGTTAAAGTAGTTGAGTTCTCACAAGACATCGGTTACTGGGTGTATCCTAATCCAAACAAAGGAGTCTTTAGCATTGACTTTCAAGGACTAAGTGACAAAATTTATGCGGTTGAAATATACGATGCCGTTGGTCGCAAAGTACATGAACAACAGCTGAATGGAGATAAAAACACCTTGAACCTACAAAAACAAGCAGCGGGTATGTATACTTTAAAAATACAAGTTGGTGCTCAAAATTATTATACAAAAGTAATTATTAGTCAATAAGAATTATCACCAATAAAGTACTATAAACTAGATGAGTCATTCCCCAAAAAGGAATGACTCATTTTTATTATCTATAGCTTGTCAGTTAAAAAAGTGGTAGCAATAATAATCTATCAGATAAGTTTTATAAAGCCTTATTGGTTGATAAAACTAAATTAAGGCTGTTTAAACGAATATTTATCTGACAGATTATTAACCCAATAGATTACAAGTTTTCGTCCTCCTTATAAGTAATGTGTTCCTTATGTCCTTGAAACGGTAATTTAAGCAAGGCTACAATATCTTCTGTAATTTCTTTGTCCATATAAGTATCGACTCCATAGATTAATTTAGAATTATCTGCAACGACATAGGTTCCAAAAATTCGATCCCAAAACGAAAAGATATTACCATAATTAGAATCCGAATAAGGCTGGCGATAATGGTGGTGTACTCGATGCATATTTGGCGTACAAATTACCAATCTCAAGCCTGCATCCAACCAAGAAGGCATTTTAACATTAGAGTGATTAAATTGTGTTAGAATAACAGAGATCGTCTGATACATAAAGACCAACCAAAGTGGTGGTCCCACAATTAAAACAGCAATTACGGTAAATAAAAACCGAATGACACTCTCTCCTGGATGATGGCGATTGCCTGTTGTTGTATCTACATTTTGATCGGTATGGTGAATCACATGAAATTGCCACATCCAAGTAACATGATGCTCTATGTAATGTGCCAACCAAGCTCCTATAAAGTCCATTAATAGCAAACCCAATGTCATACAAATTAAAATAGATGCTCCCATCCAATTTAGTATTCCAAAATTATTCGCTTCTACAAAAACGGCTGCCCAAGCTAAGATAAATGCCATTGCAAAATTAATCACAATCGTTGTCAACGTAAAAAAGATATTTAAACCTGAGTGCTTCGTCTTGTTATAAGATGCTTTGAATAAAGGAAGTGTATTTTCTATAAGAAAAAAGAAAAACAAGCCTCCAAACAAATAAGCTCCTCGATGTAAAGGAAGATGTTCTAACCTTGAAAAATAATCTATAATAGCGTCCATAAATATTCTATTTTTTTAATTTTAACAGATTGGTTTTCGTAGATTTTATCAACGAATTACTAATATAATAAGATGCAAGGTAGATTTAAAAAAAAGGGCTACTTTAAATCAATACTTTCTCGTTTTTCACTTTTTCATACATCCATAAGGATCTAATACAAAAAAAAGTCACTCTAAGGACTTGCCCTAGAATGACTTTGTATATGATCTGCTTGCTAATAATTCAAAAAAACTATTCAAGCAATTACTTTTTTTGAAATCTTGAAGAAATCACCACTTCTTTACTTCCTTTCTCGTATTTGTAGAAGCCTTCGCCCGTTTTGCGTCCTAAGTAACCTGCGGTTACCATATTGACTAACAATGGACATGGAGCATATTTAGGATTACCAAAACCATCGTGCAAGACATTTAGGATCGACAAACAAACATCTAAACCAATAAAATCTGCTAATTGCAAAGGTCCCATTGGATGTGCCATTCCTAGCTTCATAACGGTATCAATTTCCTCTACGCCTGCAACGCTTTCATACAAAGAATAGATTGCCTCGTTAATCATTGGCATCAAAATTCTATTGGCGATAAAACCAGGATAATCATTTACTTCTGTAGGAATTTTTCCTAAGTTCTTTGACATTTCCATGATTTCCGCTGTCACTTCATCAGAAGTTGCATATCCACGAATCACTTCTATCAATTTCATGACAGGTACAGGATTCATAAAGTGCATTCCAATTACTTTATCTGGGCGGCTTGTTTGCGCTGCGATTTTAGTGATTGAAATAGAAGATGTATTGGTTGCCAAAATTGCTTTGGCAGGTGCCGCAGCATCAATTTGCTTAAAGATCTTTAATTTCAGGTCAATATTCTCTGTTGCCGCTTCTACTACTAAATCAGCGTTTGCAGCAGCTTCATCCAAACTCGTTGAAGTTGTAATATTAGAAAGGGTTGCTGCTTTCTCTGCTTCAGAGATTTTTTCTTTTTTCACCATTCTATCCAAGTTCTTAGAAATGGTCGCCAAAGCTCTTTCCAACGCTGCTTCTGAAATATCTACTAGAGATACTGCATAATCATTCATAGCAAAAACATGAGCAATTCCATTTCCCATTGTTCCTGCTCCTATTACAACAATATTTTTCATTATTTTTATATTTAAAAGTGTTTGTTTTTCAAGAATAGCACAAAGATACGGAAGTAGATTCAAACTGCAAACAAGGAAGACAAGAAAGTCGTTTTTTCGAAACATCAAGTGTTAATTTTAACTACTCCAGCGTAAAATTTCTGATTGTAACGCTTTGCGGTGCTAGATTATTTTTATCCTAATAATCACCCAATAATTGGTTCATATAGGGTAAGCCTGCTTCGTACCTCGCAGGGACAGCCCTATTTTAAAGACTGGTTGTCCCTGCGAGGTACGAAGCAGGCTTATCTAGCGGGCAGCATAGCAAACTGTTATAAGTTTAAAAATACAAATTTTTATGAATAGAGTTGTTAATAAGAATAGAATTATAGGAGAGCGTATAGGGAATAAACCTGGTCCATTGATGATTGTTTTTGCTCAAATACATGGAAACGAACCAGCTGGATATAAGGCTGTAGGGGAGTTGTTTAAAGCAATAGATTTAGAGTATTTAAAAAACCCTAATTTTGAGTTTTGTGGAAGAATTGTTGCCTTACAAGGTAATATGAAGGCTGCTCAAGCAGGCGTTCGATATATCAAGAAGGATTTGAATAGAAGTTGGTTGCCAAAGGAAATTGATCGTATTCGAAAAACGAAAGCCATTGAAAGCTTAGATCCAGAAGATCAAGAAATAAAAGAAAATTTAGATTTAATTGACACTTATATCGACTTGTGTCAACCGCCGAGAGTGGTGGTTTTAGATTTGCACACGACAACAGCACATGGCGGTCTTTTTACCATTCCATCACAAAACCCTGAGGCTCGAAGAATTGGTTTGAGTATGCATGCGCCTGTATTACATGGCTTTTTGGATGGTTTAAAAGGAACGACTTTGCACTATTTTTCTCAAGAAAATTTTGAGGTAGATATAAATGCTGTTTGTTTTGAGGCAGGACAACATCAAAGCGAAGATTCTTACAAACATGCCGTTTCTGCGATCATTCAATGCTTTAAATCCATTGATGGTTTTTATGCCAAAGACATAGAGATTAAGCACGATCAATTGTTAGAAGAACGCTCTAAAGGCTTGCCCTTGGAAGCAAAATTAGTATATGTGCATCGTGTAGAGCCAAGTGATCATTTTAGAATGACAGATACTAAAATATACAACAACTTTGATCCTATTGCGGAAGGTGAAATTTTAGCTTATGACAAAAATGGTCCTATAAAATCGCCTTATGGTGGTTTAATACTCATGCCATTGTATCAAAAGCAAGGCGATGATGGGTTTTTTATTATTCAAGAAATCACCGCTCGTTCCAAAGAGGAGGAATACAAAGGTTCTATGGCGTCTAAACTTTCTTAATTCTAGCCAAAAGAATTAGAAGATGACTTAAAAAACTATAATTTTGACAATTAAAAATATATCTTTAATTATTGCAAGTTAAAGATTTGTAATAAGGACATAAATTTAACTCTAAATCTCAAAGATTAAACAGCTACTTAAAGACCCCGAGTAGCTTTTTTACCGTTAAAAAAAGTTCCAAAATGAAGGAATCTACCTCAGAAAATTTTGATGTAGCTTATTGGGTCAACACCTATAGCGATGAGCTTTATCGTTATGCTTATTCCAAAACAGGAGACCGCCACACAGCGGAAGATTTGGTGCAAGATGCTTTTTTGGGCGCTTTGCAAAGTGCAAAAAAAGGCACGGTGATCAAAAATCAAAAATCCTGGTTATTTTCTATTCTTAGAAATAAGTTGGTTGATTATTATCGAAAATTAGAACGAGAAAAAAAGCAAACTGGCAATCAGTACAGCGAAGAAGAAATGAACGAAAGCGCTCATTTTACAGGAATGGGCATGTGGCAGAAGGATTTAAACAATATTCCTTGGTCGAATACAGAGAGTCTAACGACAGACCAAGACTTTAATGCGATCTTAGATGCCTGCCTAACGGAACTACCTGCTCATTATCAAATGGTGGTTCGTCTAAAGATCATGGAAAATGAGAAGACAGACGTCATCTGTCAAGATTTAGAGATTAGTAATGCGAATCTTTGGCAAATTATCCACCGAACAAAATTACGTTTACGTGCTTGTCTTAATAAGCACTGGTTTCAATCTTAATCATTAAAGACTAATTCTTTATGTATACCTGTAAAAAAGCAACCGCCTTGATTGAAAAAGAGGAAACGGAAACACACTCTCTTTTGACTAAAATGCGATTGAAAATGCATCTAATGATGTGTGGAACTTGTACTGCTTACAAAAAACAGACTCAATTATTATCAAATTGGATAAAAAATAAAAACGACTCAAATGTAGATGTAGCCGTGCTTTCAGAAGATTCTAAAAAAGAAATGATAAAAAAAATAAAAAAAAAGCAAATAGATTTGTAAGGATTTAGTCATTTTTGCGACTTTATAAATAGAGAAAACAGTTTCAAAATTTATTTTACAAAATAATGTCAACAATGAAAAAGTCTAAATTATTACTAGTGTGTTTTGGTGCCCTATTTATTTCTTATTTAAGTCAATCTTGTACAGAAGTGGATGTTACTCCAAGTGAATTTATTGCCGATGAAACGACCTTTGATGGTTATGCTTCTTGGCAAAAATTTACAGAAACAGGTCTTAATGCTACTTTGGGTAGTGCTGCTCATGGAGGACAAGATTCTACAACGGTAAGAGATATTTATTACAAAGATTCACAAAGTCCAGAAGATGGAACGTACCCTGTAGGAACCGTTATTTACAAACATGTTACAAGTCCTTCTGGCTTAGATGCACATTTTGCAATGACAAAACGTGGAAGTGATTTTAACCCAACAAATGGTGATTGGGAATGGTTTATTTTAGATGCTACAGGAGCAATTACTACTCGTGGTGGTGTTACTATGGGTTGTAATGGTTGTCACTCTGCTGCAACAACAGATTACAGTTTTATCAAATAAAATGAAGTTTGGTTAATATAAAATGTGTTTAGAACAGTTGAAAAGCTGTTTGTATTTGTTCAATTCTTGATTCTTGATGTTGGTTATGCATTGAGAATCGAGAATTTTTTATTTTAAGTAAGTGCTATCTGTTAAGGCATGAAGAAACTGGACTAAGCAATCTTTTTCTTCTTGACTAAGGTTCAATGGTTCTTGAAGCAGCGTGTCAGTATTAATTGCACCATGAACAAATTGTTTGGGATTATCATAATAATCCACCACCTCTTCTAAGGTCTTAAACATGCCATTGTGCATGTAAGGCGCTGTGACGGCAATATTTCGTAGTCCTGGCACTTTTAATTTTCCCAAATCACTAGAATCTTGCGTCTGCTCAAAACGTCCAATGTCACCCAAGGTATCACTAGCCGTAAACAAACCAATGTTCCTAAACTCGTCTCCCGTGAAATCTGGACCAAAATGACAGTCAAAGCACTTCGCTTTCTCATTAAAAATTTCTCTGCCCTTGATTTGTTCAGCAGTCATAGCACTTGTATTTCCCTTCATCCATTCATCAAAAGAGGAATTTCCTGGCGATTCTAAAGAAAAAACAAAAGCGCTCAAAGCGGCACTAAGTGTACTTGAATCAGGATTAGTGGCATAAATAGCCTGAAAAGCCGCCTGGTAAGGACTGTTGTTCAATCGAATTAGCAATTCTGAAATAGATAAATCCATTTCGATTGGATTGTGAATTGGCATCAAAACCTGCTCTTCTATAGAACCTGCTCGACCGTCATAAAAAAAATACGGTCTTGACAACATATTCATAGAAGAAGGCGTGTTGCGTGTACCAGATTGATCCCTAACGCCTAAACTAAAAGCAAGGGTATCTGCAAAAGCAAATTCAGGTTGGTGGCAAGAGGCACAACTAATCGTACTATCTTTTGACAATAGTGTGTCGAAGAATAGTTGCTTACCTAATTCCACTTCAGTAGTCGGTATTTCAATAGAAATAGTGGATAGACTAATTAGACCAATAAAAAGCAGTATACTAATCGACTTCATGCACTTGTTTTTTTTGTAATAAAAGGCTTTTAATAGCATCCCAACTTGTTTGGGATGCAGCTATCTTTTATTATATAATTCTTTTATTTTAACTCTTCTACCCATCCCCACATTTCTCTTTTCTCAATTTTTTTCAAATGCTCTAAAGAAATATTAAATTCTTTAGCAATCATTTTTTTGCGATTTTTACTCTCTTTTAATCGCTTTCGAATCAATTGAACACGTGCAGGGTTGAGTTTATAATTTGGATTACGTTTTCTTTTTTGAGGATCAAAAACGCCATGCTTGGTCATGAAAATAGTCATTTCTGCCTGAGACATCCATTTAAGATTCCCATAGTGATTATTCTCCATATTCCGATCTATATGCACTGCAAAGCTTTGACCTTCGTGGTCTTTTTCAATCCACTCTTCTGCAATTAGTTTATGCAGATAGAAGCGTTTTCGAGAGCGATCTTTAAGGAAAATATTGACTAAAATAAAGCCTTGTGGGAGTTGACAGCCTTTTAAGAACTTTTCAGCTCCTGTTTCTTTGTTAATACTTTTTATTCTTCCATAATCAGAAAAGTGATAGGTTTTTCCAAGTGTTTCTATCTCGGGTTTTACCATCGCCCATCTTTCGTTCCAATAGCTAGTGTTGTTATTATAACTCATTCTGTTTTGTTTAAATCTTGAATTTACAAGTATTTCAGGGTAGAGTAGGGGAGTTTTCGCTTGTGTAATACTTCAAATATACAAAGAAAAAGCTTTGATTGCAGTAAAATTGGGGATTTTGTATTTTTTAAACTATAAATAACTCTTTTTGGTGCTTGCTTTAGCATGGGGATATACCCTTTGTTTTTATAAAAAAGAAAAAATGCTTTATGTAAGGAGCTTAGTTATAGGTATCAAGAATGCTTTTTTGGAGCGCTTTATAGTACTTAAAAAAGCTATCTTAGCCGCCCTCTTTTTGCTTTAGTAGCCTTGTTTGTTTTTACGAACCAATCAAAGAATTTTTCTAATGTAGTATAAAAAGCAGAAGCCCTACTGTGAAAAACATAAACATAATTGTTTAGATAACAAACATGAGCCCCTCTATTGAAATAAGCGAAAACGGCTTTTTTGCCAATTTCCTCCCCAGCCATTTTAGCCACTTCTTTTGACTCAAATTGCCATTGTTCAATAATCCCATCTTCAAAGGTTCTAAGCGGACCAGAAGTCGTTGTTTTCTTTAAAACATAATGATAAGAATAAATACTTTGTACCTTTTCTAACAAATTAACATCCATGACCATTTTTGCCTTTCTAACATGAAATTCTTGTAATTCAAGGCTGTCCATGTCCTCTTTTGCTTTGCGTCCTACTCGACTGCGCACCGATTTAAGTGTCGTAAAAGGAACCGTATTGGTTATTTTAGGTTCATAAAATAAATAGCCATCAAGAGTAAGAATCTTCACAGAATCAAAATGCCTATACGATTTTCGAAGCTTTATGCTATCATATAAATAACCTGAGGAATCGATTTTTTTTGCCAATTCAAGAAGCTCTGTTGTTAGAAAGCGCTCTTCTTTTTCTTCCTCTATTATTGAATCTTTAGGGATTACTAGGCTGGTATTTAGACGTTTTTTTGTCGTGTCAACACTTATTTTGTTACTAGGAGCATTTTGATTTTCTTCTGAGCAAGCAATGGCAAAAAAGATGGCTATTATAATACAAATAAGGTTTTTCATGGCTTTCTTTACCTTTGTGATAATGGTTTAGTACAGTGTAACATAAGTTTTAAAGGTTCTTTGACAATTTTTGCCGCAGCCTACTTTTTTTCTTTTTCATAACAGTAGGGTTTTGGTCGTAAGTTATAAGTAGAAAGTCGTAAGTTGTTAGCTGTCAATGACTTTGCTTGCTACTTGTAACTTGCGACTTATAACAAAAATAGCAAAATCGAAGCCATTTGGTATAGGCTGGCAAAAATTGTCAGAGAACCGTTTTAAATAATAAAGCACAAATGCTCTTGTACAGTATTTACTTCAAAAATTACTCTATCCTATTAAAATTTCATGTTACAGTGTATTTAGTTACAAGGTTCTTTACCTTACATAGAGAAGACTAACTACTTATCTATATTCTTAAAGGAAACGTTCAACAATAAGCTCTAATAAAAAAACTTCCCGTTCAATAGACATTCCTTTTTTCTCACTAGTAGCGATGGTGTTTTTGTTGTACTTGATGGCTTCATGAATGTCGATCCAAACCGCTTTCATCCCATTCTTTTTTTCATAAGCCTCCAAGTTAGCAGCACCAAGCTCCTTGTTAATATCGCAGGTATAGCAATAAGAAATCATATGCTGAATATCATAATCAGGCTTATACCAAGGTCTGTACTCCTCATAAATACCAAAGGGTTTTATGTTTTTAATGCCTTGGGCACCCGTTTCTTCACGAAGTTCTCTCATCATCCCTTCGGTTTTATCTTCCCCCAAATCCAAGCCACCACCAGGAAGGCTATAATCCTCATATCTTTCAGTATACATTAATAAAATACTACTGCCCTGAAGCGTTATGCATCTAGTGGCTAGCCTTGTGAAAATAGAGTGATTTTCTAAGCTTGTTATGGTAGGATGATAATGAGTTTTTAGAATTTCCATTTGAAAAGGCTGTTTTTTTATGTAAAAATAGGGTGTACTAGGTCAATATGTGGCTTTGTAGTTTAGCCAAAATTGCTAAAATCTAGCGTAGCTTTAGGCATAAATTTAGGTAACAAGTTCTTCATCGCTTCGCTACAGAATTCTGTTTTTAAGTAAGCATATTGCCAATAGTAAAAACATTTTGCCTCTGCGGCAAGCTTTAAATACTCTAATACACCTATTTTTAAGTCCATTAAGGCTGCTCCTTCTGAATTGAACAGGTACAAATTATTTTCTGTTATTCCCTTCTCTCTTTTTAAGTAAACAGCCAAAGCCCAGTGCAAATCAAATGGAATGTAACTGATCCCATTTCCATTTAAATACGTATGATCTTTGTTGGTCATCATGTCATTAAAAGACAACATATTCATACAACCACTAAAATTTTGATCACGAGTATAATTTTCATAATTATTTTTTATCCACTCATCAGATGATAACAAAGGCGCATTACTTGCAGGACCTAATCCCCAATAAAGCTCTATTTTCTGGACTTGAGAATAAATTTCAATGAGTTCTTCTTTCAAATTATCACTTAAACCATAAGTAGAATTGATTTTTTTTGCAATATCTTTTACAGGCTTTCCAAAACTTGGTTTAGTCGTTTCAATCTTGAATTCACCTGTATCCTTTAAATCAATATCAAATAGCTGACCACCAAAACTTTTCTTTAAATCCATAATTAATTTTTAGTATGCTTGACATTTTTTGTGTTAAAACGAAAACGCTTGTTAGATAAATATGCTTTTGGGGTAGAAGTATCAAAACTAACGCTCCTTTAGCACAATTTCAAAACTTTGTTCAATCCGCACGCCATCCTCATCCACCAAGACCACCTTATGTTTTCCAGGCTTAGGTTTCAACTCCATTTCATGAAAATCCTTAGTCATGCCCAAATATTCATTATCTAAATGCCAATAAACGACCTTTTCGGGAAGTTGATGTGCTATTTTGAAGACCGTACCATTCACCTTTCCATCAAAATCTATAGGAATAAAAATAGTTGTAGGGTTTTTGGGATAGATAAATTGCATAGATTGTTGTTCGGCATCAAAACGGCAATTGCTTCTAAATTCAGGCGGCTTTCTATAGCCAGGGTTTTTATTCTTATAATAATACGCTTCCAAAGGAGGCAAGACAAACCAAGATTTTGTAGTCATATTATTGACCGACTCACAAGCGCCATTGACCTGATACGTTTGGCTACTATCTAGGTGTAATTGTTGATGAAAAGGACAAGCCTTGACTTGGTAAGCATTGGTTCCAACGGTTACACTATCAATTAGGGTACAATATGGAGAAGGGCGAAAACCACTTTCTTTACAGACAGGAATCGTTACCAAAGCTGTTTTAGGGGGCGAAAACCAAGACGTATGTGGCAATTGATTAAAGACATCAAACAGAATAGGAGCCGCAGCTTTTACCCCAATTAAGCCCTGTTTGCCTTCTCCTGTCGCATTTCCAACCCAAACACCAATCGTATATTCTGGCGTTACACCAATTGCCCAAGCATCTCTAAATCCAAAACTAGTGCCCGTTTTCCAAGCAATATCTCTAGTAGATTCAAAATATTTCCAACCCCCTTCTGAGTTCGGGCGTTCCAGTTGACGCATGATTTCAAAGGTATTATAAATACTAGTAGCATTAAGTATGGGCGCTTCTTCCAAGAATTTGGATGGCTTGGGCGTGCTATCTCTTAATAAGTAATGCAAAGGACGAAAATCAGTCGTACTATACGCATCTTTTTGATGGGGAATGCGCTCTTGATAATTGAGTAGCGTTCTACCCATACTAGCATAAGCGCCACATAAATCCCAAAGCGTTGCTTCTGCACCACCCAAAATCAGAGAAAGTCCATAATGCTTAGGCGATTTGGTAATGGTGCTTAATCCCATTTTTTTGAGCTGTGTACAAAAATTAGCGGTGCCATATTGTTGCAACATTCTCACCATAGGAATATTGAGCGAACGCACTAAGGCACGACTAGCAGGAACAACGCCATCGTAGTTTTCGTAAAAGTTTTGCGGTCGATAACCACCCATATACATAGGGACATCAGGAACCAAACTATGTGGTAGAATGGTGCCATTATGTAACATAGAAGCATACAAGAACGGCTTCAAAATAGAACCTGTACTTCTTGGGGCTGTAATAATGTCTACATTTTGTCCATGTGCTTTGGTGCTATTTTGGGGAATAACATTGCCCCAATAAGAAAGGACTTCTCCAGACTTGGTATCACTCACTAAAACGGCTATGTTGTGGATGCCATTATTTTTTAAACGCAGGTGTTGTTGTAAAATTAATTGTTGGATACGAGTCTGTAAATCAGAATCTAAAGTGGTTTGAAAATAAGCATATTTTTCATTTTTAGCAGCCGTTTTTTGTTCTTTTGCGATGCGACCAAGCAAGTGTGGTGCCAAGCGAGGCAGGGGCACAGGTGCTTGAGGAATAGGTTCCTCTTTTGCTAATTCTATCGTCATGGAATCGATCAGACCTCTTTCTAAAAACTTGGAGAGCAATAAATTGCGCTTTTCTAATAAGCGTTGTCTATTTTTTCCAGGATGCACCAAACCAGGGCTATTAGGAAGCACTGCTAAGGTTGCAGCTTCTCCCCAAGACAACAATTGAGGCGATTTGCCATAATAACGCCAAGCAGCTGCGTCCAAACCAACCACATTACCACCAAAAGGAGCATTAGAAGCATAGAGTGCTAAGATTTGATCTTTACTATAAGCCAATTCCATCCGAGTTGCCATCACCATTTCTTGCATCTTTCTATAAATAGAACGTCCTTTGCGTTTTGTAGACATACGAATCACTTGCATCGTAATGGTACTTGCGCCACTAGTTATTTTTCCTTCTTGATAATTATCTTTTATAGCCCGCCCAATTCCTGTTAAATCAATGCCAATATGGTCGTAGAATCTCCGATCTTCATATTCTGTAATTGCAGCAACAAACTTAGAGGGAATCGAATCGTTGTGTGGAAAACGCCATTGCCCATCAGCTGCAATTTTTGCCCCCAATAGATAGTTGTTACGATCGACCAAAACAATACTGGTTGGTGTATCAAAGATTTTTTTAGGTAGACAAAACCAATAAATCAAACCCATTATAACAAATAGGAGCATGGTTTTTTTGAAATGGCGAACTCCAAAAAAACGAAAAACGGTTTTTATGCTATTGGTAAGACGGCTCAAGGGATAAAGGTTAAATGATAGGATGTTTTGTCATCTTAGATATATTGGTAACAGAATACTAATCCATTTCCCTTACAAAGTTACGAACAATCTGCTCTAAATGTTCCAAAAGATGTTGTTTATACTTGCTTAATAAATTAGAGGCATCCTCAATGTAATCTATTTTATACAAAAGCTTGCTTTGTTTTTGACTTTGAATGCGACAGATCAAAACGGCTTTGTATAAGTCTTCCTTATCAGAAACGCTGGATTTAGCTATAGAAGCCGAATCGTTTAATATGGCGTGATGAAAAATAAAGGATAATCCTGTATCTCCAAAATAAAATAAGCGCTCTTGTTGCAAGCCTTGAAAATTAGGAATAAGTTCTGAAAAAATCCAGATTAAGGCACGTTTTTTTGACCAATTTTCTTGACTTTGAAGCAGGTTGAAAACCAATAAATTATTGGCAGCATTATTCTTCGCTAAAAGTTCTTTATACTGTTGTTTGTGCTCCATGTGAAACTATTAATCCTTTGTTTTTTCTAATGCCTTTTTTGCAATTTCCTGTGCTTCCTTCACGCCTTTTAGGTAACGATCCAAATTTAAAGCTTGCTCATAATTTTTTAAGGCTTCTGGATAACGATTGGAAGAAGCTTCCAATAAGCCTAAATAATAGTAAGCAGTTGCATTATTAATATCTAATTCAAGTACTTTGTTGATGTCTTCATAAGCACTTAATACTTGTTCTGCCTGTAATTTTGAATAGCCTCGCTGAAGATAAGCCATGGTGTTGTTGGGCTCTAATTCTATAGCTTTAGAATAGGCAGCAGCTGCCTTGCTGTATTGTTTAGTCCCCTTGTGTGCATTGCCTTTGTTGATGTACAATAAAGGAATTGTTGGATCGATTTCTATCGCTTCGTCAAAATCTTTGATCGCATCCCAATAGCGTTTTGTTGCCATAGAAGTAAGCCCACGATTATTATAAGCAGAAATAAAATCAGGGTTCGCCTCGATTGCTTGAGTGTACAAAAGCAGTGCATCTGAATATTGTTCCAACTCAAAACGGATGTCGCCCATATTATCATAAGCATCGGCATAAGAAGGATTTAAAACAATCGCTTTTCTATAATCCTCTAGTGCTTCTTTTAGGTTCTCTAAGGCTCGATTGGTCAAGCCTCTATTGTTATAGGCTAGTGAAAATTCAGGGTCTAAAGCAATGGCTTGATTGTAATTTTTAAGTGCTTTATCATAATCATTTGATAGGAAATGAATCCAACCCATATTATTATAAACAACAGAATAACTAGGATCTATGACAACACTTATTTCATAGTCTGCTAACGCTAGGTCGTATTTCTCCAAGCGTTCGTAAGCAACACCTCTATTGATAATGGATTCTACGAACTGGCTGTTTTTTTCAATAGCATTGCTATAATGATCAATCGCTAAGTCAAATTCTCCTTCGTCAAAACTCTTTTGTCCCATTTCAAAGAATTCATAGGCAGTGAATTGTGCAAAAAGGGGGGTAGAGAAGCTAGCAATAAGAGTTATAAAAAGAATTAAGAGTCCTTGCATGTTAATCAAAATAAGTGAATATAAATGAATTACTACGTTAGGGTTTTTGCCCTTGGTAATTTACTCAAAAATGCAGAAAATATCATTCCAAAGCCTCTATTAGATCTTATTTTTTGGCTTTATTAAACTTGTTTACTTTGCTTAAAGCAAATTGAAGGCTGCTTATACTTGTTTTTAAGGCAACTATTCAAACGCTTACAAATAGAGTGAGTTTTATTTGTGGGGTTTTAGCTTTTTGATAATTAAGGTTTTATGGTTTTTGGAGTACTTTTTTTTGAAGAAAAAGGTACTGTTTGTGTCTAATATGATTCTACTTAGTAAGTGCTTTTTTCTGATTAGGACTATTTTTTGGTTTTTCTTTGTGGAAGGATAAAAAAGATATTAGCCCTTCTTTTAATATTAAAAATTTCATAGCTACAAATTAGCTGTTTTTACAAAATATTTAAACCAAAAAAATTAAAGAAAAATGAAAAAATTACTTTTTATGTTTTGTCTTTCTGTATTCCTATTTTCATGTGCAGAAGAAGATCCTTGCGATTTTCAAGCGAATACTCCTGATAATCCAGAATGCTATTGTAACCATTTAGATTGTCAAAACGGAGGCGTTGTAGCCGTAGCGGTAAGAAGCACGGGTTTTGTTTACGCAGATTCTTGTCATTGTAGTTGCCCAACAGGATGGAGTGGACCACTTTGTTCTGTTGCAGGAACAGGTGGAGGTTCTGGAACAGGTGGAGGTTCTGGAACAGGTGGAACAACCACAGGAACACTTGCTTATGTAGGAGCATACGATGTCGACACAATGCAAACCAACAACATGACTTGTTTGGTTGACCCATCAAGTTTCTTGTATGATGTACTTTACTTTGATGTTACAGCAGATACAGATCCAGCGAATGCAGGAAATAACTACGTAGATATCGTATACAGAGATTTTGTATTGGATCAAACGTATAGAATCGAAGACGTAACGATTGCAACAAATGGTTCAGTTTCTTATAGTCAGCAAGGTCTTTCTTTAACAGGAACGTTCTCAGAAACAAATAATATCAAATACTTCCAAGGGACTATTTCTGAAGGTGGTGCTAGTTGTAATATTTGGTACAGAACGTATTAATTCCGTATAAGCCAATCACATTCTGTATAGAAAAAGTCCTTTCAAAATTAATTTTTGAAAGGACTTTTCTTTGTTATGTACTGAAATTTAAAACGATAGTTTTATCCTGCTTACTCCAAAATACTCATATCTCCATAAGGAGAAGGAATGGCTTCTGGGGTATCAAACCAACGATCAGAAGTATTGCTTTTTTCTAAATAATTTTCTAAATCATCGGGTAATTTCGAGAAAAAATCAATCTGAGTCAAAGCTTCGATTTCGTCAATCGAAACTCTATAGTCATCGTAAAACCCTTCACATAATTTGTTAGGCATCAAAAAGGCAATGGCATGTGGATGCTTAGGATCTAAATTAAGTACGATTTTATAGAATTGTTTGGGAATACTGACTCTATTATCTGTCCCGATTTTTCGGAGGTGTTTTTTTAGAATAGGACCAGAGACAAGGTAGAGTTTCTTTTTCTCTGCTGCCCATGCTCTAACTTTGTTTTCCAAGCCCTTCCACATGCCTCTATTAAAGGCAGGCGTTTGTGGACTCATATTACTCATGTAAAAAGATTCCTTAATGGCATCTGCTGAATATTTAAAATCAGCAGCAGGAGCTAAATGCCCTCTGTCATATCCCGAACGAGCATAGTCCGTTGGTTTTGCTGTTTTTGTAATAACATCAGGGTCTGATTTAAAATGATCTCTTCGAGGATGATCGCCTTTTAAATGCCTTGCTAAAAGCGTGTGGGCAACCCATTCAGCTTGTTCATGCACCTCATTATAACGCAAAGTATAGGATTGGTGTGTCACAACCATTTCATCTCCTGCTTGAAATGCAGGTAAACCAATGGTTTTATCTTCTTGAAAATCGTTGATGTTTGGGATAGGCAAATCCTTATTATCGTCTAAATTATTGGTAACATCATCTTCTATCGTCGCAACTGTGCCCCAAATTTGGCTTAGAACACCTCCCGTAGCATCGTCCAAAACCCCAAAAAGAGGGGTGAAGAAGGCAATGATTCCTGCGCCAAAAATAGCAGTAAAGAAAGTCGTAATTTTTTTTTGCCAAGAACTCTTAGGCTTTGTGTCTTGGGGGACGTCAGATATTGGGTCTTGCTTTGTTTTTGTAGACGTTTTGTTTTTCTTCTTTGCCATGAATTGGTTTGCTGTGTTTAGAATGTGGCGGTTAATTAAAAACGCTCTTTCCAAATTATGTTTGGAAAGAGCGTTTCATTTATTTAGTAAGTAGTAAATTAATAAACGATTAATTATTAACTACATCACTAATATTTACACGTACGCCATTTTTAAAAGCAACAATAAAAGGAGATTCAACCCCTTTTTCTTTTGCTTTAGCTCTAGCAGTACGAGCTTCGTCTAATGTTTTGAAACTAGAAATATAAACATAAGTCAAACCATTAGCGCGTTTTTGTTTTTCGATTAAACCCAAGTGGCTAACATTACTAAATGAAATATCGCTAGCATCTTTGAAAGCGCCCAATTGAACTTTAAAAGCAACTACTTGACTTGAAGAAGCCGTTCCTCTAGGGGTAACACCTTCAGGTAGTTTGTCGTTTGTCCAAGTGTTCAACTCTCTTTCCTTGATCGTTGGTTGCTCAACAACCGTTGGTTTTGGCTGGTTGTAATTATTCGTATAATTGTTGTTATTATTAGCAGGCATATCATCCAAAACAGGCAAAGGCTGTTGCTCTTGCAAAGGGTAAATCACTTGAGAACTCAAGGCAATGCGCCCACCCAAATGATTGTTATCCAATTCAACAGGAACTTTAAATGCATCTCTGTATGTGTTGCGAATTTCAGCTAGAGATTTGTTAGCATGTGCTTCATCAGCAAAAATACCAACTCTATAAGCTTTTTTGTTTCCTCTAGGTTCTGTCACAATATTTCCATATTGCTCTAATTCCAAACGTTCTTCAGCCGTTAAATCTGTCGCTACTAAAGCTTGAATCAAATATCCTTTGCTTGGAATTGGCGCACCATTCGCATCGTAAGAAAACGTTTTTCCTGTAGATTTGATTGGATTGATTAATTCATTTTCACTTGGGCTATCTATATTACTAAGAGGAGCATCTGCATCAATTACATTGTTGTATTTATCTCTTTCTAGCATTGGAGAAGCCAACATTGGGCGTGTTCCCAACAAGGTCTTTTTACCACCATTTCCAGTATTAACATCAAAAACAAGATTTTTAAAACCTGCTTTAGAAATCGCAATAGTATAATCGTGCAAAGGATCTAGAATAACAGAATATTCACCATAATGATTGGTCGGATCTTTAATTTTGTTCTCTTCGCCAGTACGTAAATTCTTGATGTAAACCATCGCATCTTTTACAGGACGCTTCGTTTCTTGGTCAATGACAGCACCAATGTAAAAGTTCATACTACAAGGAACGGTATTTCCATTACCGGTAGGGCTAAGTGTTGGTTTGCTGCCAACAGTAGGAGTGGTCACCACTGAATTAGGCGTAGTTACAGTATTATTATAACCATCAATAGGAGGTGTTGGTTTATTTCCTGTTGTTGGTTTATAACCACCTGTTGGTGTTTGAGTAACGGTTCCTGTTGAATTATTAGGAACATAGACTACTGTTCCTCCTGGATTTGTATTAGAATTGTTATTATAGTTATTGCCGTTCACATTATTGTTATTCTTATCAACAACAACTGGTTTAGTAATGGTAACAGGAATTTCTTTTTCTTTTTCGTTGATTAATGGCATCAAATCTTGACTAGCATTCATCAAGCCACTATATATATCCAAATAACCATCTCTGTTAGAAGAAAAGTACCCCGTTCTTGTCACGGCATCATAGGTGAAATACATATCATCATAAGATGAGTTGACTTGATTTCCTAGATTACGGATGTTTCTCCATACACCAGCACTTTGCTTCGCACGGAAAACATCAAATCCTCCAAAACCTTTGTGGTAATCAGAAGAAAAGAATAAGTAGCCATCAGAACTAATACTAGGGCTTACTTCATCTCCAGATGAATTGACATTAGGTCCTAAGTTCTGAGGACGTGACCATCCTGATCCTTGTTGGTTAATCACCCAAATATCAAAACCACCATAGCCACCTGGCAAATTATAAGCAGCAAAATAAATGCTTCTTCCTGCATTTGTAATGTGAGGGAAAGAAGCCGCATGGTTTTCTCCAACATGTGGGAATGCATTTCCCATTGGAATATAGGTAATGCTTTTCATGCCATCTGCTGGTAAAGAAAGTTCCATTCCAACATTAATGAAGGCAGATTCGTACAAGTGACGAACACCATTTGCAAACTGACTGTAAGAAGTTATCGCCATTGTTTCCGCTGCATTGATCGCCAAAGGAGCAATGTTATTCTGTGGTGCAATTTCAATCGGATTTTTAACAATCTTCAAGCCTGTCAATTGTCCACCGCTTCTTTGGGATTCATACAAATAGCTATCGGTAGCAGAAGAAGTTCCACTATTGATTTTAATTTTTCTAGCTGAGGTAAAAAACAATTTACCTTTGTGCAAGAAAGGAGCGTAGTCGTCATAAGAAACATGGCTAATGCCTTTTTCTTTTTTTACGACAAACGCAGAAGAGAGTGTCAGTTGCTTTTTTGCAAAGGCACAAGCCTCTTGCGCTTTTTCGGCACGAGTTTTATTTTCTTTGGCATACTTTCCAAAAGCAACAATTGCTTGATCGTATTTTTTATTGGCTTGTAAAACCGTTCCATAATTATAAAAATTGATTGGAGCAGTGTTTGGGTTTTTACAAACTAGCGCATATCTTTTCTCCGCTTCGGTCATTTTATTCAAAAAGCGAAGACAGTTCGCTAATTTCATTTGCAAGTCACTGTTGCCAGGATTGTCCATTATCGCACGACTGTAATGAACCGTAGCGGTACTAAAGTTTCGTGCTCCATAAGAGGTATTCCCCTTATCTAAAGCTGTTTGAGCGTTTAGACTGACTGCGAATATTAAGAAAAGCACTATTAATAAACTAGGCTTCTTCATAGTTTGTTGGTTTTTAATCTATAATTTGTCTCTCTGGTTTCTCTTTATCTTTGTGAAGAGTGTTCAAGAGCACTTGAAAATCGTATTCGATTGAGATAAGCTTATTTCATATTTTTTTAATAAAAAAAATAATCGAATTATAACAATAAGCGTTAATAAATGAATATACGGCATAAAGTAAAAGAAAAGGAAAAACTATATCTGATCTATAGAGACAGTTTCAACCAAGTCAAAGTATACAATTTTACAAAAAAATACGCAAATTGCCTATAACTACCCTACAAAATAAACGATCTAATGATAGACTAAGTTCAAAAAAGGCTTTATTAGCGTACTATCCTTGTTTGTAACAAAAAAAATGGGCTGTTATTTTGTACTCAAATAATTTATTGAACAAGTTTATTAAAAATAATGGTTCTTTTGCAAATCGTGTGGAGTTTAAAACATAGGCTATTTTTTAACAGCTATGAATTGGGATATAAATTTTAAGTAGAAAGTCGGTTATTATCAAAAGAAAACTTACGACTTTCTACTTAAAACTTACGACTTATACTGTCTAATAGAAAAGTGGTTTAAATATTACCACACGATTTGTCAAAGAACGAAAATAATAATACAAGAATAATGCTAAACTGAATGAAGCAAATAGGATTGAGTATTCCATCCAATCTCTGAGTATTCGGTTCTATTTAGTCCAGCCATTTGAAATTCTGAAGACGAACCCCTCTAAAACAATCGTCTGCACAGTCAAAGTTCCTGTAACCGCAAGCAGACATTATTTGATAGTTATCCATCGTAAAAACAATTTCATTCGATTCGGAGTCTACTATTAATATAGTACTACAATCTTCATAAAGTTCCTCTAAGGTTTTGGGGGCATCGTCCTGCGTCCCAAGCTGTTTTTGGCTCTCCTTCCAAGTTTCTTTTTTTAAGGGTTCCATTTTGTCTGTTTGCGTATTTCTAAGGTAAGCTTTTTGCGCTCTAGAATAAACCGCCCCATCTTTAACAACAACAATCGTTGAACGACGATATGTTGACATACTATTTTCAAAGAACAAGGTATATTCATACGAATTATTATGTTTCTTTTTCTCTTGATTCCACTCCTCTAAACTGCGGTAGTAATCGACTTCATATTGGGCGATTTTTTTCGCTTCTTTAATGGTTTCTTCTGGTTGATAATAAGAATCAGAAGTAGTGTTGTCATAAGATCCACCTCCACAACCTAAAAAACTTAGCAAGTATATGATAAATCCGAAAAATCCATAGGTTTGATCCATAATAACGATGTTTTAAATGACATTACTCCGTTGAAAAATCGTATTAGTTTGATTATCAGCAGGATGTTCTTTTGCTAGTTAAAGTACTAAAAAGCTGATAATCAAACTAATGCAAGATGCTTTTTTATGTTTTTCATAGAAAAACTAAAAAATCAACGGAGTATTA
>CALDEP010000394.1 GCA_937942475.1 uncultured Aureispira sp.
TGCTAAATTTTTAATGTTGAATGCTTTATAGCACAACAAACATTAAAAATTTAGCATTAAGAATTCAACATTAAAACAGTTCTTAAATAAGTAACAACGAGTTTTAACACTAAAAAAAAGGTTCTTGCGTAACATCAGTTATTAATACTCTTAGGCTGCTTATTCAACGATTGTATTGCCTGTAAAAACGGTCGAATAATTGTTCCCTAATCTTAATCTAAGTTTCATTTTTTCTTTCCATTTATAAACAGGAATTGAAGTCACCAAAATTTCATTGGGTGGTAATAATAAATAGGTCAATCCATTTCCACAACCTATATGTCGAAAAGGTTCTATCAAAGTTTTCCAAGCACCTTCTGTTTCTCCTTCCAATATCAATTCAACATAGTCACGAGTAGCGATTACGACTGTATCTTTTTCTAGGTTTTTAATCATAACAGGATAGGCTTTAAACGACTCCTTAGCAATAGGAATCCACCGATAACTTAATAGATAATGATTCGTATCCACTATAATATCTACTTTTGCACTATCCCACAAAACGCCTTTGTAATGCTCCATTGGATCATAGATTGAACACCAATAAGCATCAAATTTATTGCTTACTTTTGGAACTCCTTCCCTTGTTTCCTGTGTTTCTATAACCTCATCTGCTATTGTAGTATCCTCTATAGCTTCTATTTCTATGAGACCACAAATCGGAGGAGGAGGTGGTGGAGGCGGTGCCATAACTAGACTAAGCCCTAATTTATAATCAATAAATAGGGTATCTTTTTCTGCACCAATATACAAAAGATGATACCTTAATGGTTCTTCCGAATCTTCATAAGTAAGTACACCAGGAACAACATCTAGGCTATCTATACAGACAGGATAATTGAATTTTACTAGCTGGGAATTTGAATCTTGGCAACTAAAGACAAAGAACAACAGTCCTAAGAATTCGATCAGTTTCATTGCTTATACGTTTCTAAAGAGTATACTTTATCTCTAAGATGCACTATTGTACCAAATGGTTGTTTCGGCTAGCTTTTTTAAATTTCACGCGTTGTTTAAAAAGCGAACCACCATCACAAACTTCGAGAGAGTCCTGTTGCGCCTGAACTTTTTGAAGACTATTATCAGAATACAATTCATACTCTGTCCAAACAGAAACAATCTTCTTATCTTTTATTGGATGTTTAGGAACGACCCAAATAATACTATCTTCATAGGTTTTGTAAACATAATTTACATCGCAATTCCCAACATCAAAAGCACTGTATTGAATGGTATTGGGGGCTATAATTTCAACGCGTTGGTACTGCTCTATTTCTGCTTCTATTTTTTGATTTTGAATCGAATCTTTGGTCACAACTTTATCCATGGCACCAAACAAGCCATACATTACATTATACTCTGGCAAAGCAGGAAATTCCCAATCTCGCACTTCAAAGGAATAATACAATTTCCAACCCTTATTATAAGTATAGACACCATAAGTATTCACGCTAGAGTGATCTGCATGGTACTTCACCACACCAATTTCATCTCCACCATCGCCATCAATATCTCCAATAATTTCAGCATAAAGCACCCCTAAATGAGAGGTATGTGGAAACGTATCAATACGAGGGTTATTCGTAAGCATGTAAGAAAAAGTTTCATGCTGAATGGACTTACCAGACTGATAGCTCATGATACCCAGCGCATCAAAAAACTTATTCGTTTCTTGCTTTGTTTGGGCATCTACATGATGCTCCACTAAAGTATCTGAAATATGATCGCCATCAAAATCGCCTACTAAGACAAATCGATAGCCCCAAATTGGCTGACCTCTATCGTCTTCTTGTTTGAATATTTCTTTGGGAGCTACAACAGTATCTTCTTTTTCTTTTGGTAATTCATCAATGAAAGTAGTGGTTTCATTGGTTTTTTTTTCTTGGCAGGCAATGATAAAAAGTGCTATAAAAAGCACATAATTGAATCTCATTTGGTGGTTGCTATTTTTGTGTTCTTTTAGAAGTACAAAGTAAGCTGGTTTTAATTTATTTTCAAATACTTTATAATAATAATTAGTATTTGGTTGAAAACAAGAGTTTGTGGTTCTTTGCCTTAGTATTTAGCATCTTCTAAAAGCGCCATTTTCGTATTTCAGCTCAAAACGATTGCCTTGATGTGTCAAGCAAACTTCAAAAGGCGAAAAATAAGCTTCATCTTCTCTCGGAATCCATTTCTTCTCTCGATGATCAATGACAATAAACAATCCACGCTCATCTCCCATCGCTGCAAAACGACTTAAATTACCACTATATTTTTCTATCGAAAAAAACTGCTTCAAGCGATCATAAACGCCTTGAACATTTTCGGTTGGCGCTCCCATTTCACTAATCTCTACCACTTGACTGGCATCAAATTTTGCTACTCTTGGAATATTTAAGTTCTTTCTGGCAATAAATTCTACAATATTATCATCCTTATCATAAAAATACATCGCTTCGGCATTCCAATCTAAAAAATCTACTAAGTCTACCCCCTTCCAATCCAATATTTCCACCCGATCTTTTAACCAATCCAAGGCTTCTGCCCCTTGATGAGATGGAATATTAAACGCATAATGATAATTCGTTGCCCCTTGTTTTTCAATAAATTGCAAAGCAGTTTTGCCTATTTTTAGTGTAAATGAATTTATTTTTTCGTCTACTAATTGGAAGCCTAAGCTTTCTGTATAAAAGGCTTTTTGAGCCATTAGATTGGCGCTATAAATAGTTATTTTTTCAAAATTCATGTCATTTTTTTTAAATCTACGACCATTTGGGGCTACGTAATTTGGAAAAGTCTTTGTTCAAAGATAAAAAAGTACAATCAGATAAAGTTAATTTTTCATATTTTTAGTATATTCGCAGGTCGATGCTGATTCCTTCTAAGTTTTTAAGGTTTCAGTTTTGCCCAAATGATAGAATATAATTAAACCAATCAAATAAAAATATAATATGTTTGACAGTTTATCAGAACGTTTAGAAGGAGCCTTTAAGTCGTTGACAGGAGACGGTAAACTAACGGAAATTAACGTTGCTACCTCCATCAAAGAGATTCGTCGTGCCTTAGTTGGTGCCGATGTAAACTATAAGATTGCCAAAGAATTTACCGACAAAATTAAAGTACAAGCTTTAGGAACTAAAAATGTACTTGCTTCTGTACGTCCTGGTGAATTGATGACCAAAATCGTTAACGATGAGTTGGTCGAATTGATGGGTGGGCAAGCCGCTGGTATCAATATCAAAGGAAAACCTGGTATCATCTTAATTGCAGGTCTACAAGGTTCGGGTAAAACAACTTTTACAGGTAAACTGGCGAAGTTCTTAAAAGTAAAAAAAGGCAAACGTGTCTTACTTTCTGCCTGTGATGTTTACCGTCCTGCGGCAATCACGCAGTTGACTGTTTTAGGAGAGCAAGTAGGCGTTGAAGTATACAAAGAATTAGAAAATAAAAACCCTGTAGAAATCGCTAAAAACGCTGTCGCTCATGCCTCGAAAATGGGTTATGACGTAGTGATTGTGGATACAGCAGGTCGTCTAGCAGTAGATGAAACGATGATGGATGAGATTGAGGCGGTTAAAAATGCCATCAATCCTACAGAGTCTTTGTTTGTCGTAGATGCTATGACAGGTCAAGATGCTGTAAATACAGCAAAAACCTTTAACGAACGTATTAACTACGATGGTGTTGTTCTAACCAAAATGGATGGTGATACTCGTGGTGGTGCGGCTCTTTCGATCAAATACACGGTTGGGAAACCAATTAAGTTTGTGAGTAGAGGGGAAAAAATGGAAGAATTGGATGTCTTCCACCCTGATCGTATGGCGCAACGTATTTTAGGGATGGGTGATATCGTTTCTTTGGTTGAAAAAGCGCAAGAGCAATTCGACGAAAAAGAAGCAAAACGTTTGGAAAGCAAAATCAAAAAGAACAAATTTGATTTTGATGATTTCAAAACGCAATTGAACCATATCCGTAAAATGGGTAACCTCAAGAACTTAATTAGCATGATTCCTGGTATGGGAAAAATTGCTAAAAACTTGGATATTGATGACAATGCCTTTAGCAAAATTGAGGCAATTATTAATTCTATGACTCCTGAGGAACGCAAAAACCCGAACATTATCAACGGTAGCCGTAAAAAGCGTATCGCTCGTGGTTCTGGAAACAAACTAGAAGAAGTCAATCAGTTCATGCGTCAGTTTGAGCAAATGCGTAAGATGATGCACCAAATGAGCAAAATGCAAGGACAAGGTGGTGGAATGAGTATGCCAAACTTCCCTGGACGTTAGGTTTCAGCCACTCATAATATAAAAGTAGAAAGCCTTAAAATCAGATTTGATTTTAAGGCTTTTTTTATTGTTATAGATACATTTTAGTCCCCTCCTAATCGTTTTTAAATTTATAACCAAGTCCAAAAGAAAACCAAGGTTGACTTTGATAAAACCAATCATTTTGTTTATCGATCATAGCGTCAAGTCCAACAAAAATTCCAAAATTAATTTTTTGAATAGTAAAAAGAACTCCTGCTTGATAATAAGTGATTGCAAAAGCATCTTTTTTTTCAGATGTACTTCCATCTACATTCTCCTTGAAGTACTTAGCCGCAACAATTCCAACACCATAAGGCACAATTGAAAGATAGTTTTGACTAAATGGGTTTTTCCCTAGCTTTAAACGAATTCCAAAATTATAACTAACTGTAAATTCACCGCCTAAACTCCATCCTTCTGCCCCCTTAGCTGGTCTTAATTTAAGTGGCTGAACAAG
>CALDEP010000395.1 GCA_937942475.1 uncultured Aureispira sp.
TGATTTTAGCTGCTTGTTTGCTGAACTAACTTGCATGCTGCGCCAAATTAGTTCTTACGCAAAGCGGCGCAGAAATCATTCCCCAATCTACGTTAACGGTCATTTTAAGCTCTATACTAAATTTACTTACATAATCTCTAATGCCTAAAGTTACAAATTTTAATTTTAAAGATAGAGCTCCTAAATTTCTATTCGACGAATCTACAGGTAATTTCCCCTAGCTACTTATGATTCGACAGAATATTCTTTTTTAACTGCTGCTTAATTGGTGAAATCTAGTTGCTTTAATTGTTCTTTTAGCTCTTCTAAGCTTAGTTCTTTTAGATTTAAGTCGTATTTTTTTTCTTTAATGCTAATCAATTCCATAGAAAAAAGTGGCCTAGCATTTTTATATTGAATGCCAACTAGCCAAGCGTCTTTCTTGCGAGGCATTCCTTCAAAATAAAAGAATTTACTTTCTACTTTTGCAGGAACTACAAATTCTTCTTCCTTGAAAATTAGTTTACAATCAATAGTAGAATCTGGTACCGCATTTACCTTTACTGTTAATTGATCTTTTATTGGAATACTTTTAAAGACATCTAAATTTTTCCAACCCAGCATAGATGAGTTAAAGACATAAAATTTATAATCTTCGTACGCTATTTTTTTATTGCGATAAGCGACTTCTAAGTACGCTAAATTAACATTAGGTAAGGTATCTAAAAGTGCTTGCATGCTTGTTACACCCAATTCATCCATCAAAGGTTTGTTCAGTGCATAGACAAGGGCTGTTGTATTGTTAACATTATAGCTTTTGAATAAAGAGTCTAACTCATTACATCTTACCATAAATTCTTTCTCTAACATACCATTGAGCCCTCTTTGAATCTTATTGTCTGAGTCATAGATTAATTGAGTTAATTCCATGATCTTTTTTTCTTTCTTAGACATTTTTACTTTTCCCTTTCTTGCTCTTTTTCGAATGAAAATTCGAGGAATACTTACATTGAAACTTAGATGAAGTCCGAACAAAAAACAGTGGTTTTTAGGTGTCCCCAGAAATTTTCCATTTCTATTTCTTAATTTTTTAAGTGCAATAACGGCTCCTAATCGTTTGCGACAAAGCCTAAGTTCATTGTTGATGTCTCTCATTTGTCTATCAAAAAGAGTTGCAATAGAGAGAAACGATTTGTTCATCCCACAAAAAAACGCAGGGCATTTACAAAGAGAATCTAAAAGATTACCATTACCATCTAAAGGGCCTAAAAGCTCTTCCTCTAAACGAGCATAACAGCAATCAGTTTTGTCAATTTCAGTAATGCCAATTAAACTATCTTGACAGTCACATATTCGATGAATATCATTCATATTAACACAATCTTGAACCTCTGCAACAGAAAAATTTCTCAACACAGAATTATTATTAAAAGCCCAATTGACTGCATCAGTATGTAAATCTCGTACTCCATCAAAAACTTTTACGTCTTCTACAATTTCATCCGTTGGAACCATAATGACAATATCTTGAATCAATTTAAGCGTGTCGCTTCCAATCATTGCATTGGTGTAAACCATACCTTGAGTTTCGAGGAGTCTTCCGTCCGTTGTCATGGTATTAATATTTTCCATAAACATTTCTGATTTTAGAAAAGCTTCTTTGACTTGGAAATTAATACAAGTAGTACTTGCTTTCTGCCTAGGAGTGAGCTTAAAAGAATTGGCTTTGATGGTAACTAATGTTCCATATTTACCATGAATAATGGTATCTCGATTGGGATTAATACAAAACTCTTGAGGTTTTGGAGCAAGTAATTTATAAAGTTCTTTTATAGAGGTTGTAGAAGCTGTTTCTGGGACTTCATTGGGTATAATAGGAGCGGGTATATTAGGAAATTCTAATACAATGTCTACTCGCCGATCTTTTCTTAAATTATCAGTGGATAATGCCTGTGTTTCTCCATAAAAAGAGAAACTAATTTTGTTGTTGTCTATGCCTTTTGATAAAAAATAAGCTCTAACAGGGGCAGCCCGTTTTTGAGAAAGTAGTTTATTGTATTCGAGGCTGGCAGAAGTATCCGTATGCCCCACAATCTGCAAGGAAACTAGATTTTCTAAAGATATGCTGTCTAACCAAGTGTCTAATTTGACTTGATGTGCTGGAGTTAAGGCACTATAATCAACGTCATAATATAAACTGTTTTGGATGGTTTGCGCAACAGATAGGTGCACGAAAAGTAGGATGCACATGAATGTCATGTGAATGTGAGGATGTTTCATGGGTAGAATTTTTGGTTTTGTTTAGTCTATTAATAAACGAGGAGGAGCTTGAAAAGGTTAGTTTTTTGTTGAAAAACAAAAAAAAAGTAGTTCGAAATTGTTTTCCGAACTACTCTTTTTGTGAACATTATTGAATCATAATTTGCTTTCGAATTCTACTAAGAGAAGGGGCTTCGATCCCTAAATAAGAAGCCATGTTTTCGACAGAAACCTGTGAGGCTAAATCGGGCGTTTCTTTCAAGAACTTAAGATAACGTTCTTTAGCCGTTAAGGTTTGGAAGTCTTTGACCCGATCCATTTTGCAGCTCAAATGTTCATTGATAATACGTTCAATAAAAGTTGCCCATTTTGTATCATAACTTTTCAAGAGTTCTAAATCTAGCTTCGTAATTTTAGAATACTCTATATCCGTAACCGCTTCAAAACAATAAAGAGAAGGTGCATCTGTTATAAAACTATCCAAACTATTAAAAAAGTTATTGGCTCCAACCAAGTGTCCGACGACAATCTTTCCATTTTGATTTTGATACCCTCTTATAACCCCCTTTTCTAAGAAATAAACATACCGTTCTACTTGACCCGTTTTAAGGAGCGTCGTGTTGGAGGCTTGTTGCTCATGGATGAAATATTTATGAACAAGTTCTTTATCTTTTGATGATAAGTGCAATCTATCGGATAAATAAGCGAGTAATTTTTTCATATCAAATGCGGTCTAAATTTGTGGTGCTTTCCATTCGTTTTTTAAATACTGCAAAGCTTCTGTTAATGCTTGTTTCGAAGATTTAGGAGCAAAGCCCAATTCTTTTTTTGCTTTGTTAATGTTATAGTCTTGATGTAAGCCATAAAACATCTCTAAATAATGTCGTTGTAACAAAGGTTCTTTACCTGTTATTTTACTGGCAACTTCCATCAATCCTGCAATAGAATATAATAAAAAGTAAGGCGCCTTTACAGGAATTTTTAACTTCAAATCAGGAAATAAATCTCGTGCAACTTTTACACTTTCTTGAAGAGAAGTATGTTTTTCATTTGCAAGGGTATAGCGTTCTCCATCTCGACCTTTTTGCATAGCAAGATAAGCCCCCAAAGCAACATCTTTAACATCAATCCAGTTTAAGGTAATACTGGTATCAATCGGAATTTCACCTTGAAGAATTTGCCAAACCAGTTGATTGGAATAACTCAGTTTATACGCTTGAGCGCCAATCATGGCAGAAGGTAAGATTAAAACGGTTCTAATTCCAAATTCTTTCCCCAATTTTAAAGCTAGTTGATCGGAATCATTTTTAGAATTATAATACCAATTTCGACGATCTCGATTGTAGCCATTGCTTTCTTTTGCTGGTAATTTAGTAAAGTCTAAAGCCGCAACAGAACTGACATAAACGATTTCTTGCACCTTGTTTGCGGCAGCAGCTTCAAATAAATTTCGGGTACCAATCACATTATTATCATAGACATCTACTTTTGGATTTTTGGACCACATTTTAAAAGCAGCCCCCACGGCATAAATTCGCTGAACGCCTTTAAAGGCATCTATTAAAGAATCTTTTTTTGTTAAGTCGGCATAAGCCAGCTCACAATCCAAGCCTTCAAAAGGAGCTGTATTTGCAGTGTTTCGAACGCTTGCTCGAACGGTTTCGCCCTCGTTTAATAATAGACGCACTAAATTATTTCCTAAATGTCCATTTGCTCCTGTAACCAATGAAATTCCCTTGCTCATAGTTTGATTTTATGTTGTAATTAATAAAATCAAAGGTGCAGGAATCTTAAAAAAAATAAAATAACATTTGTTAGATAGTAAGCTTTGTAGCAATTAAATATTTAAACAATAGTTTTTAATCTTAAACTGCTCTTGAAAACCTAGTTTTAAATAAAGCCCTTTTCCCATAGTAGAAGCTTGTAGTGTGATCGTTTCTACTTGGTCTTCAATCGCTCGATTAATCAAATGTATCATAATTGCCTCAGCAAAACCCTTGCGACGCATTGCGGGAGGGATACCAATAGAGTGAATTCCTAAGGTATTGTGTGTGCTATTTGTCATCCCAGTTCCAACGGCATCTTCATTATCATAAGCAATATAATAAGAAAAAAAGGGCAGATTTTTAAGAACTGTTTCTGGACTAATCAAATACCCGAAGGCTTGTTTAAATAATGTTGCCCATAGATTCGCTTGTGTTTCATTGACAACACGCTGTAAGTGGAAATTTGATTTTCCTTGCAAGGATTCTTTAGGTTTCAGAAACATGGCTACTTGTTCAAAACGTAATGAAAAGCCTTCTGCTTCTAATAATTCAAACGAGTTACTATTATAAATATCAAAATAAGGGATGGTTAATTGAGTCGATGTTTTTTCTAGAATTGATTTGGCAGCGAGAAGACTTGTTTTAGTAAGGTCTTGGTGAAACCATAGCCTATTGGGCCACTGCGTGTTTTCTATATAAGCAAGATCAAAAAGGGGGCGTGCTTGATAAGAATCAAAGCTCAGTGCAGCTGTTTTCCACAAGGACGTTAGGTTATGCAAGTTGTTTGTCGTCATGTTGATTTTTATTTTAGATTAATCAATAAAATACCTATTACCAGAGCAATTAGTCCCGAAAATCGTCTAAAGGAAATCGGTTCTAGAGGTAGATTAAACCAGCCGAAATGTCCTGCAATAATGGCAAAGCACAATTGTCCACAAAGACCAAAAGAAATCATGCTTGCTAAGCCTAATTTGGGAATCGTATAATAATATAAACTAATTCCTAAGAGACTAAACAAGCCACCAGCAAACCACAAATAAATGGGAATTTGACGAATTTCTATGTTGGTTGGATAACTTTTGACGGTGAAAATTACCATTAAAAAGGCAAAGAAGGTGCTGCTGCAAAAGGCAACTAAAGATGCCAACAAAGGATGTTTTAACAAAACACTTAATTGTGCATTTAAAGAACCTTGGAGTGCCAAGAATACGCCACCAATAAAAGCTAATAAGGTTAATAAGTATGGATTCATAACACAAACATAAAGCAAGAAATTAAGACTTGCATTTACATAGGTTGATCGGAAAGATTTATTTTAATTTGGTTCTTTGACAATTTTTGTCAAGGCTTACAATTTAACCTTTTTTATAGACTTGAGGCTTTAGTTATAAGTCGTAAGTAGAAAGTCGTAAGCTTGTTAATTAGCAACACGTTACGACTTTCTACTTAAAACTTACGACTTATAACTGAAAATTAGTAAACTTAAAGCACTTAGTCTCATTTTGGTAAAAATTAGCTGCGCTGAGTCTTCGAGTTGTCAATCAACCTTTAATTTTTTTCGAATTCTACTTAATTGCGTTGGCGTAATGCCGAGGTGAGAGGAGAGGTGTCGCTGTTCAATTCGTTGGTCAATATTGGGATGCGTTTGCAATAATTTCAAATACCGTTCCGTTGCATTTTCCATAACGATAGAAACCTCTCGTTGTTCTTTTTGTATAATCCAGTGCTGTTCTAGATAGGCAATGTAATAGTTTTTAAAATCTGAATGCTCGTCGATTAGTCTACGATAATGGACATAATCAATATTAAGAAGCAGGCAATCTTCTAATGCCTCAATCGTAAAATTGGAAGGAGCATTTTGTAATAAAGAAACGGTAGAACAAGCCAAGTCGTTTTCAAGAAAAATGTTTTTATTATAAAAATCACCCTCCAAATCAGTAAAGTAAGCACGCAAAGCTCCTTTTGCAATAAAATGCAGGTTGCGGGCAATCTGTCCATGCCTTAACAGCAAAGCCCCTTTTTCTATCGTTTTAAATTGAAGAATAGCTTCCAACGCTTCCCATGAAGTATTTTTGATAGGAGCGTAAGATTCCATTTTGGCTCTTAGTTGAGCGTAGTATTTTTCTTTGTCTAGCGGCATTTGATGCTTGATTAAATTGAGCTTATAATTTTAGGCGCCAAAGCGATTCCAAAAGGTCAAGCGGAGCCCTGTTGTAAAACTTACCGTTCCAAAAGGAGCGCCACCAGCACGAAAGAACAACTCTAGTTCTCGAATATGTTGGCGTTTGTATCCTACGGCCGAAAGGTGTACACCAACTTCTCCCACAACAGCTGTGAAAGAACGGTTGAATACAATACTAGGAACATCAGGTCGAGCATAAATGTCTGTATACAAAAGTTGCGCCCCTGCACCAACATGAAGCATCAACCACAAACTTTTTTGTTTGGCAATAGGAAATTGCATTTTTGCTAGAATAGGAATGCTCAAAGCCCCCATGCCTTTGTAAACGTCTGTATCTACCGCAAAAGGAAGGTATTCAATGCCGCCCTCAATAGACACCATCCAATGATCGATATCGCCTACCCAGAGATTTAAGCCCAGTCCTGGCAAGACATTTAAGACTTGTCCAGACGAACTCAAAGGGCTTTCTATGGTGTTTGGTTTTTGAAACCAACTGTATAAATTATAATTCAAAAACAAAGCATAACCAGCATATACTTTTGGTTTAGCTTTTGGCGCTTCCTGAGCATGGAGTTTTCCAAATGATAATCCAAGTATACATAGACAAAGTAAAATATATTTCATGCTTTCTTTTTACAAAACCTCCTTTCAGTAGTATAAAAATAAGTCAATACCGAAAGGAGGTCTAATGAAATTAAATAAGCCTTAAAATTCTCCTTGCATCAAATCTTTGAGCCCTTGCCCAGAGATACAAACAACAGACGGTTTGGGTTGCGCGCTGCCACCTTCTGGCCAATGACTGCTTAGGTTTTCCAAATCTTTGGAGCGTTCGCCTGGATGCTGAACACTTAAAAAGAGCGTTTCTCCATCTGGTGAAAAGAAAGGACCCGTGAATTCTGCGTCAATAGGAGCAGAGGCAATTTGAATGACTTTTCCTTTTTGATCGCCCCAAGAAGGGATCAAAAACAAGCCATTATTACCAAAAGGCAAATAAGGACCACTGTTAATGGAGCTCCCCGAAATGTCAGAGGTAAACCAAAGGTTTCCTTTGGGGTCAAAAGCCATATTGTCTGGGCAAGCAAAACCAGTGTCTTCGCCACCTGCCAAGAAAGTAGACGCCATGAAGGTCAAAGAAGTTTTATCTTCCAAGTCGGTTTCGACAATTTTTAAGATTTCTCCTAAATAATCTCCTTTAGGTTTGTTATTCGTCAAGGCAACTAAAACGTGCCCAGTTATTGGATCAATTTCAATGTCTTCTGGGCGATTAAGTGGCGTTCCACCAACTAGCTTGGCGGCTTCTCTCAAGCGAACCAAGACTTCTGTTTGATTGGCAAAGTTTTGACGTAAAATTTCTTGTTCGTTATAATCTAAAGAAATCCATTTGCCTTCTGTTGTATTGGCAACATACAATTTGCCGTCTTTTAAGTTTTTAGGTTCATTACTAATAAACTTATAGAGGCATTCATCATTAGAATCGTCCCCAGAATAAACCACCAAGCGACCATCTTTTGTTTCGTGCACGGTGGCGCATTCATGCGCACAACGTCCTAAGGCAACCAGTTTTTTGGCTTCTCCTGTCAATGGATTCACTTCAACGACCCAGCCATAGTGTTCTGGAGGGTAGTCATAATGATTCGACCAACCATAATAATCGCCCTCTAAATTACGAACGGGTTTTTTAGGATCAGAACGATCGGTTTCGCCATAGAACATATCATAATTCTCCTCGCAAGTCAAAATGGTTCCCCAAGGCGTTACCCCACCCGAACAATTCGCAAAGGTACCAATAGCACTCGTGCTGCCCTCGATGGGTTCGTCCCAATGGAAAGGAATTTCTGTTTTAGCCGTTAAGCGTCTATTGTGTTCATCATTAAGAACCGTTTCCCATTTGCCCGCATCATTTTTTCGAATGCGCACCAAAGAGCCGCCAACAGAATACATTTCTGTGTCTACGGTTTCTTTTGTTTTTTTGCTTTTATCTTCTTCTTCATAACCGTTGATAAACAGTTCTTGAAAATACTCGTGGTTGACCCATAACATACCATCATTAGGCTTGTCTTTGTCAAAAGGAACAAAGGCTAGATAATCATTGTTGAAGCCAAATTGGTCGGTTTCAGAGATGGGATCGTTCCATTTTATCAGAATGTCGTATTCCAAGCCATTGGCAAGTACTAATTTATCTTCTAAGGAATGTTGAATGTCTTGGAGTGGAAATGGGCGAGGTTTTGGCGCTTTTGGAATTGAATCTTTAGGTGTTTCAGTTGGGGTGCAAGCCTGTAAATTGACCAAAAAAGCACTGGCACCTAAACCAACTCCTGTACGTCCTAAAAACTGTAAGAAACTTCTTCTATTTTGTTTTTTCATTGTCTTCTATCGCTTTTGATTTATCCTAAAATTAAAAAAAACTATGTAAAGTTTTGACTCTACATAGTTATTATTGGGATAAATAGGAATAATTTGAATTATTTACAAATCAAGCCCTACATTATAAGCATCTACTGCCATTTGATCCAAATCTGCATCACCACTATTGGTGAAAATTAAGACCCCAACTTCTGTACTTGGATTAAAAACCATGATGGTAGAAACGCCTTTTTTACCACCATCATGTCCCCATAAACTGTTGGCTTCATTGAGTTGAAATAGATGCAAACCAGTCCCAAAGGAACAAAAATATTTTGTTTGCAAGTATAAATTTATAAACTAAAATGGCGAAGAAAATCCTTTTTTGTAGACGGAAAATTTCAAAAGATAGTCTATGCTTTCTAATCAAATTGGGAGAAAAAAATAGGACAAACTTGATCCAAGTTTGTCCTATTCTTATAATTGTAAAACACGAAACACAATTACTAAAACCTGTAAAATTAAGGGCTTTCTAATTCCACTTCAGGTAAATTTCTTTCAATAAAATCAAGGGCATTTTTGTACATGATTTTATCAACAATTTCCTCTGGGCTTAGGTTGTACATAAAGTTTTGAATCTCCTTAACGGAATACAAACCATTGATGTCTCTAGGTTCCTTGAAAAATTCTAGTAAATCTCTATACAAGGTAATCATATCACTAGAAGACCCAAATACATCCAAATGACGCGCATGTGCATCAAATTGAGAACTGATGCAAAGCATATTCCAAGCTTCTATATCATTGCTCATGTGAATGGCTTTGCAGATATTACTCACCAATGCCTCAATGGCTACCCGACGTCTGTCCGCAGAGTTTGGAATGGTTTCGTCATAACGTCTTTGAAACTCTTGTCCCATCAATTTATTCTTATCCAAAGAAATAGCAACTAAGCCTCTAGATTGCAAAACAGCGATTAAATCTTGACGAGACAAGTTGGTAAATTGGTGACTTAACAACTCCTTTTTTTCGTCACGACCATAGGCATTATCTTTTCTAGATAAACCACTAATTCCAACGCCTCCAGCAATGATTGGAATACTATCTTTGCGATAACGTAAATCTTTGACGTATTTGTAATACCATTCTCTAGTATATAAACTCATTCCACCAACATCGACTAATATTCTACGTCCTTTTTTCTTGTTTAATAATTCTTCAATTGCCTTTTGTCCTAAATCGGTAATTTCGTCGTCAATAGTAGTGGGACGTTTAAAGGCTTCCTCTTCGTTAAGCGAAAAACGAGCGGTTTTACCACAAATACCATCGTTAAAGTAATTACCAAAGTTGATAGAAAAAATAGGAATATCAAGGTACTCGTTGGTGGATGATTCCAAAGGAATATGCCCTTTTAGTTTTCCAATATTTGTTAGTACAATGTTTTGATATTCTTCCGTCTCTACTTGATCTTGTTCAATGTATAAATAGTTGCCTAAACTATGCCCGCCACCAATACTAATCAAAAAACCAACTTGCGTTGGATCATTTAAAACACCACGAATGTCTTGTTTGTTTCGAATTAAAATAGAGCGGTAAGTACGACCGTTTTTATGGTAATTATATTGTAACTCTTCTTCCAAATAACTCAAATTGGCTAAGACTAAATCAAAGTAACCAACATTATTAAGGATAAAGTTTTCTTCTCGATAAGACATGCCCGTCAAACAACCAAAGATTTTAGAACTAGAACCTGGTGTCAAAAATGGACTGTGCATAAATTGACGTTCTGTAGGATTGATGATTTGATTAGAAATTTTGACATTTCCTTTGACCAAATCATAAATAGAACTTTGATTCCTACGAGAAATACCAACAAAAGCATTGGTTAACTCAATTGGAATTTCTTGCAAATCCAGGGCACAATCATTTTCAATTCTTTCCCACATGCTGTGGCGTTTTACCTTTCTAGATTTAAACGCTTTTTGAGTAGAATAAACCCCCATATCAAACATCTTGATAGGATCTTTCTTTCTAGGTTTTTCTTCAGGAGGAAGGCTATCTTGAAAATTGAGCCGATTCAATTCTTCTGAAATAGGATCAATAAGCGCTGGATCGCTAGAGTCATCTTGGGCTAAACTAACATTGCAAATGCAAATTAACAATGCAAAGAATAAGCTGTATGTAATGTTCAACTTCATTGATTGATATTTAGATGGCTTTAAGAGGATTGGATATTGTTTACATAGGGTTTTGTCTACTATTATTTCGTCATGAAATTATAGTAACTTTAAATAGTAAAGATCTTAAATCCTTGTTTTAGTACTATGCAAGATGTTTTTTTTGTTTTATTAAAAAAGTCCACAAACTAAAAGCAATGACGCTTCCTAAGTAAGTATTTATCTAATCTTATAGAAGATAATGCCACATTGCAATAACCAGAGGACAAAAGGCTGATTTTAACCTAGTTTTCACAAATTTACCTAAAAAGACTGTTTCTACAAGTTAAATAGCGCATAGATTCTGTCGAACTAGTGATTAATTTAAGCCAATGGTTTTTTATTTAATGCTGCTTCAACTTAACTTGTTACTTAGGATCTCTAAAAGTAAGCATTACAAGATACGCTTTTTTTGTTGAGCAATATTTTGTTGCAAAACAGGACTGTATTTCTCCTGTGCAACATCAGTATAAAAATGAACCGTTTTTAAGAAGTGGTGTTGCAATAATTCCCAATCTTTTTCTGTGTAAACCTTCCCTAAAAAAGCTTCCCATTCTTTTCGAAGCAAAGCACCCGTTTGCATAAAACGTTCCGTTGTTCCGTAGCCAATATCTGCATCCTTAATGATTTTTTCTAACAAATTTCTAGGCTCAAAAGATACCGTTGTGGCTTCAATACAGTTGGTTATAAGGTTAATTTTAGCTGTATCTATCGATTTATTTTTTAGATAATTTGCGGCAAGACGCATCCCTCTTTCTTCGTGCTTATCATAAGCATAAAGGTAGCCCACATCGTGAAACCAACCTGCAATTTTTAATAAAATCAAGTCCGAAGGATCTAAGGCTGTAGCGAGCGCCTCAATTCTCTGCACGACTTCAACGGTATGTTGATAATTGTGATAGAAAAGTTTTGAGGTATCTGCTTGCTCAAATAATTGAGTTACGTGTTTCTTAACGTCTTGTTCTAAATTTTCTAGCATATTTTATGCTTTCAAATGATACTTCTTGTAAGATTTTAGGGTATTCATAATAAGTGCTGTAACGGTCATTGGACCAACGCCACCAGGAACAGGCGTAATGAAACTGCATTTTGGAGCAACCGCCTCAAAATCAACATCTCCAACCAATCTATAGCCTCTTTTTCTACTGCTGTCTTCTACCGAATTAATCCCAACATCTAAAACAACAGCACCTTCCTTAACCATATCAGCGGTTATAAAATTAGGAATACCAATAGCAGCAACAATAATATCAGCACGAAGTACTTCTTCTTTGATATTCTTTGTACGGCTGTGCGTTAAAGTCACGGTACAGTTTCCTACTTTTGCTTTTCTAGACATTAAAATACTCATAGGCGTTCCAACGATATTAGAACGTCCAAGGACAACACAATGCTTACCAGACGTTTCAATCCCATAACGTTCTAGCATGGTGACCATTCCAAAAGGAGTCGCAGGAATGTATTCTGGCATTCCTTGTGCCATCAAACCAAAGTTCGTCGGATGAAAACCATCCACATCTTTTTGGGGATTAATTGCCAAAGTAACTTTGTCTTCCGAAATATGCTTTGGTAAAGGCAATTGAACGATAAACCCATCGACGGTTTCATCTTCGTTTAATTGCTGAATCGTTTTTAATAAAGCAGCTTCTGTAATGTCACTATCTTCTTTGATAAGGCTGGATTTGATACCTGTGCGCTCACAAGAACGCATTTTGTTGCGAACGTAGCTGGCACTAGCAGGGTTTTCTCCAACCAAAATCGCAACTAGGTGGGGTAGACGATGACCATTTTGGGACCATTGTTCTACTTCTACACGCATTTCTTCTTGAATGTCAATGGCTAATTGTTTGCCGTTAATTAATTCCATGATGTTACGGTTGTTGTTTATTGCTTGAAAAACTAGATTGTGATAAAGGTTATTAATTCAAATCAAGGGCTAAAAAATCCATAAATCGTATATTTAAAACAGGACTATCTCATTTTATAAGCCTACATTTTTAAATGCTGAATTTTTAATGTTTTTTATGCTAAAAAGCATTCCGCATTAAAATTCAACATTCAAGATTCTTGTGAAGCCTTGATTCGCCTTTTTTATTTATCAAAGACCTGATTTTAGTCCTTGATTCGCATTATTATAAAGTAAGCACAAAAATTTTCGTTAAATTATGGAATTAGTGACAAACAATTGTAAAAAGGACAAACAATTATTTATAATTGCGAGAACTGATCGTATCTGTCTTATTGGTAATAAATAATTATAACATGCAAAAACCTTTTTTAATTGGCCTAACAGGAGTGAGTGGGTCTGGAAAAACGACCTTTTTAAAACGCCTAGAAACGGCTTTTACAAAGGAAGAACTCTGCGTTATTTCTCAAGATAATTATTATAAACCTAGAGAGGAACAGATCATTGATAAAGAAGGGGTGCATAATTTTGACTTGCCAACTTCGATCAATCAAGAAGAGTTTCATCGAGACATTGTTGCTTTGACCGAGGGCAAAACCGTCCTAAGAGAAGAATATACCTTTAATAATGCTTTGGCAGCTCCCACAATGCTAGAATTGCCGTCTTGCCCGATTATTTTGATAGAAGGTATTTTTATCTATCATTATAAAGAAATTAAGGAATTGATGGATCTAAAACTTTTTCTACACGTTAAAGAAACAACGGCATTAAGTCGTCGTATTCGACGCGATCGAATAGAGCGCAATTATCCTTTGGACGATGTTTTGTATCGTTATGAAAAACACGTCTTACCAACTTATGAGCGTTATATCAAACCATTTGTGCACGAAGCGGATTTGATTATTAACAATAGCCAAAACTTTGATATGGGTTTGGATGTAGTGGTTAATTATTTGAAAAAGATTTTAGCCGAAAAGAAGGTATAGACATATTTTAGATGTTAGATCGCTGCGCTCTTAGATATTAGACCCTATTAAGCTTTATAGGATCTAGTATCTAAAAGCGAATCTAACGATTCCCAATTTACTTGGGTACTTACACTATAAGAGCATTTATATTTTATTATTTATAACTTTTGTTACACTGCTCTAAATAATTAACTAAATATTTTGCCCTATATCTAGGGATTAAACATCAATTTTCCAAATCTTCAAATAAAAAGCAGGACAAAGTCGAGCATTTTGAGTACTGTTTGTAGAATATAATTTTATATTTTTTAAAATGATCTTATTATTACAAGGCATCTTATTTTTGTTAAGTATTTATGCCTTCGGTTGTTGGGTAGCTTATTGGATGCAAGAAACCTTGATTTTTCATCCAACGGTTTTGACAAAAGACTATACCTTTCAATTTGAAACAGACTATGAAGAGCTGTACGTAGAAGTTGCGCCTAATATTCACTTACATGCGCTCTATTTTAAGGCAGAAAACTCGAAAGGAATCGTGTTTTATGTGCATGGAAATGCAGGCTCTTTGCAGGATTGGGGAAATTTATCCAGCTTTTACCTTAGTTTGGGCTATGACTTATTTATGTTCGATTATCGAGGTTTTGGTAAGAGTGACGGCAAAATTAAGAGTCAAAAACAGTTTTTTGGCGATGTGCAAATTATGTACGACTATATTAAGAGCCAATGGAATGAAAAACAGATTATTGTAGAAGGCTTTTCTATCGGAACGGCTACAGCTGCCAAGATTGCCGTCGAAAATAACCCCAAACATTTGATCTTAAAAGCCCCTTATTATTCCTTGCCGCATCTAATTAAATCTAAGCATGCTTATTTGCCGACGGTGTTGTTAAAATATCGATTTATGACGATTGATTTTTTAAAACAGGTGAACTGTCCAACGACGCTATTTCATGGTACTGCGGATGAATTAATTCCTGTTTCCAATGCCGAGCGTTTGTTTAAAGAAGTTTCAAGCGTAGATTTTGTTGTTGTTCCCGATTGCCTACACAACGATTTGCCTTATAGTATTAATTATCAAGAAAAAATGCAGACTATATTGGTGTAGTCTTTGATGAAAGATTATTTATGAAGCGATTACTTTCCATATTAACCTTTATCTTAATAGCAATTTATAGTCAAGGACAAGACTATCGTTCTCCTGCGGTTTGGCAAGAGGGAACGGTGATTGATGGTTCTAACACAGAATGGCAACACCCCTTTAAGTTGCACAATACTTCTGCTGGAATTTCCTTTTCAGTTGCCAATGATTCAAGCCATCTATACCTTTCTTTTGAAACGACAGAACCGCTTTATGTGGTAAAAATGTTGCGAGCAGGTTGGTATTTGCAATTGAGTTCTAAGGAGCGAAGAAGGCGTTTTAATACAGCGCTTGTATTTGATCCCATGTATATAGAATTGGAGCCCAAACATGATTATGTAGAAAATAAAGAGAAGAAAGGACCAACCTTTGAGAATTGGCTGGACGATTATAGATTAGAGTCCAATACTTACACCATACAAGGACTGAGACATTATCAAAAAAATGCCTTAACATTAGGAGATACAACAGATAACTTGATTCGTGTTCGATTGGGTTATAACCAAAAAAAAGCAGTGTATGAAATTGCAATTCCATTAAAAGAATTGATGCCCCTGTCGCAAGTCAAATGGAATGAACGCATGAAATTGAAGGTGAACATAGATGCCTTGGAAGCGCCTCCAGAAAAAGGAAAAATAAGCGTTGGAACGGGGCGTTTTCAGTCGATGGGTCGTCAAGGTAACACCCTTACGCCACCTTCTAGCGAGCCCCAAGAAGAAATTAAACCCAAAAAATTAACAGAAGGTGTGACGCAAGATTGCTTGTATTATAAGGCAAATTTTAGCCATGAATTTTATTTAGTTTCAGAGAAACAGTAGGTTTAAGGGGAGATTGGCTAGGCTGTTAATAATGATGACAGACACTTCAAAAGTATCTGTCATCATTATTAGAGGGGAGCCTTAGCCTTTTTAGCTACTCTTCTCCTTAATTGCGTTGTGGTAATTCAAATTTACGTTTAAGCACAAAGCTTTGCCCTAGATATACTTCTCGTACTTTTTCATCACTAGCCAATTGTTCTGAAGTCCCTTCCCTAAAAATACTTCCATCTACCATGATGTAAGAGCGATCGGTAATGGACAAGGTTTGCTCCACACTATGGTCGGTAATCAGAATACCAATGTTCTTTTGTTTTAACCTAAAAACAATGGATTGAATGTCTTCTACAGCGATAGGATCAATTCCTGCAAAAGGTTCGTCCAACAAAATAAACTTAGGATTAACAGCTAAAGAGCGCGCAATTTCCGTGCGTCGGCGCTCTCCTCCAGATAAAGTATCGCCATTGTTTTTGCGTACTTTATGCAATCTAAATTCGTCAATCAGCTCTTCTAGTTTATCTTTTTGTTCTTTTTTTGATAAATCTGTCATTTCCAATACGGCCGAAATATTATCCTCAACACTTAATTTTCTGAAAATAGAAGACTCTTGTGGCAAATAACCAATGCCCAATTTCGCCCTTTTGTACATGGGCAATTTAGTGATGTCCAAATCATCTAAAAATACCTTGCCCTGCAAAGGCTGTACAAAACCTACCGTCATGTAAAAACTAGTCGTTTTTCCCGCTCCATTAGGACCTAGCAAACCAATAATTTCACCTTGCTCTACCTGTAGCGACACGCCTTTGACAACCATTCGGCTGCCGTATTTTTTCATTAAATTTTCTGCTCTAAGTTGCATGATATCGTGGTAATAATAAGGTTATAGGTTCGAAGCCAAAAGTAAATTTAGATCGGTATATTTTACATTAAAAAATTCACTTAAATGCTTGTTTGTCAAGCAACCTTTGTACATATAAACGCCATTTCTAAAACCAGGAGAAGAATGCAGCAAGGCTTCGATGCCTTGTGTGCCTCCAGCGCTCAAGAAGAAAGGAATTAAGATATTACTAATTGCTTTGGAACTGGTCTGAGGAATTCTTGCGACAATATTAGGAACACAATAATGAATCACATCATATTCTATAAACGTTGGTCGGTCGTGTGTCGTCATTCTAGAAGTAGCAAAGCAACCTCCTTGGTCGATGCTGACATCAATGATAACCGAGCCCGATTTCATATTTTTGACCATAGAATCACTCACAATAACAGGCGTTCGTCCTGTTTCTGAATGAATGGCACCAATGACCACTTCTGCGTCTCGTAATTCAACTTCCAATTCTGGAGAATTAAAGGTGCCAGTATAAATCTTTTGTCCCAAATTGCCTTGCAAGCGCATGAGTTTTCGAATGTTATTATCAAAAACACGCACCTCGGCACCATAACCTAAAGCGACTCTTGTTGCTACTTCAGCAACAACACCAGCGCCTAGAATAACTACTTTCGTAGGTGGAACACCAGGAATACCGCCTAACAGAATACCTAAACCATCGCTACTTTTAGAAAGCAGTTCCGCAGCAGTTTGCATGGCACTAATTCCAGCCATTTCAGACATGATGCGTACAAAAGGAAAAATGCCCGACTGGTCTTTCATATACTCCATTGCCAAAGCGGTCACCCGTTTTTCCTTGAGGCGATAGATGTATTCTTCCGATAAAGAAGGTAAGTGAATGGGAGAGATGATGATTTGCCCAGGATGACAAAGGTCAATTTCTTCCAAAGAAGGAGGTGCAACTTTTATGATAACGTGTGCCTTGAATACTTGCTCAGAACTATAGGCAATTTCTGCGCCTGCTTCTGAGTATTCAAAATCTAAAAACCCAGATTCTAAACCTGCATCTTCTTCAACAACAACTTTATGTCCTGCATTGATCAAGGTTTTGACGGCAGCAGGAGATAGTGCCACTCTATTTTCTTGAAAGGAACTTTCTCTAGGAATTCCAATGAAAAGTTTTGCTTTTTTTTGTGGAATTTCTAGACATTCTTCTTGTGGCGTTAACATATTTTGTGTTAGGCGTTGAGGAATATCAATCTTTCTTTTTTCCATATTGGATGTGTGTTTGCCAAGGGAATTATAAATATAGAACTATATGTTCTCTACGTTCGCTTAGAGCGTGTCTAAAAGTAATTGCAAATGTAGTCTAGTAGTTTATAACGAATTAATAACCTTTATGTTAGGATTTTAGGTTGTTATTTTATATGTGTATTAAAATATATCCTTTTGTGCTTTGTTGAAAACGTTCTCAAAACCTACATTAGGATGCCCTTTTCCTCCAAAATTAAAAAATCATAAAATACTTTCCTTTAAGATAAGGAAGAAAATAGATTAATACTTTAAAACCACCTGATTTTTGCAAAGGATTAACAAGAATTAAAATTTTTTATGATTTTAATTGATCTCCTGTAGATCGATTTTAGCTGTTTGGAGCATTAGGTTTGCGCTCCCAAACCGTAATGATGGAAGGGCGTTGCTTGCCTGGTTTCCCTTGATTCAGCAAGGCTGTGTTTTCCTTTTGCCATTGCTGCATTCTTTGATTGTAATAATTAATGGCTTCTTGATTCCATTTATAAAACGTTTCATAGATAATGGGGCCATTTTGAACATTCCTTTTGGGAATACATTCTGCCACTCCAATTAAGTTGTAATACTTTTGATGGGTTTCATCTATAAATTTGAAAATTCGAGCCGTTGGATCTCGATTCAGCCAAGACATATTCATCCAAGTGTAAACCGAAAAACGAGGTTTTTTAGTCTCAATGTCGTTGATGAATTCGTCTTGCAATTTGGTCATATAAGCCCCATTGTCAGCTAAAGGATAACAGAATGCTTGTCCTGATACGCTCTGTAGTTTTGAATAAAAACCAATTTGTGGTTCTGAACAAACAATAACGACTTCGTCCTCAGGATTGGAAATTTGTTGTAAATACTCCCCAATAACTTTCGATTCTGGAAATGGGTTGGTGCTGTAAGCCTCTCGCAAAATCTTATCTTCGTCAGATTGAAAGAAGTAGCTAGAATCGACTCGTATAATTTGCGTCCAAGCAACTACAAAGAAAAGTAAAGGAACAACAATTCCCCATTTGACGTTTAGAGTGTTATTAATTAAAAGACCAACATTGCGTACAAATAGTCCATTTAACAAAGCTAAAGCAGGAATGAAGACCACAAAATAATGCGCATAAAAATGAAAACCTGTTGCTACAGCAAAAGCCATAAAGAGGGTAAACAACAAGGTGAATACCCGCCATCTATTTTCAACTTGAACCAAAAACATAGAAACAGCGCCCCCCAAACCTAGATACCAAAGCCATTCTTGATTGGGAATCACTCGATTAATCTGTAGCTTGAAAATTTCGTAATTCGCACCTGTTTGTGAGGAAGTTGCAAATTCGGTCGGCCAAGTAACTGTATAGAACCAAAAGTCGTCAAAACGCCCACGAATTAGCATATATAAAACAACCAATACATAAGGCGTAACAGAACCAATGACCAACAAGACTTCACTGATAAACCATTCTTTCCAATCCTTTGGCTTTTGTCGAGCAAATTCAAAAATAACATAAAAACCTGCAAAAAGCATGAAATGAATCGCTTGTTGCTTGACCAAAAAGGCTAAACCACAGGCTAAACCTGCAAACAAAAAGAAGCTTCTTTTTTTAGTATCAATTGCTTTTATTAATAAAAACAAGCCAATCAAACCTGGCAGAATCGCAAAATGAGTGGCATGTGCTGCAAAGCCTAATAAATTAGGGCTTAAACTCAAAATGGCAAAAGCAAAGGCTGCTACTACTGCAATTGTTTTGTCAAAAAAGTATTTGGCAAAGGCAAATAAGGTAATAATATAAGCAACATCAAAGAGGAGTAAACCAAAATGAATACCTTCTATAGAATGCCCAAAAACACTAATGAAGAAGGCGTATATAATATAAAGTAAAGGCGGTTTGATTTCATATAAATCTAAATAAAGGCTCTTGCCTTCTAACATTTGATAGGCAATATAGGCAAATCCACCCTCGTCTCGTTCAAAAGGAACACTCAAGAGTTTGAACCGAACTAGTAACACAAAAAGGATTAAACCACCCATAAGTAATCTGTCCCAAGTAAATTTACTAGCTTGTTTTGGAGCTGCTTTAGCTTTAGTAGCAGGCGTCTCTTGAACTTTTTTTGCTCCTTTTGTTTTAAGCGGTTTAGTGGTTGAATTCTTTTTATTATTGTCTTTAGGATTCTTTTTCTTTGCCATGCAATTGATGTTGGTTCGTGATCATCTCTAGGAGAGTGTTTGCAAAATAAGATATTTGTTTTTGATTTAAAGGAATATGTGCTTGTTTTTTTAGAAGCATTTAAAGAAGCGGCTTCCAATACAAATTGTATTCAATAAATTACTGGTTTTTAAATCAATAAACCTTGAATTATTTGAGGTGGATGGGGGGCTTGAAGCAAGGAATAATTAAAATTATAGAAAACTATTAAATACTCGAACCAAAAAACCTTATCTTTGTTTTTTACTTTAATCAATGCATAAACTGAGCAAAGTGAAACTTTTTTTTTTTGTCCTTTTTAAATTGATAATTACAGATTCATGGATAATAAGAAATTGATCATTTTTACCGCCCCATCAGGAGCAGGAAAAACAACAATAGTTCGTCATTTATTAAAAATTCGTAAAGACACCTCTTTTTCTATTTCAGCATGTACTAGAACTCCAAGATATGGAGAAGTTAGTGGCATGGATTATTATTTTTTAAGTCCAGCTGAATTTAAAAGAAAGGTAGACTTAGGAGATTTTGTAGAGTACGAAGAAGTCTATGAAAACCAATATTATGGGACTTTGCGCAGTGAAATTGATCGCTTGTGGCAGTCAGGGAAGCATGTTTTGTTTGATATTGATGTAAAAGGAGCTTTGGCTATTAAGCAAAAATATGGAGAGCAAGCATTATCTGTTTTTGTGAAACCTCCATCCTTTGAGATCTTGAAGGAACGTTTGATGAATCGCAAAACAGAGGATGAAGCGAGTTTGAGAAAACGCATTAATAGAGTAAAAGAAGAAATGACTTACGAACGTCACTTTGACATTACCTTAATCAATAGTGATTTAGAATTAGCTTTAAACGATGCGGAAGAAATCGTGGACAATTTTTTGGCTTTGGAAATAAGTTCATAAGGGGCTGTTCGTGAAAAACGAAAATTTTATAACTGAAAATTAATAGTAGGGTAGTAGTTCTACTCAACTACGGTGAAAATAAAAAGGCAATTATCATGGAAACTGCAATCACACATGACATTCGAGTTAGCGTGGAAGCCATGTATCAATCAATGTATTCAAAGCCATTGGCAAGAGAATATGTACATGCTTATCGAGTTACGATTGAGAATATGGGAGTAGAAACAGTCCAGTTGCTAACTAGACATTGGTACATTTGGGATTCTACGGGAATACTTAGAGAAGTAGAAGGAGATGGTGTCATTGGTTTACAACCTGTTTTGGAACCTAATGCGACACACCAATATGTATCGGGCTGCCCTCTGAAAACAGATTTAGGCAAGATGTCGGGTAAATTTACCATGAAACGAGAATCGGATGGCGTTTTATTTGATGTTGTGATTCCAACATTTTACTTAATTCCACCTTTTAAGTACAATTAATTTTAGCGGTTTGTTTTATGATAATACTTAGTTGCGCTGCTACTTATTCGCTATGCTCATGAGCGCTTTGCTTAGAGTTCGTGGTCGTGGAGTTTAGCTACGCTGCTACTCCGTGGTTTAGTTTTTTTGCAAAAAATATAAAAAACACCCTGCATTAGATTGATTATTAGCTTATTAGTATTTTGAACACATAAAAGTCACCTGGCTGATAATTAATCTAATACGATTTCTACACGAAGTATAGTTATGATAAAAACACATATATTTGTTCCTTGTTTTATAGACCAGTTGTATCCTCAAACAGCGATCAATATGGTCACTATTCTCAAACAAGTAGGCTGTACGGTAGATTATAATCCTAATCAGACTTGTTGTGGGCAACCCGCTTTAAATGCAGGTTTTTGGAATGAAGCCTATGATGTTGCGAAAAAATTTGTTGCTGATTTTGCCACAAAAGAACAAGTCGTTTGCCCATCTGCTTCTTGTGTCGGTTTTATTAAAAACCACTATAAAGAACTCTTAGGAACGGACGTTGATACTGCTGCCTTAGAACATTTACAAAACCATATTTACGAGTTTTCTGAATTTCTAGTAGCACATTGTGATATTAGTAATTTGACCGCTAAATTGGAAGGAAAAGCCATGTATCACGACGCTTGTTCTGCGCTTAGAGAATGTCAAATAAAAGAAGCCCCAAGATTATTATTATCAAAAGTAGAAGGCTTAGAATTGGTAGAAAATCCAAATTCGGAAGTTTGCTGTGGTTTTGGTGGTACCTTTTCTGCGAAGTTTGAACCTATTTCGGTTGCAATGGCTGAAAAGAAAGTGGAAGAAGCCTTAGATTTATCGGTAGATTACATTATCTCAACTGACTTATCTTGTTTGATGCATTTGCAAGGCTATATTGAAAAGAAAAAAATCCCATTAAAGACTTTACACTTAGCAGATGTGCTGGTAGGGGAGTAGTAGAGGGTATATATTATAACATAAAAAATAATGAGCAAAAAGAAGGTTGTCAAAACCAAAGAAGCGTTGTTGGAAGAGTATCACCAATTGAAAAAACAAAAGAATAGTTGGTGGAATGTTTTAGCTAGCGAAAACAACTCTATAAAGACCATTGTAGGAGGTTTTATCTTGTATATAGGTTACCTTATTGTATCTTCTTTGAATGTAAATGCTTTGTTGCTGGTGTATACCGTTATTGTTGTCGGTGTCATTTGGTATTGGGTAGATATGTTGAGAGTTCAATATGAGCAAAATACCAAAGAATACAAGAAAAAAATGCGTGTGCTGAGTGGAGAAATCCGTCAGTGGTCTAAAAAAAAAATCGTAGCTGAACATAAGGATTTAAGCAGTTTAGAGCAACGAAAGTTTCACATTGCAAAAACAATGTTGCCTTACATTTGGGGCTATACTCCAGAGGCGATTCATCAAGTAGATTATTATGCTTATAAAGGCGTAAATATTTCTACGGTTCAAATTAAACAAGAAAAAAAAGTACAAGAGTACTGGTTTTTTGCAACTGCATTTGAGCAAGAACATCCAGAAGAAAGTACGGCTTTGCTACCACAGCCTTATCAACACGATAAGTGGCAACAGATTGCCTATAACAAACAAATAGAATTGCCTGCTTTTAAAGAATTGTTCACTATTTCGAGTTCTTTATTTATGCACAGTTATTATCTAATTACTAGACAATTAATAAGTCAATTTTTGACCTTGCCAACAAAAGATAAGTGGTTGGTTTTTAGGCAAAATACAGCTTATTTAGCCCTTCCAAAAGAGCCTATTGATTTAGACATTCAAAACTTAGAAAGCCTACAAAAAAAAGCAGCACAACAAGCTGTTGAAGCCATGAATTTAAGTGCTGTTTTTTTGAGTGCTCTTCAGCGTTCCTAAATTTATTTTTTCTTTTCAAAAGCCATTAATTTTCCGTTGTTAACGGCTAAGAGATAGACCTCTTTCTTTCCAATTTTTATCTTTCTAATTTGTTTTACATTGTCCCAGGCAAAGAAGCCAGATTCTGTGGGTTGCATTGGGGAGCATATTTTTTTGCAAAAAAAATATTCTAATTAGTTTTTTTGCAAAAAAAATAACATACCTTGTATTATATAATAAATACTTACCTCTTTTTTAGATCGAAAATTAGTCTGGGCCTTTAGAACTAATATTTTGAGCTAGAAAAACATGGGCAGATGTAAGTTATTTATTTTATTACCATCTTTTATAACAAAAAGATAATAATTCTTAGATACTAGCTAAAAAATTGTATTTTAACGTAGTGTAAAATACAATCATGAATTCCTATGTCACTTGGTATACTTAAATATCACCATTATGAAGCTAAAATCTATACAAAGATTATTGTTTGTTTGTTTGTCTTTTCTGTTCTTGTGTACTAATTTAATGGCACAACCTCCTTGTGTATCTCAACCTCCTATCTTTAGTGTTGATACTACAAATACAGCAACAACAGTTATTTGTAATAATAATCCTTTGAGATTATCATCTACACCTTTAGTAACTTGTCCTGATTGTACCTATCAATGGAGTGATGGAACAACAGGACCTTATTTATTTGTATTTACTCCAGGTACTTATTCCGTGACGGTTACTGATAATGCAGCAGGAGGATGTGTTGGTATTACGCCAGTGATAACAATTACCTCATCTACATTACCTGCTCCTTTTATAGCAGGAGATTCTTTTAATATATGTAATGGTAATCCTTTATTTTTAGAAGTATCTAACCCTTGCCCGAATTGTACCTATGAATGGTTTAATTATACAACAAGTAATGTAGCCCAAGCAGCATCTACTGGAAATTCTTCTTTTTCTGCTACAACTGCAGAGCAATATTATGCGCAAGTTACAGATACATTAGGGTGTAAATCAAATTCAAGAATTATTGACATAAACACTAGTTTCGCAAGTGTTCCACCATTAATATCGAATACATTGAGTATCTGTGATAGTAATATTGCTACATTGTCGACAATAAATTGCAATGGATGTAATTACGAATGGAGTTTTTATGATTACGAACCTGAAGGGAAACTTGTCATAACAGGAGTTTATAATGCTACTAGAACAGGAGGGAAACCTAGAGGGATTGAATTATATGCCATCGGGAATATTCCTGATTTAAGTCAATATGGAATAGCTGTAGGTAATTATAATGCATCATCGGGGGCTAGTGGCCTTCCTGCTACTTCTACTTATCAATTTCCTACCTCTACATTTGTAGCAGCGGGTACATTTATTTATTTAACTAGCGATGCTGTAGAATTTACAGAGTTTTTTGGTTTTGCACCAGATTATGTTTCTTCTCTTGCTAGTAATGAAGGGGCTAATGTTGTTGGGTTATATTATGATACAACTCAAGTAGATGTATTTGGAGAAAGTGCGAGCACTAATGTATTTAACCCTGTACCAAGTTGGAGTTATTTTGAAGGGTGGGCTTCAAGGAATCCACATACTGATCCAACAATAATATTTAATGTTGCGGATTGGACTTTGGGTGAAGATAACTTTCATACAAATAGAGATAATAATTTTTGGGGACTAGATTCTATGCCAATTAGAACGTTTGTTACACCTGAACCACCCAAAAGTAAATTAGTTATTTCAGGTGTTTTTACTGATACAACAAATAATGGGAAGGCTAGAGGAGTTGAGTTGTACGCAATAGGAGACATATCTGATTTAAATGACTATGGTTTAAGCCTGTCTTTGGATGGTAGTGGACTCGTAACAGCACCTACATATAATTTACCTACAGGGCCAATTACTGCAGGAACATATATTTATGTTACTAGTAATGCCGCTGAGTTTATAAGTTATTTAGGGCCTAGATCTAATATTAATCAAAATGCAGTTGTAGCCTTAATGGATGGAAATGATGCTGTTGAGTTATTTTTTAATGGATCAATGGTAGATGTATATGGAGAAGTATCTTATAGTGGACCAATTACTTGGGGCTATGAATCAGGATGGGCTATGAGTCAGGCCAATCGAAACGCTACACCGTCTTTTGTAGAGAATGATTGGGTTATAGCAAAAGGTGCTTGGCTAAATTGTAATTCTAATTTGGGATGTCCTGGAGCTTATAATTTAGGAACTGCATCTTTTGAAACATATTACTCAGAACTAATTATTTCAGGTGTTTTTGCTGGAAATAGACCAAGTCTAACTGGACCAAGAGGAATTGAAGTTTATGCTTTAGATACTATTTTGGATATGAGCATTTATAGCATAAGTATTGACCAAGCAGGCGGCTCTGGAAGTGCAAACGTATACAATTTTCTAGGAGGAACACTTAATAAAGGCGAATATCGTTATATAACTAATGATGTAAATGAATTTGGGAATTTGTTTGGTTTCTTTTTTATTGGATCGAATGTACTTGGATTCGATAATTTGGATGGAAATGATGCTGTTGAGCTAAATATTAATGGAAATGTCGTAGATCGGTATGGGGGCACAGTACCCAATTTAGTAACCGATTACAATGAAATTTGGTCTTATCAGGATGGGTGGGCCTATCGAAATTCCGGAACTGTAGCCAACAATGGGATGTTTAATTCTGTGGATTTCAGTTACAATCAACATGGGTATCGCCCTACGAATGACATTTTCGGAACAACAGATAAAATGCCAATAAAGAGCTATAGCAACTCTTCCCCAGGAACTGTTAAAAATATTATTTCTGGAGCAAATTCAGCTGTTTATCAAACTAATATAGTTGGTGATTATATTGTTCAAGTAGAATATACTAGTGGTTGTTTAATGGACTCAGATACCTTGTCAATTGATACTTTGATTTTTTCTCCTAGAGTCTTAGCCACTATACCTAGTTCAGGAGATACATCTAGTAGTATTTCTTACCTCTGTTTTAATAGTACAGTTGAATTAGCAATGACTGGGATTTATTCAGCACCTCCGACTTGGTCTTATCAATGGTCACGTAATGGGATTGATTTAGCAGGAGAAGTTGGTTTTAATTATTCTGCTACAACACCTGGTTTATACAAAGTAATGATAATTGATGATAATGGGTGTACTGCTTTTTCAAATGTTATATCTATCATAAATTCAATAAATGGAGCTAATCCAGGGATATCAGCAAATACCATTTATCTTTGTTCTCAGACATCGTCTATTACAATGTCAACTCCCCCTTGTTCTGGGTGTTCTTATATTTGGGAATCAGATGCAGGTATTCCTCTTAACTCTGCTTCTTTAATTCAGAATACATATAGTGTCGGTAACCCTGGTGCTGCTGGAGGATATCTAGTTAATGTGACTGATTTAGCATCTGGATGTACTTACCGTTCTCCTATTATTTTAATAAAAGATACTGTTTATTCTAGCCCATTATTAACAACTTCGTCAAATACAGTTTGTAGTGCAGGTCCTCTTGATTTAATAACAACTCCTTGTGCAGGTTGTGATTATATTTGGAAAATAGAACAAGGAGGAGTATTCACTACTATAGCTACAACTCAACAATTTACTTATCAAATAGATACAGTAGGAAATTACCGTGTCGAAATCTTACATTCTAATGGATGTCAGACAAATTTTTCTAATACGATTCCAGCAACTTTTCAAACAGTAAATGCAAATATTGCTACACCATCTTTAACAAGTGTCTGTAATGGAACTGCTGTTACAATAGAAGCTTTACCTAATCTAGATTCTTGTACAACTTGTACTTATCAGTTTTTAAGAGACGGTATACGAATGCAGAAAGTGGCACCTTTTGATGAACAAGAAGTTACTTTGGAAGGTGATTACCAAGTGATCGTAACAAATGAACAAGGTTGTTCAGATACTTCAGCTATTGTAACGTTTACAGAAGTTAGTATAGCAACAGATATTCGACAGTCAACTAAAAAAATATGT
>CALDEP010000396.1 GCA_937942475.1 uncultured Aureispira sp.
AATTTATGAATACCATCTTCTTTCACCAAACGCTTAGAAGCTTTCCCTCCCTCTAGAGCTGCGCAATAAACCGTTGTATTCAAACCACTTTCATCGGTTCCTTCTACCAAAACCATTTTCTTAGTATCGTCCAAGCCTAGCACTTTCAAGGTAACCCACTTTCCTTTTGTGACTTGTCCTAGTAGCTTTCCATCTGTATTATAACGGTATAAATGCATGAAACCATCTCTTTCCGACCACCACAAAAACTCCTTGTTATTACCAGGAATAAACCAAACAGGATGCTCTGGCTCAACATACTTATCGTGTGTTTCTTCAAAAAGAGTTTTCACCAAATTGCCCGTTTTAACATCGTATTTATTTAACCAAGCATGGTTTTGTTCTCTGTTAATGACGGCAATGTAAACATATTTATTCTCTGGTCCCCAACCTAAATTTGTCAAATATTGATCCTTAGGTCCTTCTACATTCAAGTAAATCGTTTTCTTTGTCTTAGTATTAAAAATCCCGACACGTGCATACTCGCTTTTTTGCCCAGCCATTGGATATTTAATCGTTTTCAAGGTACCAGGAGTGGTGGTAATATCCAACAAAGGATAATCAGCAACATCGGTTTCATCTTTTTGATAAAACGCCAAATGACTACCATCTGGAGACCAAAAGGTGCCTTTACCAATTCCAAATTCGTAGCGTGCAATTGCTTGCCCACTAACAACATTCGCATCTTCAAAAGCAGTTACCGCCACTTCAGCGCCTTCTTTACCTTGAATATAAAGGTTATTCTCTTTGGTGTAAGCAATATTTTGTGATGCTTTGTGATGATCTACGTTTGCTTCTTTTGGCATTCGAACAACCAATTTACGAGTAATATTTTCACCCGCCAAAGTCATCCAATACTGCTGCCCGCCATAACTAAAACTAAACTCATTGGCAGCTTCCCAGCGAATCCTAGGCATTCTTGACAATTCTTCCCCTAATCCTTTATTCAAAGCCGTTAAGTCAAATAACTTTTCAGCTTTTTTAGCGCCTACTTTTTGTGTCATAATTTCCTTGCCATCCTCTGAATGAAAAGTAACAGCCTCTTCTCCTTTTTTCCAAGTTAGATTGCTTATACTAGAGGGATAAAATTGTCGCCACTGTCCCAAAACAGAAGCTTCCAAAGTCAATTCTTTATCTTGTGCCATCATCCCTACAGAGACGCCCAACAAAACGATTAATACGATTAGTTTCATGCTAATATTCAGTATAATTAGTTTAATAATGTTCCTCTTATTCCTTAAATTAAACAATTTTTCAGTCTTTAAGGAAGACTAAAGATACAATAAACCCTAAAACATTCTACATTTTAGGCACTTGACCTGTTTTTGCGTTTCGTTTTTTTTTATAATATAAGAACAAACGATAGCAATTTCTGAGTAATTGGATAGATGAAAAACATCGTTCTTGGATGATTTCTATGCCTAATTGATTTGAGAATAAAACAAACTATAAAATGAATAAACTATCCAACAACAACCTAGATTTATTACCCAACCCGATACAACTAAAGCAGCTATGTAAGGCCATCGCCACATTAGAAGCGATTTTATCGCCAAATTGGGAATACCGCTATTATTCTTATAATAAAGATTGGGCTAAAGACGAGGAATGTTGTCAAATGAGAAATGGTAGTGGAGATGAGTTCTTTATTTTATTTGGAAAAACGGGAACCCTTATAAACGGCTTTGCACACGAAAGCAACTTTCGAGATAAAGCTGCAATAACAAAAGGTTTACCCAATGAATTTCATGCATTCATTTTTGGAGAACCTGTCGCTAGTACTGGTACTACATTTTGTATTTGGAATCTTGACGCTGAGAATAAGTGGATTGCTAATACAAAGGAACTGAAAGATGATAATTCCTATGATGGTTCAGAGGAATTGCTTGAATTATTAGATGGCAATCCAGCAAGTTTTTGTGCGTGGGCGGAAGATTATTATGAATTAGAAGATCTAAATGCAGCGCTTATAAAGCAAATTTATAAACAGGCTCCTATTACAATAGAAATAGTAAAGCAACTAAATCCAAGTCTAGATGATTTGAATCAATTAAAAGAGGATTTAGAAGAAATTGGCTATGCCTATAGATTATAACAAAAAACACCTATAGAGCCCCAAAAACCCACAAAACTAGCCTAATCTTCTGGCAAAATTTCCTTAACACGCCCCACTTCACCCGTATCCAAACGGACTTTTATGCCGTGTGGGTGAAACTTACTACTGGTCAATATTTTTTGAACATAACCTTCTGTTAAAGTACCCGTTCGTTGATCTTTTTTGAGAACAATAGCGACTTCTGCCCCTATTGTTATATCTGAGCGATTTTTTCCGTCCATGTTATTTTATGACTTGTCTTTTGGTCTTTGAGTATTCTTCTTAGGACCTCTAGGATTGGGCTTTTTACGATTATTATTAGACGGTTTGGAATTGCTTTTATTTCGGTTATTATTATTATTATTAGAACGTCCTTTTTGTCCTCCTTTACTTTGCCCACTTTTGTGACCTCGGTTTCCGCCTCCATTTCCACGAACTTTATACTCAGGACTTTCACCCAATTCTTTTGGCACTGGAACTTGAGGAATTTTGGTTTCTATCAATTTTTCTATTCTAGAAAAGTTGAACATGTCATCAGGGTTAACAAAAGTCAACGCAACTCCTGTCGTAGAAGCACGAGCGGTTCTTCCCACACGATGTACATAATCGGCGGCATCGCCAGGCACATCATAATTGATGACCAAGTTAATATCTTTAATATCCACCCCTCGACTCAAAATATCTGTCGCTACCAAAATACGTATAGCCTTTTGCTTGAACTCTAACAATACTTTTTCACGAGCAGATTGATCCAAATCAGAAGAAATCCCTGCTACTGAAAAACCATCCTTCTTCAAAGAACGAGCAATCTCAGATACTTTTCTTTTGGTAGAAGTAAAAATCAAAATACGCTCATACTCAGGCTTATCAGACAACAAACTATGAATCAATCGAGTTTTTTGATTGTCATAAGTCATATAAACAGCTTGCAAAACGCCTTCTGCGGGTTTGGCTAAAGCTATATTGATAATCTCTGGATTTGTTAAAATTTGATTGGCTAAGGTTCTTATTTTAGGCGCCATCGTTGCGCTAAACATTAAGTTTTGACGTTTTTTAGGCAAAAAAGAAATGATTTTTTGAATATCGTCCATGAATCCCATGTCTAACATTCTATCTGCCTCATCCAAAATAAGGTGTTGCACATTCTCAAACTTCACATAGCCTAAATTTAGGTGCGAAATCAATTTCCCTGGCGTTGCAACAATGATATTACTACCTTGTGTTAAAGCACGTTTTTGTTGGGCAAAATCATCTCCCCCGCTACCTCCGTAAACGGCAATCGAGCTGACTCCAACATAATAGGCAAAACCTTGTACTTGTTTTTCTATTTGAATCGCTAACTCACGAGTTGGGCAAATTACTAAGGTATTTACATCTGCCGTCGGATTTTCTGCCAATTTATTTAAAATTGGTAAAATAAATGCGGCTGTTTTTCCTGTTCCTGTTTGTGCACAAGCAATCAAATCTTGCCCTTCTAATATCAATGGTATCGCTTGCTCTTGAATAGGTGTTGCATCCACAAAACCCATATCATCTAACGCATCCAACAGGTCATAATCTAACTCTAATTCCTCAAATGTCATTTCTTATCAGTATATAATATATGCAATTTTTTACGCTCGAAATAGCGTTTTTTTTTCTTTTTGTTTTACCAAAAGTAACATTTTTTTTTCACAAAGCCTTAGTAAACGCCCTTTCTATTCTCTACAGCTCTACTTTCGATTGATTTTCAATACATAAGCAGTATTTATAAAGTATTTGATCAACTTTTTAAATCGTTTCATTTATTAAAGCCCCTTAATCCTAAATTATTACCTATATTAATGACATGAATGGGATCAAAAAAATAAAGCAAGGCCTCTCTCAATGGCGAAAACAAAAGCAACAACAACGCTTTTATCGACAATTTATCCATCAAGGCGATTTGTGTTTTGATGTGGGGGCAAATATGGGCAGCAGAACCGAGACTTTTTCAAAATTAGGGGCAAAGGTCATTGCCATTGAGCCCACTCAAAATTGTTGTCAAATACTAAAGGCTAAATTTGATAACAAGCCAAATATAAAACTACTTCAAATTGCCTTAGGCGCTGAAATAGGCAAAGGAACACTGCATTTAGCCAATTACCATGAAGTTTCCACCCTCAGCACCTTGTTTATAGAGCAATACAGCCATCAGGAAAAGCATCCAATTTCATGGGACAAAACCGTCCAAGTTCCTCTAAGTACCTTAGACCAACTGATTCAAGAGTATGGCTTGCCTACCTTTTGTAAAATTGATGTTGAAGGCTACGAAACAGAAGTACTCAAAGGCTTGTCTCAGCCCATTCCTTATCTTTCTTTTGAATACAATGATCGTCTGAAAAACAAAGCTTTAGAATGTCTAGATATTTTGTCAAAGTTTCCAGATTTAAGTTATAATTTTTCACCTTATGAATCCATGCAATTGTCTCTGAATAAATGGAAAAATCAAGTTGATTTTTATCAATATTTGCAGGATTTGCCTAGTGATGTATTGACTGGGGATATTTATGTTCGAGTTACCTAGTTTATTCGCTAGCGAATCACTCCAACAGGAATTTGATGTTTCTTAATGCCATTTGCTTGTACAAATTTAATTTTAGGATTCGAAAACACAGCATCTTTACTGGCGTCAACCCATTTGGCAGTGCCACTTTCAGTAGTATTGTGAATGACAACATCAGGCGATGAAGCCACAGAAAAAGGCAACCATTCTTCTAAACTAATCTCATTATTCACCTCTAGACCTTTTATCGCCCAAAAAGGAACATATTCCCCTTCTTGATAAGTCCCTAGATCGTAATTCCTAAACAACAAAGAAGCTCCTGCTTTAATATAGAAAGCTCGAAAACTTTGTGCTTCGTTTCCATGATAGATGAGTTCAATTAATTTACTGTCAGGCGTTCCATATTGTTTGGCTAAAAAAGGAGGTATTGCCTCTGAATTAACATAAAACTGTCCATTGCTAGGCATTGTTTTTCCTCCTGAAACAGGCATCAAGTACCACATGGCTTGTTTGTGGTTGTTCTTAATCATCAACTTTACTTTTTGCCCTTCTACTGGCATTTCCCCTACAGCAGCTTCCATAATATTACTATAAGAAATAACAGAAAGTGCTTCTATTTTATCTTCCGTTTGAGTAGATGTGATCTTATCAGAACCACCTGAAGCCTTGCCTTTTTTTGAGCCATTTTTAGCGGTGTTGATCTCTTTTTCGTCCTCTTCCATCACAAAATCATCTACCGATCTAGGATTCGTCTCTTCCTTTGCATCTTTAGATTTTCCTTTTGGGAAAGTTCTAGATTTTGGGACCTTACTTTCCTGTCCCATAGGGTCAGATTGACTGGCACAAGCCCATAATTGTACCATGATAATCAAACAAAAATAAGGAATAAATACTTTCATAATGGGGAATGTTAGGAATGAGAAAAAAATAAAGTGAACAAGTTTTGTTAAATATTTTTGAGGATGAAAGTTTTAAAAAATGAGAAGTGTAGCGAGCTACACGTAGGATTTTTTTGAAACTTTCAGACCAAAAAGATGACGCAAGACGTTCATTTTACTTTTTGAACATTCCTTATCAGTTAAAAAATAGGAACTGGAAGGTATCTAGAAAATTCCCATCCCCCATTATCAGCAGCCTCTTTGATGCTCCATGCCGTATCAATCAGTGCTACTTCTTCCGCTTCGTTGCGCCCTACAAATGGCGGCAAAACTAAAACGAAATTTGAGCCCATTGTTAAGTTCATTCTTTCAATCAATTGCAGGGCTTTTTGCACGGCATCTGGAACATCTTGACAATTGGCAATCGTAAAATCTCCTTTAGACAATAGCCCTCCATTGTTTATATTTATTCCCAAACGGACTTGAAAATTGGACTGAACCCCTGGAGGCATTAAAAACAAAATGGACTCTGCTTTTACATCTAAGTCGTTGGTTGTCATTTAATACAATTTTTTATTTATTTTGATAAATTCAAGGTTTATTGGGGATTTTTCTCTTTATAACTCATGTTACGCAAAAAAATGATTAAGGAGATAAAAATTAATGTTCCTGTATAAACTTGTTCTGAATGTTGAAGGCTTAATTTTTAATGATGAATGCTTTATAGTATAATTAGCATTAAAAATTCAGCATTCAACATTAAAAATTAAAACAAGGGTTCAAGAAGCAAAT
>CALDEP010000397.1 GCA_937942475.1 uncultured Aureispira sp.
TTTGATGATTTTGGAGAGTAATTCTTAAACAATCATTATTTGTAAAAATATATAGCACCTTTCGCATTTTGTGGAAGGTGCTTTTTTGTGTGCCAAGGTGTCCTAATTGCTAGGACTGCATTATCATAAAGAATAGAATATATCTTGCTTTTTTGATGAAACTTTACTAAGTTGACCTTATTATGAACCAGCTCCTTAGTTAATTATGAAAGAGCTGTTTATCATGAAACACATACTGCTTGGGAGGAGGAGATAGAAAAACTGAAAATACTTTTGGCGAAAGATAAAAAATAAGGTTTAAGCGTATTTTTATAGTTACAATTAAAGAAGAAGAAAAAGATTTCTAGAAATACAGTCTTAGTTTTTCTAGAAATCTTTATTATTTAGGCTTACTCATTTATGGCTATAAAAATAGCCACTTCTGCATTCGCTCTATCTAGAGATTTTTGTCCATAGACCTCAAAATCGGCTGTGAATGTTCGATCTAAGTCCATTTCCCAAATATCCAACCATTTTTTATAGATGATGTTGTCCTCCAAATTACCTTTAGAGGTGAATTTAGCTACTTTTCCGCCCTCAAAAGCTTGACCAATCATTCCTTTAGGAATATCATCCAAAGAGCTTACCTTACAGCCTAAAATAGTATCATAAGGTTGGGTATGATCTCCTTCATAGTTGGTGTAGATCGAATACACTTCAGAATCTACTTTATTGGGAATTTTTCCCATAATATTATCAGAGATGAACTGATTCCAAAGAGCTGGAATATCTGTGGCAGCTTGATTGTCTTGATTACTTGTTCGTACAGAAATACCAATAATCTGAAAAGGGGCAATCGTTTCTTTTTGCATGTTCTTTTATTTTTTATAATAATAAACGTATTGTTCAGATCAAAAGTAATCATGGACGATGACAGCCCTATGTCAGCATAGACGAGATAATTTAGAAATAATTGCTATCAGCAGGCTCTAAAAAGAAAAAAGCGTTAAATCCATTTGGACTTAACGCTTTTTATAATAAGGTTATTACGCTTATTTTACTGCATCGATAATTGCTTTGAAAGCTTCTGGCTCATTCATTGCTAAATCAGCTAGAACTTTACGATTCAACTCGATACCTTGTTGGCTCAACTTGTGCATGAACTGAGAATAAGAAAGTCCATATTGACGAGCACCAGCATTGATACGAGTGATCCACAAGCTACGGAAATTGCGTTTCTTTTGTTTACGGTCGCGGTAAGCGTACGTTAAACCTTTTTCAACAGCATTTTTGGCTACTGTGTAGACTTTTGATCTAGCACCAAAATAACCTTTCGCTTGCTTTAATATCTTCTTTCTTCTTTTTCTTGATGCAACAGAATTAACTGAACGTGGCATACTAATTAAATTTTAAAAAAATAAACTAATTTGAAAATCAGGGGTGCAAGGCAAAGAAGACGCCCACACTTTTCCGCTGTTTTCAATGTTTCACGGTGGAGATATACTCCGACACTTCTTAATGCTTAAAAATTACTTAGCAAGTAATTTTCTAACACGTTTCTCAGCACTTTTGTGGACGATAGCATCGTGACCAGCTAACAATTTACGTTTTTTCGACTTTTTAGTCAAAATGTGACGCAAACCAGCTCTACGACGCTTAATCTTACCCGAACCTGTGAGTTTGAAACGCTTTTTAGCACCAGAATGTGATTTCATTTTTGGCATAATAACAAATTCTTTATATTAGGGAAACCCTAATGGTTTATTTAAAAGCGTTGCGAAGATAGTGATTTTACATGAAACTAAAAAGCGAACCCTTAAAAAAATGCATTATATTGCATTTTTAGCAGTTCGCTTAGCTTATTTTATGCTCAAACAGAGCAACGCTTATTTTTTTAGGTCTATTTAGGCAGAAAACGAAGTTCCACAACCACAGCTTTCTGTAGCATTTGGGTTGTTAAAGGTAAAACCTCTATTTTGTAAGCCATCCAAGAAGTCGATTTCTATTCCAACCAAGTAAATCGCATGTGCTTTGTTCATAATCACACGAAATCCACCTATTTCAAATTCATCATCTTCTTCTTTCTTCTCATCAAAGCCCAAAATATAGGTGAAACCAGAACATCCACCTCCTTTTACACCAACACGAAGTCCATGTAGGTCAGTAACATTTTGGTCTGCCATGATTTTTTGTAGCTGCGTTATCGCTCCTTCTGTTAAGTTTATTGGAGTTTCCAAATCAGTCATAATTGTTTTATTTTATCTTTTATACGATTGCTTTCAAAGTGATTGTACTTTGTAGGGTTTCTAATTTTTATTAAAAAGCTACAAAGCATTAAAGTGACCTATTTTCACAAATATACGAATTATATACTAAACATAGTGTAACTAAATTTAGTTCATTGCATTTTTAGTTTAAAGAAGTTGAAATCCTTATAATAAGCGCCTATAGAGCTTCTACTAGAATTATAGATTAATAATAAGACGAAAAAATGACATTTTGAAAAGATAGAGAAAAGAGATTGAGATAAAAAACAAGAAACTATTAAAAAATAAAGAACAACCTGTTATCTTTACATCCCTTACGTTTAAGGATGAAAAATAACCCTTCATTCTTTCTAAATATTTATACTTATATATGGAAGCTACGATAGAAATATTAAAATTATTATTACCCTCCTTGTTTGTTTTTCTAACTGCATGGATTGTTTTGCGTGCGTTTTTAACTAGAGAGACAGATGTGGTTCAAGGCTTACTAGCACGTGATGCTGAGAATAGAAGGGTGGATTTGTTGAAAACAACCAATGAAACCTTGTTGCCAATGCGCTTGCAAGCTTATGAACGGATGACTTTGTTTTGTTCTAGAATGGAAATTGGGCAATTGGTAACGAACACAAAGGCAACGCCTACTATGACCGCAGAGATGTATAAAATGGCTTTGACGCTACAAGTAGAGGAGGAGTTGCATCATAATATTACACAGCAAGTCTATATGACAGATGATCTTTGGAATATTATCTTATTGGCTAAAAAAGAGGTGACTCAAATTTGCCAAAAATTGCACTATGACTTGGTCAAAGAATATGAAGAGAAAGGACTAGAAGGCGTCCCTTCTGCTAAAGAATTTTTAGATGCTTTGGTGGCTTATTTACAGCAAAATCCACAAATTGGCTATATTCAAGCCTTAGGAGCGATTAAAAAAGAAGTAGGTGTTTTGTTTAATTAACAAGCAAAAATAGATACTTACTCTATCAAAATATAGAAAACCACTTAGCCACTCGCTTAAGTGGTTTTTTTATTTTATAACAAAAAAGAAACGGTTCTTTTAGACCAGCCTTTCAAACAGGCCGTCTCTAGGAGGAACGAAGTAGATTTATCCTGTAGGAGCATCTATTTAAGGTGTATTATACACTTTTAAGCGCATCGAAAAGCACAAGAGCGCACAATGAAAAATGTTATAATTAGAAAAAAATGGAATTATTTTAAATAATATAACGTTCCTCTGTTTTGCACAAATTACTAGCAAAAAAATCACCGAATTATTAAAAGCATCGACTTTTAACCCAAAAAACTCATTCATGGAATCTTCTGTTTTTCAAGTAAACCTTACTGGAATTTTAAAAATCTTATCGGACAGCCTTTATAGTCAGAAAGAAGTTTTTGTGCGTGAATTGCTACAAAACTCTATAGATGCCATTCAAGCTAGAAAGCGGCAGGAGACTTTTGAGCCTTACATTCGAGTCGATTATTATCAAAATGAGCAAGGAAAAGGGCTTGTTTTGAGTGATAATGGGATTGGTTTGACTAGGAGTGAAGTCGAGGAGTTTTTATCTAAGATTGGTTCCAGTTCTAAATCAAGTGATATTTTAAGCAATGAACCAGGCGATTTTATTGGACAATTTGGAATTGGCTTGTTGTCTTGTTTTATGGTGAGTGATGAGATTGTGGTGAAGACGCAAGTGCAGGGAGCTGAAAACTTGGTCAAATGGGTGGGTAACATTAATGGAACTTATCAAACAACCGTAGAAGCGCCACAAGAGGACTTTGTAGGAACACGAGTGATTCTAAAACTAAGAACAGATTTAGATTTAAGTCCTTCCAAAATTCAGCATTTATTAGAACTCTATGGCACTTATTTGAGCTTACCAATTCATTATGAAGTGAATGGGAGACATGAAGCAAGCATTGGGCGTTCGTTTCCTTGGGAAGAGCACCAAAATGGAGATGCAATTTTGAATTTTGGACGCTCTATTTTTCAACAAAATTTTTCTAATTATATAGAATTAACCGACCGAACAGGTCAATCAAAAGGTGTGGCGTATATTTTGCCACATGCCGTGCATTTTGCAGCGATTCAGAACAACCATGTTTACATTAAGAACATGTTTATTTCTAGTCAAGCGCAAGATTTGATTCCAGAATGGGCATTTTTTGTGCGGGTGGTGGTGAACTCTAAAAATTTGTCTCCGACTGCATCAAGAGAAGAAATTTATAAGAATGAAACGGCTCAAGAAGTTCGGGAAGATTTTGGAAATTGTATTAAAAACTACCTCAAAAAATTGAGTGTAGAAAATCCAGAGCAGCTTTCGTACATTCTAAAAACACACAGCAATGCGCTAAAATCTTTGGCTTTGGCAGACAATGATTTTTTAAGCTTTATTGCCAATTGGTTTGTTTTGCCAACGACAGAGGGTGAATATACGATCAAGCAAATTAAAGCAAAGACTAAGACGATTCTATTTGTGCCTGATTTGGATGAGTTTAGACAATTGGTGCCGATTGCAAGAGCGAATGGGAAGTTGGTGATTAATGCAGGGTATATTTACGATACAGAGCTTTTAGAGCGTTTGAAACAGCAGGATTCAACGAGCTTTTATCAGCGTATTGATGTGAATTATTTTGGTAACATCTTACAAGATTTGGAGGTTGCTGAATATGATTTGTATGCTGATAAAATAGAAATGTTACAAGAAAATATGGCAAAATTTGATTGTGAATTAGAATTAAAACAATTCTTACCGACTGATATTCCAGCCATTTTTCATTTGTCACAAGAAACCTTGAGAAATCGAGATTTGAATCAAATTAAGGACGATAGCAATGCACTGTGGTCAAGTATCACAGGGTCTTTGTTTGAAGAGAAACAATCGTATCGTTCTAAGTTATTTTTGAACTTTAAGAATCCAATTGTTCAGAAAATTATCAAGGGCGATAAGGTACAAGAAAAATTATTTTTAGAAACGATTTATATCAATGCTATGTTAATGGGACATTATCCTCTCAATCAATTGGAGTTGGATACCATGAATCAAAATTTATTGTTGTTGTTAAATCAATAGTTTGGTGATTATTAAATGAGCTAAAAAGGTGGTTTGAAAACCTGTTAGATAAATAAAATTTTAAGCAATATTAGTTCAATTTTATAAGCAATAAACCCTTATAAAGCTTATTTGACAGCTTCCTATTCTTACCACTTTTAAAATTAACAAGCTAATTACAATCAAAAAACTAAAATAAGAAACTTATGAACTGGCAAAAGCTTCAAAACGAAGAAGAGGTAGAATTAGCGTTGGATTATTTGGAAGATGCCAAAGACTCTTTTGAAAATAGAGATTTAGCCTTCAAATGCATCCAAAAAGCGAAGACGTTTAAGAACATTGATTTAGAGTTTGATGCTCGAATGAGGTATATTAGACAGAGTGTTTTTTTGAATCAAGACCAAGAGGTCATTGCAATGTTTCCTTGGTTTTTGAACAAATGCGATAGCAAAGACAATTACTATAAATACCTTCAGGTCCTATGGACATTCAAATGGGTAATCAATGCAGTGACGGACTTTCCTGCCATCTCTTTAAGTAAAATTGAAGGCTTACGGGAAGAGTTTGAGCGTCGGTTTCAAGAGTATGGAACTGGAGATCGGGTCATTAACTATTTTAAAGCACAACAGGAATCGCAGTTAGGGAATATAGAAAAATCACTTGAACTTGCAGATAAGTATTTTAGTGATACTAGAACTTGTGAATTAGATGATTGTGCGGCTTGTCAGCCGAATAATATTTCAAGGGTATTTTTAGTCGCAGAGCAATATGATCGAATGATGGATTGTATTCAACCTATTTTAAATGGCAAATTGACGTGCCATGTGGTGCCACATACCACGTTTCCTAAGGCGGCTTATGCCAGTATGCGAACGGGGGCTTGGGAAAAAGCGGCACATTATGTACAATCTACTTATGACCATTTAGATTTTTTGACGCCAGATGGATATGAAGCCTCTGTTTTGTTGTTGTACCATGCTTGTAAACAAGAATTCTTAAAAGGAAGAAATTTGATACAAAAGCAGTTGGCTTTTGCGTTGAAAACAAGTGCTAGTGGCGAGGTCTATGATTTTTACCTTAGTTGCGCTTTGCTTATGCAAGCTTATCTTGCTTCGGGAGAAGAAACAATGGCTTTGGATCTAACGATTAATAAAGACTACTTTGTACTTCCCGTAGAAGGAAATAAATACGAAGTATTGGCTTTGCACAAATGGTTTGAAACCGCAGCTTACAAACATGCGACACTCTTGGATACTAGAAATGGAAATACATTTTTGATGGATTATTTCAAAAAAACAGAAAAGTGGTTTGACGAATTAAATCTAGAGGAGTAAAAAAGACTTTAGGAATACAATTTATGTTACAGTGTATTTAATATCTAAAAAAGAAAGTACAAGCTTATTGCAGGTGCTTTTTTTTTGTTATAATGGGTTTACTAATTTAAAACTATGTACAGGACAAAAGGTTTGCCTAATAACTTTAGAGCGTAAATCTATTCAACAATAATGTTTAGATCGCTACGCTCTTAGATTCTAGACCCTATAGCATCTTGATAGGGTCTAGAATCTAGCATCTAAGAGCGCAGCACCTAAAGTCTAAAATAAGGCTAGGCAGATTCTGTGTTTTATTATACAAAAAAATGTCTTGTGTTCAGAATTCGTTTTTTAATTAAAATCAAATATACAATTCATAGGTTATGCTTAAATCTACTTTTTTCTCCTTGTGTTGCTTCTTATTTTTTGTGTCTTGTCAACCGCAAACTCATTTTGTAAAGTCAGACAACCAATACCAAGAAATTAAAGAACTCGAAGCCGAAGATGCTAGTGTTTCAGAATTAATTGCGCCCTACAAAAAGGAAATGGCAAAGGAAATGAACACAGTGATTGGCGAAATGGCAAAAATGTTGACCAAAGCACAGCCAGAATCTACTTTAGGGAATTGGGCAACAGATTTGGTCCATGAAAAGTGTGAAGATTATTTGGATCGTAAAATTGACTTTGCAGTATTAAATTATGGCGGTTTGAGAATTACATCTATCCCCAAAGGACCTGTTACCAAAGGTAAAATTTTTGAATTAATGCCTTTTGATAACCTTTTGGTGGTCATTGAAATGAAAGGGAGCGAACTGCGTGCTTTGTTCAATCACATTGCAGCAAATGACGGTTGGCCGCTTAGCAAACAAATCGAAATGACAGCGCACAGAAATAAGGCGGTAGATTTGCGGATCAATGGACGAAAAGTAGAAAACGACAAAATATATAGCTTTGCGACAAATGATTACATCGCTAATGGTGGCGATAAATGCTCGTTCTTAAAAGATAAAAAACAAATTCCTACAGGCGTTCTGTTTCGAGATGCTATTTTGGAATATGTTCAAGAGCAAACGAAGGCTGGCAAGAAGTTGGATGCCAATTTGAGTAAACGTATTTTTGTATTGAAATAAGTTTTATTACCCTAAGGAACAGTAAATAAACCTACCATGAAATTAGTACTATTATTGTCTGTAATAACTTGGAGCTTTAGCATACAGATAAACCTCATTTATGCTCAAGAGACTACAGAAACTACCCTCTTTGACCATAGTCCTTATTCTGGAATGTCTATGGATAGTTTACTGTTTTATATGGAAGCAGCTGCTAGTAAAGACACAAAATATAAGGAATTACTTAAAACAGCTCAAAAAATTCATTCCACTTCGATTCAATATCACGAATACCTTAATGGGATCAGGCAACGAATGGTAAAAGAATCGGGTGGTGCTTATACCTTGGAGGAAGCAGTGGAGAAGGGTTATCCTCAATTAGAAGGAAAACCGAAAGGGAAAAAAGATAAGGATACGCCTCAGCGTATTTTTGTTACAGGAGATTATGATAACAAGGAGAAACAAAAAGCAGTAGGACCGATTTTAGCTCAAAAAATTAAAGATTTAAGGAACGTTTACCGAACGTTAATACTTGATTTATGGGATAGCCAAGGTCTTGAGGGGACTATATTTGGAGATAGGTCTAAAAAGAAAGTGGTGTCTGATGAATTATCATTCAGGATATCTTTGGTAGGAGATGAAGGTTATGCACCTGAAAGACATAAGGGGAAATCTTGGTCTGATTTTACATTTGGGCACATGCCTGTTGCTGCAATTTATCCAATGCTACGTAAGTTTCAAAATGATGCTAAAAATTCAGAAGCAATGCTACTTTATTTACTAGCCAATCAAATGGGTGATTTGGCTATTCCTCTAGCTTCTAAAAAGTATATGTTATTAGACAATAGAGATACAGAAAACTTATCAAGTGAAGGGGCCCTTTTAAAATTAGAAAAAGCAGCAAAAGATCAGCCTGAATATCAATTGTTATATCAAAGGGCAAAAGAAATTAAGAAACTGACCCTTCAATTTGAGAATTATATAGATGATGTTCGAACGAATATGTATGAAGAATCGGGGGGCGTTTATACTTCATCGGAAGCCAAAGCTTTAGGGAATCCTGTTTTGACGGGTAGACCAAAAGGGAAAAAAAACAAAGAGGTACCTCAACGTATTTTTGTTACAGGAGATTATGGTAAGGAGAAACGAGTACCTGAAGGAATCGTTATCGCACGAAAGATAAGAAACTTAAAAGCGACTTATCTCTCTTTAATAGAACAGTTGTGGGAGGATAAAGGTATTTCGAATACTATCTTTGAAATTCCTGATTATAAGTTTCTTACAATGGCTACATTAGAAGCTGGATTGGCATTAACTAGCGATGAGAATTGGGATGCAAAACAACACAAAGGAAAATCATGGGAAGCATTCGTCTTTGGTGAAATGCCTGTAGCAGCTATTGCTCCAATGTTACGTAAATTCCAAAATGATGCAAGATATTCAGAAGAGCTTCTTTTAAATTTATTGTCGAGTCAAGTAGAAAATTAGAAATAAAAACAACAATGAAAAAAGCAGAAATAGTAGAAACCATTCAAAATCGTTTGGAAGGATATTATCCAGAAACGCCTGTGCCACTAGATCACAAAGATCCTTACACCTTATTGGTAGCGGTTTTGTTGTCTGCGCAATGTACAGATGCTCGTGTCAACACGGTGACTCCTGCGCTTTTTGAATTGGCGGACAATCCCAAAGACATGGCAAAAGTTGCTGTGGAGGACATTCGAGCCATTATTCGACCTTGTGGCTTGTCGCCTAAAAAGTCGAAGGCAATCTCTGGTTTGTCTAAAATTTTGATAGATAAATACGATGGGGAAGTGCCAGAAGATATGGCTGCCTTAGAAGAATTGCCTGGTGTTGGGCACAAAACAGCTTCTGTCGTCATGGCTCAAGCCTTTGGAGTACCTGCTTTTCCTGTTGATACACACATTCATCGCTTGGCGTATCGTTGGAAGTTGACCAATGGGAAAAATGTGGTGCAAACCGAGAAGGATTTAAAGCGTTTGTTTCCTAGAGAAATTTGGAACAAATTGCACTTGCAATTCATTTTCTTTGGCAGAGAATATTGTCCTGCTCGTGGGCACAATCCTTATGAATGTCCTATTTGTAAGGAATTTGGGCGCAAAGAATTGTTTAAGGATTATGATAAAGTGCAAGAGAAAAAGAAGAAGTGATTTTAGGTGATAACTCTAGTGAAAGGCTCTAAATTCGGGTGCAAATCTTGTTGTTGAGCTAGCGTTACTTTTAGCGTCTTGATTGGGTTTTTGGTGAAATCCAAGCCGAATAATTTAGAAAAAGGAGCGGCATCAAAATGCTTTAATTGGTTAGAAGCGGCATAGAGATAGGTTAATTCAGGGGCTTCAATTTGCAAGTCGGAGAGTTGGTTTTCGATACAACTTATATACGTTAAACGAGTGCATTTTTCTATGCTTAGGCTTTCCAAAGCATCGTTCTTAAAGCAATATAAATTTTCCAAATTAGGACAATTAGAAACTCGAAAAGTTAATAATTCTGGATGTTTTAAGCAACTTAGAGAAGTGACATTAGGTAGGTTTTTTATATGAATTTGAGTTGCTTTTTTAGCATGGCAAACCACTCGTTTGGCTTGTAATAATCGCTCAATGGTCCAGCCTGCTGTTTGTCGCAACAAATCTGCCTGTTCGGCTTCTAAAGCCTTTTTAATCTTGCCTTGATTCTGAACGTTGTCCAACAACCAAGCTAAGTTTTGATTTTCCTTAGAAGGAGAGAATAGCAAGGCTCGTATTTTTGCTTCTGTAGGACTCATCTATACTTCGTTTAAAAACCTAAAAAGTATTAACTTGTAAAACAGTCCTCTTATTTTGCCTTAATTTTTGCCAAGGTTTCCACCGCATAATTGCGAATACTGCCCGCATATTTTAATCGGTTGACCTTTTTCAAGCTAAGCAATATTTTTAGAGGCGTGGCGGTATTTTGAGCGATAGAGCGTAAAAATCTAGGATTTTTAGTTTTGTGTTTGGTTTTAATTAGATTTTTATCTTCTGTTAATAGCAACTCTTGCTCCATTTGCAACTCTTCGTGAAGGTCTTGTAGTTCGTAATTATCAACGCTGTTGTCAATGAATTTTTTAAAAACCCTTGCTTTTTTATTATTATCACGAATGGTATGCACCAAGGCAGATAACAACCATTCTGAACGTCCAAATTCTTCTAAAAAGGCTTGGAAATCCTCTGCTGAAATGGCATCATCTTGGTAATAATCCTTGCCAATCGTTAGCAAAGCCTCTTCATGTCCCTCTGTTGTTCGGGCAATTTTGAGCAACAAATCGATTGGACCTCTTTTGTGTGCCAATGCCGTCATGCACTCTTTTTCTTCATACAATTCAAAGAGGATAGGAGCGGGGAAATTAGCTTGAGCAATAAAATCTTCTAAAATTCTCCTACCGGTATCTCCAGCATCTAACAAGGTTTTTTTTAAGGTTTGGGCTTCTTCCAGGCTCAACTCAATCCTTGAAGCTACTTCATACAAATGATTGATGAAAACTAAATGTTTGCCACTTTCAGCTTGATATTTTTTGAAAATACGCTTTCTGCTGGCTTCCTCTAATAATAAGGAAAGTAGATTTTCGGTCGTAATTTTAGTTTCTTGCACGTTGTTTTATTATTATAAAAATGGAAAAGTAGTAAACGAAACTAACGACGTTTCTTTTTCTTTTTACTTGGTTTTTTGCCGTATATCTTTGCCTCTGTTTCAATTTGATTTAATTCCTCTTCAATCAATTTTTTCCAATCCAAACCTTTGGTATCTTTAGTGAAATCGAGCGTATCGGCAAGGTCAACGTTATCAATATCTAAGACTTCAATAGAACCACCAATATAAAACTCAATTTCTTTCAATAACTCAATTTCTTCTGTACTACAGAAAGAGATGGCGTTTCCTTTGTGATTTCCACGTCCTGTACGTCCAACACGATGCACGTAATTTTCCGCTTGTTCTGGCATGTCATAATTGACAACATATTCTACCATAGCAATATCAACCCCTCTGGCACTAATATCTGTAGCAATTAGCAAGCGAATTTTGCCCTCCTTAAAATCATTTAAAGCCGAAGTACGATCTGTCTGAGATTTGTCCCCATGCAAGGTTCTAGCAAAAATATCAACCCGTTCCATTGCGCTTAACAAGCGTTCTGCACGAACTTTAGTCCGAACAAAAACCAAAATTTTGGCGTGTTTGTGTTCTCTAAAAAGACGTTCTAAAAAATAGCGTTTGTCGTCCATTTCTATAAAACCAACTTTGTGGTACACATTTTTGGCAACAGGATTTTTAGGCGCAATTTGGATACGAATGGCATTACTTTGAACTAAAGAATAAGCCAATTTCTTAATTTCCTTATCAATAGTAGCAGAAAAGAACAAGGTCTGACGACGTTTAGGCAAATAATGCAAAACATCTTGAATGTCTTTGATAAAGCCTTTGTCTAACATATGATCGGCTTCATCCAAAACTAAAGTTTCCACTCGATGCAAATCCAAATAACCTTGGCTACGCAAATCAAACATTCGCCCAGGAGTGGTGACTAAAATATCAGCTCCTTTGTCCAATAAAGCAATTTGAGGATCTTGATCGACCCCTCCAAAAATGCAAATTGTTCTGACTAAAGTATGCGTTGCCAATTCGTTCAACATTTCTGTTACCTGAATTGCTAACTCATGTGTTGGCACCATGACCAAACATTTGATACCATCCTTACGTCGTGCTTTTACTTTCCACGTTTGCAATTTGTGAATAATAGGAATGCCGTAAGCAGCTGTTTTTCCTGTACCTGTTTGTGCAATCGCCAAGAGGTCTTCTCCATTTAAAATATAAGGAATCGACTTGAATTGAATGTCTGTTGGACGTCGGAATCCTAGTTTATCTAAATTCTTTTTGAGTTCTAAGCTGATGCTATATTCTGAAAATTTCATTGTCTATTTTTTAGCCTACAAAGATACGCTTTTTGTAAGAATACTTCGTGAATTTTTTGTTTTTCTATCGAAAATCCAAGTAAATTGGAAACAAAAAAGCATCTATGCATTTATTTGATTTTTAGTCTTACCTAAATGTCCTTCCTGGAACAGGCATGCTATAAGTAACATTTGCTTTAACCGTTTGATTGTCCGAGACAATAATTTCACTGCAAAAGGTCAAGTTTTTATCCATACGTTGCTCTAGCGATTTATAGACCGTTTGAATGGTTCTAGTAGCGAATCCTTCAAAGATTTTCTTTCCTTGATATTGAATGATAATCGGTAGATCTAAGTTAAACATGTCATCATTCAGATAAATAGAGAGCGTTTCACTATCATTTTCTAGTATATTGATGGTGTTCTCCTTTCTTTCTACAACAATGCGTTGACCTGTTTTAATTTCTTTTTTATTAAGACTCAACCAATAGAAGGTTTCATGGTGGCAATCGTCTTGTTTCCAGACAATTTTTTGAGGCAAGGGATTTCTTGAAAATTGCGCCATCCAATTGATTCCAACCGTATCCACTCTATCCATCCAATGCCCTTTGTTGGGAACAACTTGAACGTTATGAATATAAGCCTTAGGATCTGTTTTTTGTAAATTATCTAATAACTTGCCCCATTTCTCGGCTTCCTCATTTCGTTTGTAAGCGGCATCTTTTGCACCCATAAAAATAGCAAAAGGTAAATTTCTAAGCCCATCAGGAGTCGTCTCATTTGGGTGCCCAGCCATCATTGCTGCTGCTGCAAAACGATCTGCCATTCTAGGAGCCAACTGAAAGGTACCGTCTCCACCTGCCGAGTAGCCTGTTAAGTAAATTTTGTTGGGATTAACACCCGCCACTAAAACAGCCGCCTGTATCAATTCATCAAATAGTACGTCTATATGAGCTTGATGCCAAAGGTTCCAAGTATCTGTTGGCGCTCTTGGAGCAACATAAATGCCTTCTTTGGGCTGGTATAAATTAATCTGATTGTTCCATTGTTGATCGTTTACAGCAGGAGCAGCGCCACCACCACCATGCATGGATATGTATAGAGAATGCCCTTCTTTGGGGGCTTCCCCGAAGGTTTTTATTTTAATTGGCATCGTAAAATCTCCATAAGAGAAGGACTTATTTTCCCAACTTTGTTTTAATTGGTCTAGACCTTGTTTTTTTAGGTCTTCGAATAGTAATTTTTTTGCGATTTCAATCTCTTTTTTTGAACTAATTTTGGTGCAAAACGATTCATCGTAAATGTAGGAACGATTGGCAGGAGCAATGGCTAACCATTCTTCTAAAGAAGGTTCCTTGACAGTCCTTTCTGTTCTTCCAGTTGTTGATGAACAGCCAAGTTGAAATAGACAAGAAGCGATAAAGACGAGTAGAAATAAAAAGCGATTCATATGGTTGTTTTTAGAATTAGACAAGTTCTAAACAAAGTTATCAATTTGCAACTATAAATTTGTATCTTTGTTCTACTATGCAAAGGATAAAATTTTTCGTAGATAAAAGATATGGTTTGCTTGAGAATACTTAGATTTTAGATTGCTTCGCTTTTAGACGTTAGATTTTAGACCCTATCAAGTTTCTATAGGGTCTAAAATCTAACAGCAACGCGATCTAGGATATTACTGATAACTAGATTTATATTTTTAACTGATGTTACGCAAGAAAATGATTAGGTCTAAAAAAAAGACCAAAATATAGTTAGTAACTTGTTCTTAATGTTTAATGCTGAATCTTTAATGTTGAATGATTTATAACATCACAGACATTAAACATTTAGCATTAAGAATTAAACATTAAAGAGTGCTTAAATAAGCAAAGAACAGTTTTTAATAGTAATAGAAAAAAGGTTTTTGCGTAACACCAGTTTTTAATAATAAGCTACTACTTTTGTTCTAAGTACAACTATTCTATAGAGGATAATAAAATCTGAAGAAAAACAAAATTACGTCTTTGTGAATCAATAGATTCAAAAATGAAGAAAGAATAAATATGGAATTCGATAAATCACAAATTATAGAAGCTTTACGAACGGTAAATGACCCTGATACAGGACAGGATATTATCGGTGTGCGTATGGTTGAAAATCTAGAGGTAAAAGGAAATGACATTAGTTTCACAATTATTGTCCCTTCTTTAAAATCTCCTGTCAAAAATCAATTGACATTTGCTTGTATTGGTGCGGTAAACGCACTTTATCCAACAGCGGAAGTGCATGTACATGCAAAACCAAAGGCTGGAGGAGAAGCCAATAAGCCAAAGAGTCCTGTTCCACATATCAAGAATATTATTGCTGTGGCGTCTGGAAAAGGCGGTGTTGGGAAATCTACGGTAGCGGTTAACTTAGCCTTGAGCCTCAAAGCAATGGGGGCTAGTGTTGGCTTGATGGATATTGATTTGTATGGTCCTTCTATTCCAACGATGTTGGGACTGCAAGGACAGCGTCCTAAAATTAAGGATGTACATGGGAAGCCTAAGATGGTTCCGATTGAAAAGTTTGGTATTCCAACAATTTCTATTGGATATATGATTGAGCCTCAACAAGCGGTTGTTTTGCGTGGTCCTCGTTTGGGCGGAATTGTGAAGCAGTTCTTTCAAGAATGTTTGTGGCCGGCACTAGATTATTTGATTTTGGATTTGCCTCCAGGAACGGGAGACATTCACTTGACCTTAGTTCAAACCGTTCCTGTTACAGGGATTGTTATGGTAACAACGCCTCAAGAAGTGGCTTATACAGACGCTATTAAGGGGATGAATATGTTCCGATTAGAGAATATCAATGTACCCATTTTGGGCGTTGTGGAGAATATGGCTTGGTTTACACCCAAAGAATTACCAAATAATAAATATTATATTTTTGGTGAAGGGGGAGGAAAACGACTGGCAAAAGAAGCGAATACCATGTTGTTAGGACAAGTTCCAATTGTACAAGGTATTCGTGAAGGTGGTGATAATGGTGTTCCTGCTGCGGTAGCAGATGAGCCAATTGCAAAAGAAGCCTTCTTGAAAATTGCCAAAAATGTATTGCGTCAAGTGGCGGTAAGAAATGAAATGATTGAAGCAACTACTGTTGTTAAAACAACTTAAAACTACTTTGTGATAAAAATCATAAGGTATGAATTTATAATACTCCGTTGATTAGCTACGCTGAGCCTTCGGGTTTTCAACGGAGTGGTGAATTTAAAAAGTTGTCAAAAAAATAATATTATGAATTTAGAGAAAGAAAAGATTTTACAGCGAGTAGAACAAGCTTTAACCACCTTGCGCCCACATTTAGAAATAGATGGTGGAGACATTGAGGTCGTTGAGTTGACAGATGATATGGTGCTTCGATTCAAATGGTTGGGCAACTGTGAAACTTGTTCTATGAGTACCATGACAATGAAGGGTGGAGTGGAACAGACGATTATGTCTTTTGTTTCAGAAATCAAAGCTGTAGAGGCTATTAATGGGCTTTTTATTGCTTAGTAATTGATGTTACGCAAGAACTCTCTCATGAGCCTGCGAAGAAGCTTTTTTCGTTCAGTATTAAACTCATCGTTACTTATTTAAGTACTGTTTTAATGTTGAAGCATTAAGAACAAGTTTATACAGGAACATTGATTTTTTACTTAGCTGCGCTGCTACTTATTCGCTATGCTTATGAGCGCTTTGCTTAGAGTTCGTGGTCGTGAGCCTTCGGGTTATCGACTAATCAATTGTTTGCATAACATGAGTTAATAAATAGTCTAGTAATTATTTTTATAAGAAATGTGTTTCTAAGTATCAAAGCCTAAATTTTTGTACCCGTTTACTTAGGAGCTATTAAAATTATTATATGCATCCATTTAATTCTCAATGGTCTTTGTGGAGCCTTTGCGGTCTGATTTTTTGCCTCACAGCCTGTGGAGGAACACCAGAGCCACCAGCTGTGGAGGACACTCCAATCAAAACTTCTTGGACACAATCTGAGTTGGATAAAACGGATGTGTACGCCATTGCAGGAGATTATTATGAAATTCAAATTGGTATAAAAGGAAAAGAACTAACAGGTATTTACCGAAATCCTCAAGCAACAGATAAGGAAACTTGTAGCTTCTTTTTTGAAGGAATTATTGGAACTCAAAACCCGATTGAAGTAGCCTGTTATAATCCAACCAATACAAAAGCGTCTTTTAAAGGCTATTTTAAAATATTGGGTGATGCCATGATTATTAAATTGTCAGCACTTCCTGCTGCTCAATGTAATGGAGAATTTACCAACAAAGTAGGGCGTTCTGTTGTTTTGGATAGTAAGAAAAAATGGTCAGCGATTCGAATGATTCAACATCCAACCAACTTGCATGAACAACCAATTCTGGAAAGTGTGAAACAAGAAGAGGCTTTAAAACGTGGGACGGCTGTTGCGGTATTGGAACAACGAAATACTTGGTTACGGGTAGAAATTTTAGATGACAGTGGTACAACAGGCTGGATATCGGAACATGGTTTGTACCCCTTAATGGAATTGTAAGCTATGGGAATTTATTTACCGAGTCCCCCCGAGGGGCGTCAATTAATTATTGGTGACGTGCACGGCTGTTTTGATACTTTATATGCTTTGGTAGAAGAGCAGATACAGTTGCAGCAAACCGATCAATTGATTTTTTTGGGTGATTTAATTAATCGAGGAAAGGATAGCAAGAAAGTATTGGATTATTTGATGCAATTAGAATTGGAATATGAAATTTATTGCATCAAAGGGAATCACGAGCATAATCTATTGACGGCTTATGATTGTGGCATGGACTTTTTTGATGAATTCTTGCACGAGTACAATTCCGATGATCTAATGGCGGGAGATTTGCTTACTTATTTGGATTTTTGCGCTCACATGCCTTATTATATCGAAACGCCTACCCATATCTTTTCGCACATGGGCTTTTCGGCAGCACAACCTAGACCGATTACCGATACGAGAGCTTATTTTCATAGTCAATCCTTGCAGATTTCAGAGGATTCTATTCATAATAAAATACAAATACAAGGGCACGTTGCGATGGCTTTGAGTCAAATTAGCAAGGCTGTAGAAGACCGACCTTCCATTTTGAATATTGATGCAGGTTGTTATTATAATCAAGTAGATGGTTTGGGTTATTTGTGTGCTTTGGATACAAAAGACAACTTATTGTATGTTCAAAAAAATATAGAAAAAGCGCCTAGAATAGCATACCATCAAAGTGATTTATCCTCCAATATGTAAGTAACATCAGTAAGTAACTAGTTGAATCAAATAGCTTATGAAAATATTAATTCTTAATGGACCAAATTTGAATTTGCTAGGAAAGCGAGAACCTGAGATTTATGGTACGGCTACTTTTGAAACTTATTTTGAAGCCTTACAAAAACAATTTCCAGCCGTTAATTTAGCCTATTATCAAAGTAATGTAGAAGGACATTTGATTGACAAACTACATGAAGTGGGTTTTGATTGGGATGGAATTATTCTAAATGCAGGTGCATATACGCACACCTCCTTAGCCTTGGGAGATGCCATTGCTGGAATTTCTAGCCCTGTTGTTGAAGTACATATCTCTAATGTATTTGCACGAGAAAGCGTTCGACACCATTCTTTTATTGCCCCAAATTGTATTGGAAGTATTTCTGGTTTTGGAATGCGTGGCTATGAATTAGCCTTGCGGTATTGGGTAGACACGCTCTAATGAATCACCTGCTTTTCTAGTTTTCTAGCAGCACGTAATTGCCTTTTGGAACAAGGTGTTTTGGAGATTGGAGGCTTTTGTTTTAAGAACTTTTCATGCAATTCAGTATAGGTAAATACAATCGTATCTTGATCGAAACCACCTGCCTCAAAAATAGGATTTAACTCTAAAAGCTCGTTGGGACTAATAAAAACATTCGTTATTTTTAAGGGAGAAAGCCCTAATTTAGAGATGACCAAATTATAATTGCCTACTTCTATCTCTATAAAAAGAAATCTGCCATGCACATCTGCACTAGTTTGAGCCACCAAAGCACCATCTAATTGTAAGGAAAGATCGGCGTATTGAATGGGTTCATGACTAAACTCTTCTATAAGAACGCCCTTTAGACTGCCATAATTTTGTGCAAACGAAATGCAGGTTATTAACATAAAAAAAAGGCAAGTGAAATATTTCATGATAAGGGCTAATCTGTTAATTAAAGTTTAAAAGGCATAGAATGATCTATTAATGACTTGGAAGTCGCATCTATTGGATGGAGTATAAGTTTGTTCTTTATAGAATGATTTTTTACCAAACGAATGATGATATGAAATTACTAAAAAAAAATGAAAAACCTCTTTCAAATTATGAAAACAATCACAATATTGCTATTGCTTTGTTCTTTTTTTTGTTCTGCACTACTGGCTCAAAACGAAGCACCTACACCTATTAAAACCAATATTCATGCCGTTAAATTACATCTGCAAGGAGCGGAGGTGATGCGTAAGACTTCTATTAACTTAAAAGCAGGGCGAAACCATCTTGTGTTTACCAATTTGTCGGCAAAACTGTATGATCAAACCATCCAAGTATCGACGAATAAGCAAGTAAAAGTCATATCGGTTACAAGTAAACAAAACTTTATAGAACGTCGAGAAGCAACGCCTAGAATTAAGCGTTTGAACGATTCGCTAGAGGTCCTAAGAGATGCGATTGATTTGTTAGAAAACGAACGTGGTTCTTATGAAGAAGAACAGGCTTTGCTAAAGCAAAATCGCTCTATGAAATCCTCTCAGCAGAATTTAACGGTTGCAGAACTGCAAAGTATGTCTGAGTTTTATCGAAAACGAAATTTTGATATTAATAAAAATATCACAAGATTGACGAAAAAAATTACTGGACTAAACCGCCAAGTATTTGATCACAAACTGCAATTGTATGAGTTGAATGCAGATAAGAGAGCAATGGCAGAGATTTTTCTGGTCGTAGAAGCCGCAACGGCAACTAGCACTGATTTTGATTTGCGATATGTGGTTAGTGATGCTGGTTGGGCGGCAATTTATGATTTGGAGGCAAGTAATTTTGCGAGTACGATTAATTTAGAATACCGTGCTTTGACCTATAATAATACTGGAGTAGATTGGAATGATGTCGAATTGACGCTTTCTACAGGAGATCCTCTACAGAGTATGCTGCAACCTCGTTTGAGTGTCTGGAATTTGGCAGGCTCATCTTCTTATCAAATTAATACCATTGCTACGGTTGATATTAGTGTGAATAATAATGCGCCCATTCAGCAGCAAGTGATTCAAGAACGTAATTATTATAAACTAACAGAAGAGGACGAAATTAAAACGATTTTAGGAGAAGATTTTGAAGAAGAAATCGACTACAATACAACAGATTTTGAACGTTATAGAGAGAATCAACCCGATGCGCCTAATATTGTATTAGAGACCTTGGAAGTGCCTGAGTTTAACGCTGATTTTAAGATTGAAAAACCCTATACCATTCCTTCGGACAGAAAGCCTTATTCGGTCGATATCAAGCGTTTTGACTTGCCTGCGACTTATAAATATTATGCCGTTCCTAAACTAGATAAAGATGCTTTTCTATTGGCACAAGTGGTTGGTTGGGAAGATTTGGACTTGGTGAGTGGTCCTATTAATATTTATAATAACGAAAAATACATTGGTCAATCTCGATTGAGTATTGATAACCTGAGTGATACCCTAGCCGTTTCTTTAGGGCGTGATCCTAAGGTCGTTCTATCTCGAAAAAAAGTAAAAGGTTCGTCTAAAAAGGTCTTCTTAGGTTCATCTAAAAAGGCAACCATTGCTTATGATATTGTGGTTAGAAACAACCATTCAAAATCTATTAATATAGAGATATTGGATCAAGTCCCGATCTCTTCTGATAAGGATGTGGTGATTACCGTAGACGAGAAAACAGGTGCAGGATATGATGAAAAAACAGGCTTATTGTCTTGGAATTTAGTCATAGAGCCGACGCAAAATAAATCTTTGAACTTTGGCTTTTCTATCAAATATCCTAAAGACAAACAGGTGAAAATTGAGTATAAGAAATCAAGGAAGATGGAGCAGAGACGTTATTTTTAGCTTGATGTAAAACAAAAAATAGAGGCGCAATCTTGTTTGTTGAAAACTAGATTGCGCTTTTTTTATTATTGATATGTATTTAAATGTAGTGTGTAAATCTTTTATAAAGAGTTGTTAATGGATTTTTATTTTGGATTTAATAAAGGAAAAAGCCATTTATCCATCCAAAAATTACAATTCATCAATCGAAAAGAACAGTTCATCAACTTGGTCTGGACTTTATTAGGGCAATCGTCTATTATTGTATCAATGATTAAAACTCAAATTTTTAACCACAAACAAATAGATAACATGATACAATCAATTTTTAAAATTAAAGGGATAGCAGTACTCCTTTTACTAATTACAATGTCTTCCTGTGATTTTTTTAATGGAAATGGAACCTCCCCTACACCTACTCCAAAACCTAAGTATTCTTTTGAAGATGATTTCTTTTTAGAGATGAGAAAAGAAAATGGAATTTTGGCATTTCGAAATATGAAACATTTGGATCAAGTGTATGAAACATTAATGAAACGAAATACTAAATATCTAAAC